>JBBSDJ010000130.1:0-7623 GCA_038249555.1 Caulobacterales bacterium
CGGGAACCACTCCTTCTCCTCCATCCGCCCCTCGACCTTCCGGGCAAGGCGCCCCGACGGGAAGATCACGACACACTTTTCCTGTGCGAACGCGTCCGCGGCCCGCTTCAGCGTCTCGCGCGCCTTGGCGGGGGAGCGTTTAGCGACAACCCATTCGACCGGGATGATCACATCCTCGAAGCGCGGATTGACGCGCACCGCATCGGCATTGGCAAAAAAGATGATGTCGTCGCGTTTTTTTTTCAGCAGGTCCCAGACAGCGACCCCGTCGGCGAGGCCGGTCGGGTGATTCGCGGCGACGATGCAGCGCCCGGTGGCCGGCAGCCGGTCGATTCCGGACACGGTCATGTCGAAGGCGAGCTGCCCGGACAGCCGGTCAAAAGATTGCCGCCCGGTCAGCTGGACCAGCTCGTCCGCCATCGCCCGCGCCTTGCCGTAGCCGAGCAGGGAATACAGCAACGGCCGGGCAACCGGCCAGGCCGGGCTGGCGCGCAGCTTCGGGCAGCGCTCCTCGATCAGCACGTCCACGATATGCGCGTCGGTGCGCTCCCCGGCCGGCAGGAAGGCGTCCAGCGACCGGGCTTTGGCGGCGGGGGGCGCGATGTCGTCGGTCATGGGCCTCTCATGTGACACGCCGCCAGCATAGGGCCGGGGGGCTGGCCTGCAAAGAGAGAGGATAAATCGAGGAAGGCGGCAAAAAAGTTGCGATTGGGGCCATTTTAAAGACTTCAGAAAGCTTCGATTTACCAAGGTGCAAGACGGGCGTGGCAAGGTGAACTCATCACGGGGCCCCGCTTAACGCTTCAGCCCCCCAGCCAGTGTCCTGATCGAGGTAGTTGTAGATGAAAGTTCTGTGGGTTGAGGATCATGAGCCGGTGCGCGACATGCTGGCGATTGCGGCTGACAAGGCTGCGCGCGCACGCGTTCAGGTTGACCTCGTGATGGCACCGACGCTGATGGCTGCAGAGATGCGCCTGCGTCTGGAGCGCTTCGATCTCGTTGTGCTCGACCTTGGCCTGCCCGACAGCATGGACGCCGACATGACGATCGCCCGCGTCGCCAACATGGGCAAGTACCGGATCGCCGTCGTCTCCTCGATGGAAAACCGTGACCAGGCCGTTGCCTCCGCCGCCCGCTGCGGCGCCAACATCCACCCGCACGCGGTATTCAAGGCGAACCTGCCCTTCAACCGCTTCATCCAGCGGCCGGAGTCGTTCGAAGACTTCTTCATGGAACTGATGCCCGCCGCCGGTGCCGCAGTTCCGGCCCGCCGCCCTGCCCGCGCCGCCTGACCGCCGCGGCTTGCCGGCCACCGCCTCTGATTGCTAAGCCGCCCGGGAGACTGCTTCCGGGCGGCTTGTCGTTTCGGCCCACGCGCAGCAAGGTAACCTCATGGACAGCCTCATCGCCTCGCCCGTGACGCTGGGCCTTCTCGTTCTGAATGTGATCGCCAGCCTGATCGCGTTCCGGAACGACGCGTTCATGCAGCAGAACATCCTCTGGGTCGGCCCGATGCGCGAGCGGGGCGAATGGTACCGGGGCCTCAGCTCCGGCTTCCTTCACGTCAACGGGCCGCACCTGCTGCTCAACATGTACGGCCTCTGGCTGTTCGGACCGATCTGCGAATACGTGCTCGGCGGCGTGGGTTTCGCCATCGTCTACTTGGCCTCCCTGATCGGCGGCAGCGTGTGGGCCTACATCCACAACCAGAACTCGCCGGACTACCGCGCGGCGGGCGCGTCGGGCGCCCTGTCCGGCATCGTACTCGCGTTCTGCATGTTCGAGCCGTTCGCCGTCCTGCTCGCCTTTTTCGTGATCCCGATGTGGGGCATCGTGTTCGGCATCCTCTATGTCGCGATCAGCTATGCCTTCTCGATGCGCGAGAACCGCATCATCGGCCACGAGGCGCACCTTGGCGGC
Organism: Caulobacterales bacterium; assembly: GCA_038249555.1. Classification (GTDB taxonomy): domain Bacteria; phylum Pseudomonadota; class Alphaproteobacteria; order Caulobacterales; family Hyphomonadaceae; genus Hyphomonas. The sequence goes on from JBBSDJ010000130.1 coordinate 1,921, forward strand.
GCGGTGGCAGGCGTGATCGCCACGCTGCTCGTGCGCCCGGAAACCTTCAGCGAATTCGTGGCGCAGGCCGCGGCCCGTTTTGGCTGAGGCGCGTATGGGAGCCGTCCGGGCACGCTATGACGAGCGGGTGGCCTCCGGCGCGCTGACCGGCGACGCCGCGCAGGCACAAGCCGCGAGCCGCCTCGATGACCTCGCCCGCGCCCTGTCTGCGCCGCAGAAGCGCGGCCTGTTCAGCAAGCCGCCGGAACCGGTGCGCGGCGTCTACCTCTGGGGCGGCGTCGGGCGCGGCAAGTCGATGCTGATGGACATGTTCTTCGCCGAGGCGAAAATCTCGCCCAAGCGGCGTGTCCACTTTCACGAGTTCATGGCCGAGGTGCACGAGCGTCTGGATGTCTGGCGCAAGATGGGCGAGGCCGACCGCAAGCGCTCGCCCTGGCGCGTCAAGGACGCCGGCGACGATCCGATTGCGCCGGTCGCCAGGCAGATCGCGAGCGAAGCGCGCCTCCTCTGCTTCGACGAGTTCCAGGTGACCCAGATCGCCGACGCAATGATCCTCGCGCGCCTGTTCGACGCGGTCTTCGCCCACGGCGTGACGGTGGTCGCCACCTCCAACCGCCAGCCCGATGATCTGTACAAGGACGGCATAAACCGCGCGCTGTTCCTGCCCTTTATCCAGCGCCTGAAGGAGCGCTGCGACGTGGTCGAACTCGCCTCGGCGCGCGATTACCGGCTCGACCGGCTGGTCGAGGCGCCGGTCTGGTACGCCCCGCTCGGCGCCGACAGCGCCGCCGCGCTCGACATGGCCTGGACCCGCCTGACCCTCGGCGCCGAGCCGCAGCACTGCGTGCTGACTGTCAAGGGCCGCAAGCTGGAGGTCGCCCGCGAAGCGGCCGGCGTCGCGCGCTTCACCTTCGAGGAACTGTGCGCCCGCCCGCTCGGCTCCATCGACTATCTGGCGATTGCCGCCACCTTCCACACCCTCATCCTGGAAGGCATCCCCCTGCTGACCCCGGACCGGCGCAACGAGGCCGCCCGCTTCGTCAGCCTGATCGACGCGCTCTACGAGGCCCGGGTGAAACTCGTCGCCAGCGCCGCCGCCGAGCCCGACCGCCTCTACATCGACGGCGATGGCGCCTTCGAATTCCAGCGCACCGCCAGCCGCCTGTTCGAGATGCGCTCGGCTTCCTACATGGCTGAGGAGAGGCGCATCCTCCCTGAAAGCTGACCGGCCGCAAAAAATTGCGATGCCGGGACCTCTTCCACACCCTCGCCCCATTTCCTATTTATGCAGAAGCGCGATGAATGAATTGCGCCTCTCCGGCGGCGACGTTGCTGCCATGCAGGGCTAAGGTGCCGGGGAAGATCCAGGATCAAGAGGTGGGCCGCCGCTGACGGGACCTGCCCAGTACAGGAGGACGAATCATGGCGAACACGCCAATCAAAGCGGGCTCTGGCGCCCTTAGTCCAGAACAAGGACTGAGCCGGTATCTGAGTGAGATCCGCAAGTTCCCGATGCTCGAGAAAAACGAGGAATTCATGCTGGCGCGCCAATGGCGCGACCAGGAAGACACCGAGGCCGCCGAAAGGATGGTCACCTCGCACCTTCGTCTCGTGGCGAAGATCGCCATGGGCTATCGCGGCTACGGCCTGCCGATGGCCGAAGTGATCTCCGAAGGCAACGTCGGCCTGATGCAGGCCGTCAAGAAATTCGACCCCGAGAAGGGCTTCCGCCTCGCCACCTACGCGATGTGGTGGATTCGCGCCGCAATTCAGGAATACATCCTGCGCAGCTGGAGCCTCGTGAAGCTCGGCACCACGGCCGCGCAGAAAAAGCTGTTCTTCAACCTGCGCCGCCTGAAGGGCGAGATGCAGGCGCTCGACGAGGGCGACCTGAAACCGGAACAGGCCCGCCTGATCGCCGAGAAGCTGAACGTCACCGACGCCGAGGTCTACTCGATGAACGGGCGCATGTCCGGCTCCGACGCCTCGCTCAACGTGCCGATGGGCGCGGACGGCGACATGGAATGGCAGGACTGGCTGGCCGATGACGAACCCGGCACGGCCGAGACCTTTGCCAACCGCCAGGAACTCGACAGCCGGATGGAACTGCTGACCCGCTCGATGGAAGATCTCTCCGAGCGCGAGCGCCACATCCTGACCGAGCGCCGCCTGATCGATGAGCCGAAGACACTGGAAGAACTGTCCGACCAGTACGGCGTCAGCCGCGAGCGCATCCGCCAGATCGAAGTCCGCGCCTTCGAAAAGCTTCAGAAGACGATGAAGCGCCTCGCCAAGGAACAGGGCCTGCCAGTCGGGGACTGAACGGGAACCAGGTCGCCGCCGCTGCGTTGAATCACGCAGGAACGGAAGGCACCCGGCTATGTTGCTCAAACTCGCTGCGCTGTCGCTCGCCGCCGCCCTTTGCGGCGCGGCTCCGGCCTTTGCAGACCCGCCGGCCTTCCCGGAAGGCGAGACCCACCCGGTCGCCCTGTCCACCCAGGAGGCCGGGACGCTCCCGTCCGGCAAAACCCTCTGGGGCAAGGGCCAGATCCTGCCGCCCGAATACCGCACGGCCAATCTGAGAGACTGGGACCGGTACGGCCTGCCGCCGGCCCCGGCGGGCCACCAGTGGGTCTCGGTCGGCCAGAACGCCTACATCGTGGACCTCGCCAGCGGCGAGATCGCCGGCGCGTTCATCGGCGTGCTGACAAACTGAGATCCCCGCGATTGAAGCGCTCTGCGTAAGCGGGCATGGGTGGCGCCATGCCCGTTCTCCATGTGACTGACCCCGGCGACCCGCGCTTAGCGCCCTATCTTTCGATCCGCGAGCGCGACCTGACGAACGGGCATGGCGGGCGCTTCATCGTCGAAGGCAAGGTCACGCTGGAGACGGTGCTGACGCGGAGCCGCTTTGGCATCGAGAGCCTCTTCCTCTGCGAGACCCGGCTGGAGCCTCTGGCGGACCTGCTCGCGCGCGTGCCCGTGAATGTGCCCGTCTATGTCGCATCTCAAGGCGTGATGGACTCTGTGGCGGGATTCCCGATGCACCGCGGTGTGCTCGCCTGCGGCCTAAAGGGCGCGCCCCGCGCAGCAGCAGATGTTCTGCCTGCTGACGGTCCGTCCACCGCGCTGCTGCTCGCCGGCCTGTCGAACCACGACAATGTCGGCGCCTGCTTTCGCAACGCGGCGGCGTTCGGCGCGAGCGCCGTGTTGCTGGATTCGGAATCCTGCGATCCACTCTATCGCAAGGCCATCCGCGTTTCGTCCGGCACCGCGCTCTGGCTGCCCTTCGCGCACGGCGGCATGGGCGCCGCGCTGATCGAAACCGCCGAAGCGACCGGCCACGAAGTCTGGGCCCTGACACCCCGCGCCGACGCCGAGCCCCTGCCCGCGATTAGGGTACCGGCGCGCGTCGCCCTGCTCATGGGCGCCGAAGGCCCCGGCCTGCCGCGCGAACTGATCGCTCGGGCCCGGCCGGTGCGTATTCCGATGACGGACGGTTTCGACAGCGTGAACGTGGCCACGGCAGGGGCGATAGCGCTGAGCCATGTGTGGAATGCGAGACGTGGTCTCTCGCCTCCCCCACCCTAGCCCTCCCCAAAATGGGGAGGGGACATGTCAGCTCTTGTGAAGAGCGAGCTCTGCAAGACAATGCAACCGGTCCCCTCCCCATTTTGGGGAGGGTTAGCGTGGGGCGAGGCAAAAGAAAAAGGCGCGGATAAAAACCCGCGCCTCTTCCGTCTACAGACAAACAGGGTGGATCAAAAAACCCGCGGGCGCTCGTTGCGCTCGACGTGCAGGCCGCACTCGGTCTTGTCCTGGCCAGCCCAGCGGCCGGCGCGCGGGTTGTTCGGATCGTCCGCCGGCTGCGTGCACGGCCAGCATCCGATCGAGGGATAGCCTTGCGCCACCAGCGGATGGCGCGGCAGGTTACGCTGTTCGATAAACAGGTCCACGTCGTCCTGGTTCCAGCCAGCCAGCGGATTCACCTTGTAGCGCCCCGCCGCAAACTCGAACACCGGCAGGCTCATGCGGGCGCCGCCATGAAAGCGTTTGCGGCCCGTGATCCAGGCCGAATAGCCGTTCAGGGCAGGTTCCAGCGGGCGCACCTTGCGCAGGTCGCAGCAGGCATCCGGATTGGATTTCCAGAGCATGGATTTCGCATCTTCCGCGCGGCGCTCGCCCTCGTCCGGCACCAGAGTGCGCACGCCCGTCAGGCCCAGCTTCTCGATGATCTCGTCGCGGTAGTCCAGCGTCTGCGGAAAGTGCATGCCGGTATCGATGAACTGGATCGGCAGCGCGGGATCCACATCGGCGATCAGCGCCAGCATCACAGCGCTCTCGGCGCCGAAGCTCGACACATAGGTCAGGTCGCCCACCCATTCGCGCACGATGGCGGCGCGCAGGATGGTCTGCGCCGAGGCCTGACGCAGCTCGCCGTTGAGGCGCGCAAGCCGGACCGCAGGATCGGTCGCCGGGCTTTCAATCAGGGTATCGAAGGGCATGCGCCTCAGGCTCCGGTTCTCTTTCGGAAGGCGGCTCCCGGGCCGTCGGCTGCAGGCTGGTAGGCCTCAGTGAACTCGGCAAGCGCTTCCAGTACCTCAGATACGGTGGCGCGGCGGGTTTCGTAAGCAGTGAAGCCTGAACGGTGCATGTAGAATATCTGATCGCGCAGGACATGGCCGACCGCCCGGATCTCGCCAGAATAGCCGTAGCGGCGGCGAAGCAGCTGCGCCTGGCTGAAGCCGCGCCCATCCGTGTAGCGGGGAAAATCGACCTCGATCAGGGTAATATCCGGCAGGAAAGGCTCAAGCTGGGCCGGATCATCCACCGGCGAGAGGCGCACCCCGTCCGGCAGAGGGCCGTTCTCCTGGCCCTGTTTCAGGCCGAGGTACCGCCCAAAGGAGACCGAAAACCGGCCCGATACCGGCAGCGCCGCGCCATCCGGCACGAAAGTCCAGTCATTGGCGATCTCGGCGCCCCCCTTAACCAGCGGCATAGAGGGCCTCCTGGAAGCGCGCATGGCCGAGGCGTTCCAGCGTGTCGATGAACTTCTCGGCGGGCGACGTACGCTCCGCCCGGTAGAACTCGACCACGCGGTGGATGGCGGCCGGCACATCATCGGCCTTCAGGCCGGGCCCGACGATCTCGCCCAGCGCCGCCTTCTCGTCAGCACGCCCGCCGAGCAGGATCTGGTAGAATTCCTCGCCCTTCTTGTCGACGCCGAGGATGCCGATATGGCCGACATGGTGATGCCCGCAGGCATTGATGCAGCCGGACACGTTGATGTGCAGCTTGCCGATGTCTTCCTCGTAGGCCGGGTCCGCGAACACCTTCTGCACAGCGAGCGCCACGGGAATCGAGCGCGCATTGGCCAGGTTGCAATAGTCGAGCCCCGGGCAGACGATCATGTCGGTGATCCGGCTCTCGTTGGCGGCGCCAAGGCCAGCCGCGTCCAGCGCAGCATACACCGCCGGCAGGTCATCCAGCGCGACATGCGGCAGGATCAGGTTCTGCGCATGGCTGACGCGAATATCTCCGTACCCGTACTTTTCGCCAAGGTCTGCCACCAGCATCATCTGCGCGTCGGTCGCGTCCCCCGGCGCCACGCCAAGCGGCTTCAGGCTGACCGTGACGGACGCATAACCCGCCACCTTGTGCGGATGCAGGTTCGCCCGCGTCCAGCGCGCAAAGGCCGGGTCC
>JBBSDJ010000131.1:0-7482 GCA_038249555.1 Caulobacterales bacterium
CCGATGTCCGTGCCCCAGCGCACAGTCTTCTTCATCCTGTCTGTCCTTGTACCGTTATCCGAAAGCCTCCCATCAGGCCTGATGCGAAGCGTGGGCGCCGAGACTTGACAGAGTCTGAACGTGGAAGGCTCCTTCCAAAATGGTAATGTTCGTTAACTGAGCAATTTGTAATGCGCGGCAGAGGCGCGCAATCCGAACGAATTCATCGGCTTAGGCTGCGTCTGTATCCGTCAGGACACAGCAGGCGCGAATCTTGCGCGGTAAGGCTTTGCTAAGGCCTGTGTTCAAACGGGGGTCAAAGCGCCCGGATCAGGCGCATTCGCGCAGCAGCTCCAGCAGCGCGCCGCCGGACTGATAGGCCGCGAAGATGTCCCCGCTCGGCAGATACCCGAAGGGGATCGCCACCCGCTTCGACTCGGATTCGAAGCCGGACTTCCAGGTCGGCGTGGTCTCGGCGCCGGAGAGCGCAATGCCCCTCATCCTGGCAAACACGCCGTCCGCCAGGAACGGATCATCGCTGAGAGAATAGCGCATCTCGTCCCGGAACGTGTCCGAATGGATGGTGGAGCCGATGGCCCAGGCCGCCTCGATATCGCGCACAAAGCTGCTCACGAATTCCATGTCGCCGGGGCTCTTCTGGGTCACGGTCTCATAGAACCGCCGGGCCCCGATCCGCCGGGTAATCTGGCGCAGCGCCTCCAGCGAAACGCGCGCACCGGCGGGGTTCTGCAGGGCCTGGACGAGGATCGGCCCGAACCATTGAGGGCGAAACTCCATCAGGATGTCCCGGTTGAACACGCAGTTCACATAGGCCGAATAGGTCACCCGCGGCGAGGCGCTCGCCAGCCGGTAGCCTACCGGGCAGGCCGATCCGACCGAGACGAGCACGACATTTTCGAGCTTCGCCTCATCGAGGAAGTGCCCGAGCAGCGCCGCCTGTTCGTCCACCGCACCGACCCGGTCCGAAGCGCCGAATCCCGGCCGGCGGACAGCGAAGGTGCCAAAGCCGGCTTCCGCCGCATCGACGCAGAATCCCCAGGCCGGACAATTGGCGTATTCCAGGGAATGCAGGAAAATCAACGGTCTGAGATGATCGGCGCCAAACTGCATGTATTCCACCAGCCGCTTTGACGGCCCGACCCGCGCCGACTGCCACACACGCAGCACACGCTTCTTGTCGCCGACTTCGTCGAGCGCATTTCCGCGCGGAGAATCCGCCGGCGCAGGGAAAAGAATCGAAGCATTGGTCATGACTGATCAGCGGCGTGATTAAACCGATGACGAGTTTTGGCAACCAGCGTGAAGGAAGTGCCGCAAAGTTGATATTGGGCGCGTCAGGCGCGGTCTTCAATCAGCTGCAGCAGGGCGCCCGAATTCTGGTAGAGCGCAAACAGGCTGCCGGCCGGCAGGATCGCCGTCTGGATTCCCAGTTCGGCAGATTTTGCCTCGAAACTGGTGCGCCACTCAGCCTGCGTGTCCGCGCCGATGACCGCAATGCCGGGAAAGCCTACCAGTGCGCCCGGTTTCAGGGACGGATCCGACTCCAGGCTGCGCAGCTCGCGCTGGAAGGTCTCGGGCTTCAACGCGCAGACACAGGCCCAGGCCTCCCCGAGGTCTCGCGTCTGGCTGTGGATGAATTGGGTATCACTCTCCACCTTCAGGAAATTCTCGTACAGTGACAGGTGGCCGGAACGGCGCCCGATCTGCGAGATCGCCGTCAGCGCCAGACGCGCGCCGGCGTTCGTCTGAACGGTCTGAATGATCAGGTCGCGAAACCAGGGCTCTATGTTGTTGAAGTTCGGCGCAGCATAGGCGGGCCGGGCCAGCAGCGTGAACGCAATCCGCCGGCTCGACTGGGCCAGCCTCAGCCCCGCCCGGCGGGCCGTGCCTTCGGCGATCAGCACGGCGTTCTCGAACTCAGCTTCCTCCAGGAAATCCGACAGCAACCGGACTTCCTCGCCGAGCGTCGAGACCGGACTCGTCTCGCCAAAGCCCGGGCGGCGCACGGAGACGATGCTGAAGCCCTTGTCAGCTGCATCGACGCAGAGCCCCCAGGGCGGCGCCATTGGATAGTCGACCGAGTGCAGCCAGATCAGCGGACGCAGGTCCGCCTGACCGAACTGCATGAACTGGACGTGTTTGCCGAGTCCGCCGAGATAGGCCGTCTGCCAGACGCGCAGGATGCGTCTGCGGCTGCCCACCTTGTCCAGCTGGTTCGCATACGGATCGATCGCGCCGCCGGCCCCCGAATCTTCGGGTGGCTTTCCAAGTATGGGTATTGACTTAGCCATGGCGGTTCCGAAACTCGCAGTATTGTTAGAATGTAGCATGCTTGCCGATTCTTGAGGAGCAAGGCAAGCAGACAGACGGCTGGCTGCAGCAATGGCACACGCGCCGGTTTCGCGTTTTGCAGGACCGTATATCAATCGGAGTGATAAAACTCGCAGACGGGGCGGCGAAGTTTGGCTTGCATACCGTGGCGGTAAAGGCGCAGCTTGCAGCCTTACAAGAAACCAGACCACCGGAGTGAAACGCGATGCCCGATCCGAACATCCTGAAGCGCCTGCATCCCGAGTTCGAGCCGCTGTTTGCGCAGTTCGCCGTAGTACCGGAAACTCCGCCGACGATCCCCGAGACACGCGCGATGTACCGGATGCTGCAACCGACCGCGCCGCAGCTGAAGGTCGGCGAGATCCGGGACGCCAGCTTCCCCGGCCCCGCCGGTCCGGTGAAGGTGCGCCACTATATTCCAGAGGGCAAAGGTCCCTTCCCGGTGATCGTGCACTTCCATGGCGGCGGCTTCATCATGGGCGACCTCGAGACACATGACGCGCAATGCCGCCTGCTGTGCCGCGAGAGCGGCTGTATCGTGACGGCGGTGGACTATCGTCTGGGCCCGGAACATCCCTACCCGGCCGGGCATGAAGACAGCTTCGCGGCCCTGCGCTGGGCCGGATCGAATGCCACCCAGTTCGGCGGCGATGCCAGCCGGCTCGGCGTGGCGGGCGATAGTGCCGGCGGGCACCTCGCGCTCTACTGCGCGCTGCGCGCCAAGCGCAGCGGCGGCCCGTCGATCAAGGCCCTGCTCGCCATTGTGCCGGGCGTCGTGATGGGCCCTCCGCTGACGGACGAGATCAAGGCGGGGCGCGAGACGCGCAACAACAGCCTGCTCGGCACCGAAGGCATGGACAACTTCGTCGCCGCATATTTCCAGGATCCCTCGGACCCTGCTGATCCCGCGCTGAATTTCCTGGGCGCGGATGTCTCCGGCCTGCCGCCCTCGATCATCGCCCCCGCCGAAATCGACGTACTGCATGACGAAGGCGTGGAGATGGCAAAACACCTCCAGGCCGCCGGCGTGCCCACCCAACTGATGGTCGCCGAAGGCATGGTGCACATCTATTTCTCGGTCACGGAAGTGTTTCCCTCCGCCAAGCCCTGGGCGGTGAAGGCCGCGCAGGCGATGGGAAAACTGATGCGGGCCTAGGCCCGTTTCACTCCCCCGCCGGGGCGGTCACCACCGGAACGTCCGTGAACGGCTTGATGCCAAAGTGCGGATAGATCTCGCTCGGGAAATAGATGGTGTCGCCTTTCGAGACGAGCCGGATGGTCTTGATGGCCTTCAGGTCGTCCACCGGATTTCCGGGCACCAGGAAGAAGTCCGCCTTCTTGCCGGGCTCGATCGAGCCGAGTTCGGCGCCGAGGCCCATATAGTCGGCAGCCTCGAAGGTAGCGCGGGCGAGGATTTCGGGCGCCGTGAACCCGGCCTTCTGGTAGAGTTCCAGTTCGCGGTGCAGCGTCAGCGCGCCGCCGAGGTCGGTGCCGAAGACGATGAAGATGCCGCGATCCTTCATGCGTTTGATTGTGCCGGCCATTTGGTCGAAGGCGCCCTTGTAGGCGGCGTCCTCTTCCGGGCTGCCGATGGCGGACCAGGCCTCTTTGGCCTGACGCTGAACGGCAACGGGCATGTTGGCGACATAATCCGCCATGCCGGCCTGCAGCTCGCCATTGCGCGACATCAGCAGCGCCTCATGGATCGCAAAGGTCGGGTCGATGGCGACGCCGTTCTGCGCCATAAGGTCCAGCGTATGGGCAACCTGCTCGCTATTGAGGTCAACCTTCGGCAGGCGTTGCAGCGCGGTGAGGCGCAGCAGCGTGCGGGTGTCTTCTTCCGGTGCCAGAACCCAGCCCAGCATCAGCTGGTTGATATGCGTGATCTCGTCATAGCCGGCCTCGATCATCGTGTTCGCATTGGTGAAGGCGGGCACGTGGCCGGAGACGCGCAGGCCGCGTTCCTTGGCGCGCTCCACCATCGCCGGCACCCATTCCGGGTTCATCGAGTTGTAGATCTTGATCTGCCAGAAATCGCCCTGGTCGGCATACCAGTCGACAGCGGCGAGGGCTTCTTCCTCTGTGCTGACGAGGATGCCGTTATTGGAGCTGAACGGGCTCTTGCCTTCGATGAAGCCGGAGCGGACCACGCGGGGGCCGGCGAGCGTGCCGGCGTCGATCTTGGTGATCAGTTCACTGAGCACCGCATTGTCATTGCCCATGTCGCGGATCAGCGTGACGCCGGCGGCGATGTTCTTCAACGCGTCGTCTTCGCCAACATGGCCGTGCATCTCGGCGAGGCCCGGGATCAGCGAGCCGCCCTGCCCGTCCACCACATAGGCGCCGGCGGTATCGGCCGTGCCCGCCGTGACGGACTTGATCAAGCCGTCCTCGACGATGACGGTCGACAGCGCGGTCATCGCTTTCGCTTTCGGATCGAAAAGGCGGACATTGGTGATGGCCAGCGGCGCGTCGTACCGGTGAGCGGTCTCGGACTGGATCGTCTCCAGGCGCTGCGTGGAGAGACGGGTCGCCATGTCCTTCAGCTGGTCGTCGGCCTCCTCATAACCTTGGCGCACGATGACGAAGCGCGGCGACATCAGGGCAAAAAGATCGCCTCCCGCATCGAGCAGGAAATAGCTGGGGTCCGTATCATTGCCGACGAGGGCATAGGCAAAGGCGTCGACCGGGCCGCCCGCGCCGTCGAGGCGGACGGTTTCCAGCGGGCTCATCGACAGGGCGCCGGCGGGCCACGCCGGCAAGGAGAGGTCTGCGTCCGCCAGCAGCGCCCCGGCATAGACCGCCAGTGTATAAGGCGAGGCGTTCTGCGGCAGGTAAATTGTCGGCTCTGTCATCGCGGCGGTCGACGAGCCGGTCGTGTCGGTCCAGCTGGCGACGCCGTTCTCGAGCGCGAAGGTCTCGTGGATCTCGTTGCCGAATGTGGTCGCCCCGTCGATGGTCCAGCTGACCGGAAGGCCGTCCGCGCCGAGCTTGATCGTCTCGGCGAGCGTCGGGCCGCGGCCATTGTTGCGGTATTCGTAATCGACCTTGACCGTGTCGCCTGTCGTGGTGGCGACAAGCTGGCCGAGCGTCTTGTCGAACAGGCGGACGGAGAAGGTCTCGGTGGCCACTTGCGGCTCTGCCAGCGGCGCCTTCGCCTCATGCGCGCAGGCACCCAGGACGAAGAGCGCCGCGAGCGCCGTGGAGCCAAACCGGTTGATCATGTCGAATACCTTCCCGCCCGGGCCGCTCGTGCAGCGGCCTTGTTGCGGGCATTGGTGGCATATTGCGGCGGAGGTGGGAAGGCGCGGCACATGCACGGAAACGCGATTTGATCCCGCCCCACACGTTTGGCAGGCGACTCGACTCATCCTGAGCGAAGTCGAAGGATGGGCCAAGCCGGAGGTGCGTTCAGTGCTGCCGATCCTTCGACTTCGCTCAGGATGAGTATTGCTGTTTGGCAGCAAGAGTGCCTACAGCGGAATGTTGTCGTGCTTCTTCCAGGGGTTGGTGAGCTTCTTGTTCTTCAGGGTACGGAGGGCCTTTGACACGCGGCGGCGGGTGTTATGGGGCATGATGATGTCATCAATGTAGCCCTTCTTCGCGGCCACATAGGGGTTCGCGAAGTTCTCTTCGTATTCCCTGGTGCGGGCGGCGAGTTTTTCGGGGTCGCCCGCTTCCTTGCGGAAGATGATCTCGACGGCGCCCTTGGCGCCCATCACGGCGATCTCGGCGGTCGGCCAGGCGTAGTTCACGTCGCCGCGCAGGTGTTTGGAACTCATCACGTCATACGCGCCGCCGTAGGCCTTCCGTGTAATGACGGTGACTTTCGGCACAGTGGCTTCGGCATAGGCAAAGAGGAGCTTGGCGCCGTGCTTGATCAGGCCGCCATACTCCTGCTTGGTGCCGGGCATGAAGCCCGGAACGTCCACAAAGGTGACGATGGGAATATTGAAACAGTCGCAGAAACGCACGAAACGCGCGGCCTTGCGGGAGGCGTCGATGTCGAGCACGCCGGCCAGCGTCATCGGCTGGTTGGCGACGACGCCGACTGTGGAGCCTTCGATCCGGCCGAAACCGCAGATGATGTTGCCGCCGAATTGCGGGCTGACCTCGAAGAAGTCGCCCTCGTCGAGCACCTTGGTGATCAGCTCCTTCATATCATAGGGCGTGTTCGGGTTCGGCGGGATCAGCGTGTCGAGGCTCATCTCCTGACGGTCGAACTCGTCGTGTACCGGACGCACCGGCGGCAGCTCGCGGTTCGAGGCGGGCAGGAAATCGATCAGACGGCGCATCTGGGTGAGCGCCTCGATATCGTTCTCGAAGGCGCCGTCGACGACGCCGGATTTCTTCGCATGCACGGAGGCGCCACCGAGCGTCTCGTGGGTCACTTCCTCGTTGGTGACGGTTTTCACCACGTCCGGGCCGGTGACGTACATGTAGGACGTGTCCTTCACCATGAAGATGAAGTCGGTCATCGCGGGCGAGTAGACGTCGCCTCCGGCGCAGGGGCCCATGATGACGGAGATCTGCGGAATGACGCCGGAGGAGAGCACGTTCTCCATGAAGATGTCCGCATACCCCGCAAGCGAATCGACGCCTTCCTGGATGCGGGCGCCGCCGGCATCGAACAGGCCGATGACGGGTGCGCCGTTCTGCACGGCCATCTTCTGGACCTTCACGATCTTGGCCGCGTGCGCGAGGCTGAGCGATCCGCCAAACACGGTGAAGTCCTTCGAGAAGACATAGACGAGGCGGCCGTTGATCGTGCCCTGGCCGGTGACGACGCCGTCGCCGGGGATCTTCTGGTTCTGCATGTCGAAGTCCGAGCAGCGATGCTCGACGAACATGTCGTATTCCTCGAAGCTGCCCTCATCGAGGAGGACGGCGACGCGCTCGCGGGCGGTCAGCTTGCCCTTGGCGTGCTGGCTGTCGATACGGGTCTGCCCGCCGCCCATCCGCGCCTGGTCGCGTTTCGCTTCCAGTGCCTCGATCAGTTTGTTCATGCCCCGGCGCTCCTCAGGAAATCTGTTCAAAATCTGCCGGGAAGACTGATACCCCCTCGGGCGGGGATGGCAAGCTGGGGCGCCGCGACAGTTGAGCTTGCCGCCGCGGAAAAGAAGCGCCCCGGATGTCCGGTCCGGGGCGCGG
>JBBSDJ010000132.1:0-7458 GCA_038249555.1 Caulobacterales bacterium
CGTCGAACCCGGCGTTCGCTTCAAATCTCCATAGAGTGCCAGCCACCCGCGCGTCAGGCCTTGAGCTTTCCAGGACGCCCGCCACCGGGCCCGGGGCAACCGGCTGCGCATGGCGGGCGTCCTAGAAACCTAAACAACGACTGTCGGCTGCTATCCGAACGCGAGTGGCTGCCATCGCGCCCAACTTCGCCATTGACGTGCCAGACGTTAGCGCAAGTGACTTCAGGCTGCGAGTGTGGCGAACGGACTTGCCAGTAACCCCGACGCGCGCCGATCGACGCCTGCGACCCCTACAATCGTGGCCATTGTCTGTGACGACAACTATCCGGCTTTCTTACTACAGCAACCGCATCGCAGCCTCGAGATCATCATGCTCGAACGCACTGGCCATGCGGTCGATGCTGCCTCGCGTCTCTCCCGCTGCAGCCGCCACGATGCGCCAACTGGATACGGCCCCTGCAACCTCTGCCGTGATCCGGCGAGCTTCGGCGTCCGGCAGCCCAAACAGGCCTGCCTGCTCCATCGCCAGGGCTATTGAACACGTCCCCTCGTCGAGGCTGATATTCGTCGACAGAATGCGTGCCTTAACTTCGGCCGGCACGGGATTGAGATCATAGGCGGGCGCCAGTGCCCAGCCCGTATTGCCCGACCAGAGGAAGCCATGGTTGCGCAGATGGTCGTCGACATTGGAGATCAGTATACTGAACACCATCCGGCGAAAGAGCTCGGCAGCGTCCGCACGGGCATTGGCGCCGTGGCGGGTCAGCTCGTCAACAATCTCAGGGTAGCTTCGCCGCTCGCCATCGCGCGCCTGCAGCATCGACATGGCCGAGAGAAACGGAATGCGCACGTCGCCTGCACGGTCGAACCGCCAGGAGATCAGCACCGCACGTTCGCCAACGCGCTGCAGGGCGTGGCGCGGCGTGCGGATGCCCGCCTGCGCCGCAAGGGTCAGTGCGATATGCTCCCACGTTTCCAGGCTGTAATCGTCGCTCTCCTTCGGGAATTTCGCGATTGCCAGCGCGCCGCTGGCATCGGCGACCGACGCCTTCGGCCGGGCGCCGCCGAGCGATGAACCGGGCGCGAAGATCAGCGCAAGGTCATCTTCGGTGTCCTCGCCCCGCTCGATCCGCGAGGCGCTGGCGAGCAGTCTGCCGAGCTGGAGAAAGCCCGGCACACCGGCGCTGGGCGGGCTCTGGAACTCCGGATCGCCCGGCTGCCTGAAGCGCAGCGCCCCCAGGCGCGAGACATCCGACACGCCGAGCAGGTAATCCGCCTCGTGCAGGGTGCGCGGGCGGCGGTTTTCACCTGCCGCCCGGCGCCGCTCGGCGCGCTGCATCAGGCGGCGGCCCCATGTGTCGGGCGCCGAGTCGCCGATCGCGCCAAACATTTCGCGCCCCTCCCCCGGGTGGAACAGGCCCCGCCCGATGGCGAGACCCGGTTCCAGCGAAAAGCGAGCAGGATCAGCGAGCCAGCTGTCCGTATACTGGAAAGTCAGCGATTCCCGGTCGCGTGCAGGTTGGCGAAACAGCGTGCCGACGCGGCGGGTATCGCCGCCGAGCGAGACATGAACCTCGATCTCGCTCATGGTCTCGGCGTCCGCACGCGTTTTGGCAGGTCTGCCGCCGAAAGCGACAGGCCGACGGTATCGCTCGCTGGATCGGCGAGCATGGCCAGTCCGTCCAGCAGGCCGAGCGCCTGCAGCACCGAGGCATAGATGCCGATGCTGACACCGTGGTCGCCTGCTTCGACCCGCTGCAGCGTTTTGCGGGACGTAAACGCCCGCGCCGCGACGATCGACATCGTCAGCTTGCGCCTGCGGCGGGCATCGCGGATATCCTCGCCAAGCTTGCGCAGGGCGCGGCGCACGGCGCTTGGAGGCGTAGACGGAGTAGCCATTTTGTAACCTTGGTAATACTCGAAGCCGCGATATGTATCACCAACGACACATAAAAGAAATGGCTGTCACACCAAGCCCTGACCCAGCGCAAAATCAATCGGCGCTGGTGCGATTCCGAGCCCCCTCTCTGGCACCAATCCTGCTTTCCACCCTTGGCAGAAGCCGCGGAGCCAGCTGTGCAACAGCGTTACCTGTCATTTGCCGAGGAAGAACGGTTCTTTCGGCTCTCGGAACTGCCGGAAGATCTCCAGCGGATGGAGCCGGACTTTCCAGGAGACAAGGTCCTGCAGGCGCTCGCGTGGAACCTGTTCGCCGGCGCGTTCGATCCGCCCGAAGGCCCCGCTGCGCCGCCGAGATACGGGTATGACGCCTGGGCGCGCGTGCAAACTCTCGCCGTGCCGGCCATGTCCACCATGGACCTCAAATTCCTCGAACGCGGCCATTCCGGGTTCATCGGACGGCAGTACCGCTACGGATGCCGACGGGACGTTGCGTGGTTGCTGGCGCAGGCGAAACAGCTGCCGCTGGAGCCGCGACCGTTTAAGACCGCCGCCGAGCTTGACGCGATCTGCGACGCGCTGGTCGAGCTCCCGATCGAACGCTTCAGCGAACCTGCCCGCGACCTCCTCGACCAGATCCTGGTGGCAAAGTGCCTCGTCGGCGAATGGTGCGTGCTTGCAGGTCTGCACAATGACTTGCATTTGCCCGCAGAGCAGCCTGAAGGCGGGAGGGGCAGGACGCCACGCCAGCAGCCGGATTCCTGCAACACCGGACCCGGCCGCCCGCAATCGGACTTCTGGCCGCGCGCCCAGGAACTGGTGACATCGCTTCACCTCACCAATCCCGACCGATATGGCAACGAGATCGCGCTTGCTGTGCATGCGCAGCTCGCGCGGGAGTTTCCAGGAGAGAAGATTATCGCGCTCTCGACGCTCGAACGAAGAATGAAGGACTTGCGCGACATCGCGCGTCAGTCCATTGAGCGCCACAGTCGTCCGAAACCGGACTGTCCGTAGACGGCATTCCCGCGCCACGATAGCGCTGCGCCGATCCCATCATTTGGTACGCGAACAATCGACACAAATTGCGCTGGATGGCTCACATTTGATCGGAATCTTTTTCTTTTTCGCCTGCGTACGCTGTGCTGGCCTTCGCTCACTCGGACAGAGGAGTAGAGGTCTTGACAACG
This sequence comes from Caulobacterales bacterium, assembly GCA_038249555.1. Taxonomy (GTDB): domain Bacteria; phylum Pseudomonadota; class Alphaproteobacteria; order Caulobacterales; family Hyphomonadaceae; genus Hyphomonas. The sequence goes on from JBBSDJ010000132.1 coordinate 3,090, forward strand.
CACAATCACAATTTTCCGGCGCTCGCCGACATCCTGCAGGACAATCCTGGCTGGCTCGATGAAGCGATCGATACCCCTGCCGTCTCGAGGCTTACGGGTATTCCGATCTGCACGCTGACGACCTGGCGCTGCCGGGGCGGCGGTCCGCGTTTCCTAAAATTCGGCAAGACCGTGCGCTACCGGCGCCGCGCTGTCCTCAGCTGGATGGCAGAGTGCGAAGCGCCGTATACGGACCGCGACGGGGTCATCCATGGCTGAGCCCACACAGCCGCTTTCCATCCGTCTAGCCACGAGCGACATCGATCATCTTGCCGAACGCGCAAGGCGGATTTCGGGTACACCGACCGGTGTTGCCCGCGAACTCATCCGCTCCGGGCTCACCGACGGCGACCCGTTCACGCAGGCCGAGCGGCTGCTGAAAATCGAGCGAAAGCTCGCAGCCATCAGTCAGGACCTGCAGTCGGTCGCCAAGACAGCCAACACCGGCTCTGCCTCGCTGGCTCGCCTCGAGTCGATGTTCGACGCCCTGCTCGCGGCGCTCATCGGCCAGGTCCAGCCCCATGGAAGCAGCCATGAATAGACAGCTGATTGCCAGTCTGCTCGTCGCCAGTGCGATCGCAGGAACCGTGTCCGCCATCACCCTGCAGACACGCTTCGAACAGAACCATGTGCGTTTTTCCCGGCCCGGCGCGCCAGCTGCGGTGTTTCCGTCGGACGGCCTTCAATTCTGCTTCAAGGTCAGGCACGGGGCGATGATCGGCTTCCCTCGGGATGTCGATGCCTGGGCAAAGTGCGAGGACGCGCTGGGCAGCAAAGGTGTGACCGGCCGGTTCGAACGCGATACCGCTCTGGTCAGCGGCGGCGCATTCCTGTCGCTTGTCGCCGGTGTTGCCGCCTTCGGGGGCGCCCTGCGCCAACTCCCGCCCATTAAGATCACACGCGGCTCCAAACTGCACCGAGGCCGCAAGGCGCGCGCCGAGCTGAAACGCGCTGGGCGCGCCGAAATCCGTCTGTCCGGCAAGGGACTCGCCTTTCCGCCAGGCCTTCTGCTCAGCAGGGACCGCGAGACGCGTCACTTCCTCATTTCCGGCGGCGTCGGGTCGGGCAAGACGCAGACGCTTCGGTCACTGATCCTCGCCGCCATGCAGCGCGGCGACCATGTGCTCGTGCTCGACACCAAAGGCGACATGACGCGCGATCTGCCGGGCGACATCATTCTCCTTGCGCCGCAGGACGCGCGCTCTGCCGTCTGGCATGTCGCTGCCGACTGCCGCACGCGCCAGGATGCCCGCGAGCTCGCGTCCCGCTTCATCCCGCGAAGCAGTGACCCGATGTGGTCGGAAGCCGCGCGCGAGGTCTTCGTCACCTGCGTCGTCAGTCTGCAGGCCGAGAAGCCGGGCGCCTGGACCTGGGCTGATCTCTACGCCCGCGCCATCCTCGAGCCGGAAGCCCTGCTCGGCCTTGCCCGCTCGCATCACCCGGCCGCCGTCCAGCTCCTCAGCGAACCCTCGAGCAAGACGACCATGAGCATCCTGACGACGTTCAAGGCCCACCTGCACAGTATCGAGGCGCTCGCCGAAGCGTGGGACGAGAGCAATGACAAGCTGTTTCCCGTGTCGCGCTGGCTTGCCGAAACTGAACCCACGGTGCCGATCGTCGTGCAGCGCGACGGACGCTATCCGCAGTTGTCGAACGCCTGGATCAGCGGGCTCATCGGACTTATCGCCTCGCACGTCGGCAGCCCGTCCTTTTCTGAAAGCACGACGCGGCGCGTCTGGCTCTTCCTCGACGAGTTTCCGCAACTCGAGCAGATGGAGGACTTCTCCGCCCTTCTCGACCTTGGCCGGTCGAAGGGCGTCTGCGTGGTGCTGACCGCGCAGGACACCTCGCAGATCCGCATCCGGTACGGGCGCGACCAGACCAGTTCCTGGACCTCGATGATCGGCACGCACATCATCAGCCGGATGAATGTCGGCGAAGGCGCCGAGGACGTCAGCCGCGCGCTCGGCGTTCAGGAGATCGAGAAACCTGTGCGCAGCGAAAGCTATTCCGGGGGCAAGCACAGCAAGTCGATATCGATGCAGCCATCGACCCGGCCCGTCATCACGCCGTCCGAGATTGCCTCGCGCCTTGGGCCGAGGCGCAGAGGCGTGCGGGTGCTGGTGGTCGGGATCGGCGAGGATTATCACGAGGTCGACCTGCCTTATGTCGATCTGCCTCCCATGCGCGAGGCGCATGTACCTGCCGCCTGGACGACCGGGAACGCGCCGCCCAGACGTCCAGGCGGGCGACGTCCTTTGATAGCCACGCCCCTCCTGACGCCCGACGACCTCTGCCGCATCCGCAAACCGAAGCCTGAGGACTTCGACGCCTGATGGTCGCCTCGATCTCGGCGCGCAAGTCGGTCGCCGCCGCTGTCAGCTATTTCAAGCACATGGCGTCGGACGAGTATTACACCGGCAAGGGCGAGCAGCAGGCCGAGGCGGAAGCCGATGGAGAATGGGCCGGGCGCGGCGCGGAGCGCCTCGCGCTCGAAGGCCCGGTCTCGAAGCGCGACTTCGAGGCGATGCTGAACGGGCTCGACCCGAGAACCGGCGCGCGTCTCACGCAGATCGGCAAGTCCCACGCGCCCGGTTGGGACATGACTTTCTCTGCGCCAAAGTCGGTCTCGGTCATGTGGGCGCTCGCGCCTGAAGCCGACTGCGCGAAGATCGAGACTGCACACCGAAACGCGGTACGCGCCGCCACAACCCATCTCGAAGACAATCACGCGTTCACCCGGCGCGGCAAGGGCGGCGCAATCCGCGAGCCGGTCGCCGGGCTCACCATCGCTCGGTTCCACCATCACACCAGCCGCGATCTCGATCCCCAGCTTCACACCCATGCATTCATCTTCAACTCAGCGCCGCGCCGGGATGGCAGCTGGGGCAGCCTTGTGAGCCGCGACCTCTACAAGGCCCAGAAGGAGGCCGGCGCCGTCTACCGCGCCCACCTCGCCAATGAACTCGAACGCGGCGGCCACGCCGTCGATCGCTACGGCACAACGTTCCGCCTGAAGGCGATCCCTCGCGACATCGAGCGTGCGTTCTCGAAGCGCCGGCAGGCCATCGAGCAGGCCGCAGACACTCACGGCTACCGAACCCCCAAGGGTATGGAACAGGCCGCCCTGCGCACACGGCAAGCCAAGCGCCCGGCCCAGCGCGCGGCCCTGTTCGAGGCCTGGAAGCAGGAAGCCCGCACGCTCAGATTTGATCTGGCGAGGGCGCGTGTTCAGGCCGCCCGCGCGCCTGCGCAAAGCCAAGTCACTAACATCGCCTCGCGCCCTGCCCCTGCCCCGTCCACCGACCGCGTCCTTGCCTCGGCGCAGCACATGCTGGGCCTCATCGCACGAGCCTCGTCCACGCCATCGGGCGGCGTTGGGCTGCAGGCCAGACTACGCGAGAACGCGAAACTCGATGAGCGCGACCGATCGCGCGAGCGCGACTAGCCAGTCCTAGCCATCGATGGCTAACAGCCTGCAAGGCTGAGCGAGGTCGCTCGGGCGAAGGCGACGCGCGTCAGGTTTTGGGGAACGGGATGACCTTTGCGTCGTCAAGAAAAGCGGTCATGCCCTCTTCGGCCACCACTTCCTCGAAGGCGGCAAAGGCGGCATCGACGCTCGGAAACGCTTCATCCCAGACGATCGACGTACCCTTCGAATTGACCACTTCGAGCTGCCATTCGGTGTCGTGTTCGAACTTGTAGACCGAGATCTCGACCGTGATCCCGTCGCGGGTGACCTTTCCATTTCGGGACGAGTAGACGAGTTCGGGTTCGGGCTCCATGTCGGGTGTCCTTGATTGCCGCTTCAAAAAATCCAGTAGGAAGGTTAGCCCGTTTCCGGTTTCGATCCCAGTCGGATTCTGACCCATCGTCTTCAGCCGACGCGCGAAAAGCGATCCGCCGTGCGCCTGCCGGAGTTCGGCTGCGGGTAGCTCTTCCGCTGGCCGGACGGGCGTTCCAGAGACTGGTCTCGGCCGCCATGGTCCGGCAGCGGGCGTGTACAGGCCGGATCAGTGGCGACGCCTTGAATCCAGACGGACAAACTCTGCCCGGCGTAATCGCCGTACACGGACTTTGTACACGGCATACCAGCCGGAAAATCCCAGTATCTGAGGGGGTTTCAGATCAGATCGCTCCGCGATCTGTCAGCATCGAAGGTGCATGGGGTGTGACACCCAACCTTCTATGGCAAAATTCAACTTCGAACCGGCCTAAGCGTGGGAACTGAAGACGGATCAGGACTAATACCAATGCGCAGTAAATTAGACTCACCGGGATTCCCAAGCTGACCGACTTCTGATTCGATGGGTGGCGAGGAGGACTTCGC
>JBBSDJ010000133.1:0-7456 GCA_038249555.1 Caulobacterales bacterium
CTGTTCAAGGCAGATCGTCTCCCAGGGCCTCTGACCCAGGCCCTGTGCTGGGCGCATGCCCGCCGCAAGTTCTTCGTGCTCGCCGATATCGCGGCCAATGCAAAGCGCCGGAAGAACACCGAGCCGATCTCACCGATCGCGCTGGAGGCGGTCAGACGCATCGACGCCCTGTTCGACATCGAGCGCGAAATCAGCGGACTTGCAGCCAGCGAGCGCGAGGGCCGGCGCCGACGAGACAGCCGGCCGCTGGTGGACGAACTGGAGGACTGGATGCGGACCGAACGGGCCAGGCTGTCACGCGCCTCTCTGCTGGCTGAGCCGATCGACTACATGCTGAAGCGATGGGCCGGCTTTACCGCGTTCCTCGAGGATGGCCGGATCTGCCTGACGAACAATGCCGCCGAGCGGGCGCTCAGGGGCTTTGCGCTGGGGCGTAAATCGTGGCTGTTCGCCGGCTCGGAGCGCGGCGCCGAACGGGCCGCGTTCATGGTAACGCTGATCTCCACCGCCAAGCTGAACGACGTCGACCCCCAGGCCTGGCTCGCCGATGTCCTTGCACGGATCAACGACCTGCCCATCAACAGGCTGGACGAGCTACTACCCTGGCACTGGAAATCGCCGTGAACGACCAAAACCAGCTTCGCGAAAAGCTCCGCAAGCTTGAAGCCTTGTTCGCCGGGGCCGGAACGCCGGGAGAAAAGCAGGCGGCCGAAGCCGGGCTGGAGCGCATCCGCGCCCGCCTCGCTGAGTTCGAACAGAGTGATCCCGCCATCGAGATGCAGTTCTCCTTGCCAGACGTCTGGTCGCGCAAACTGTTCCTGGCACTGTGCCGCCGCTACGGCCTGAAGCCGTACCGGCTCGCGAGGCAACGAGCGACGACCATCATGCTGCGCGTTCCAAAGAAGTTTGTAGATCAGGTGCTCTGGCCCGAGTACCGCGAACTGAGCTCCGAACTCGCCCGCTACCTCGACGAAGTCACTACCCGACTGATCCGCGAGGAAGTCCACCGCGATACCAGCGAAGCGCCAGACGCCAGCAAGCACATCACCTGAACTTCGCCCCAGATCCTGTCACGCAGCGGCCCTTGGCGGATGGATACAGATAATCCGAAGCCGGTTCAGATTCTAAATTTTCAAAAGTTGATCGATGAGGATCCTATATTCGCTATCGAACTTACAGCTGCGATAGCTCGAGTTGTCCTTCAATGTGAGCGATCAGGTCTTTGTTGGGACGTAAGCTTAGTGTTGGTCGCGCAAGGGAGTCCAGAATCGAAGACGCTGGATTGAGGACGGTGGTCAGCTCGAGGCGCGGGTCATAAAATCTTGTCACGAGTTGGGAGAATGTCGGCGATGCCTACATCAAGTGCATCTCGACACGCGCCGTCGATGACCTGGTCAAGGTGACCTGTCCCAAGTTTTGGACCAGTGGGTTTTGGGTAAGTGATCCTATTGAATTGCGCCTAGAAATCCGAAGACCCTGCAGTGCTGTCGATCTGCTACACAAATTGCTGCACAAACCGCTACGCGCTACATAAAAAAAGTATTAAAATACAGGGCCATGGTGTCTAGTGGGTCGAGTGCCGACGCCCTCCCTCTCCGCCAGTCTCAGGGAAGCAGGATGTGCGCAGCGGAATTGCGCCCTCGTCGCGGGGTGCGCTTTGGCAAGGCTGACGATGGGGGATCCGGACGCGAAGCACTGAAGTCAGCCGTGCATTTCCGGGGAGTTGTTTCGGCGATTGAGCCAAACTCGGGAGGGGGTGTCTTTCCGAATTGAAAGGGTGGTTTGGCGCGAGCCGTTCAACCGGAGTGGCTTGAAAACAAGGCGCGACGAAGCCGCCTAGATCATTGCCGCGCCTTTGGCGGCGATCATTATCGTCGGCGTATTTGTATTGCCGGACGTTATCTGCGGCATCACCGATGCGTCGATGACCCGAAGCCCCTCGAGCCCGCGCACGCGCAGCCTGGCGTCGACGACCGCCATGGGGTCATCGCCGCGCCCCATCTTCGCGGTGCCCACAGGGTGGAAGATTGTAGTGCCGATATCGCCGGCAATTTGAGACAAATCCCTGCCAGCCGACGAGGGACCAGGAACAAATTCGTCAGGACTGAACCGCGCCAGTGCGGGCTGGTGCATAAGCTGCCGCGTCAACTGGATCGCATCGGCGGCAATCTGTCTGTCTTCGTCCGTATCAAGATAATTCGGGTCAATCACCGGGGCAGCGGCGGGATCGCCGGACGGGATCCTGACTGACCCCCGCGATGTCGGGCGCAGGTTGCAGGCGGCCACGGTGATGGCCGGAAACCGGTGCAAGGGCTCGCCAAACCTGTCGAGCGACAAGGGCTGCACATGAAACTGGACGTTGGCCCGCGCCTGTTTTTCATCCGAGCGCGCGAAGATGCCGAGCTGTGACGGCGCCATGGTCAACGGGCCGCGCCGGCGGAAGGCATAGTCCAAACCCATCTGAACCTTGCCGAACTGGGCGTAATAGATCTGGTTGAGCGTTTCGCCGCCTGAAACCTTGTAGATGGCGCGCTGCTGGAGATGGTCCTGAAGATTGGCGCCAACGCCCGGTAAATCCAGGATCGGCGCGATGCCCGCTTGCGCCAGAACCGGCGCGGGGCCGATGCCGGAGCGCTGCAGAATCTGCGGGCTGCCGATTGCCCCCGCGCACAAGATGATCTCCGCATGCGCGGCCACTGTGAATCGCTGTCCGTTTTGCCTGAAGATCAGTCCCGACGCCCGGCCATCGGTGATCGTCACACGCTCGATCAGCGCGCCGCTTTCCAGACGCAGGTTGGCGCGGCTTCTTGCGGGCTTCAGAAAGCCCCGCGCGGCAGACCAGCGGCGTCCGGCCTTCTGGTTGACGTGGAAATAGCCGGAGCCTTCATTGTCTCCCGTGTTGAAGTCCGGCGTTTTGGGGATTCCCATTTCCAGCGCTGCGTCGCGAACCGCGTCGAGGATTTGCCACTGTACGCGGGGCGCCTCAACGCGCCATTCCCCGCCGACGCCGTGCACTTCGCTTTCACCGAGGAAATGGTCTTCGATGTCGCGAAACACCGGCAGAACATCTTCCCATCCCCAACCTGGGAGCCCGCTATCGCGCCAGGCGTCATAGTCCGCGGCCTGGCCGCGCATGGTGATCATGGCGTTGATGGCTGACGAGCCGCCGATCACCTTCCCGCGCGGATAGGCGAGGGCCCGCCCGTTCAGGCCAGGCTGCGGCGTGGTTTCAAACATCCAGTCGGAACGCGGATTGCCGATCGCAAACAGGTAGCCGACCGGGACATGGTACCAGATCCAGTTGTCCTGCCCGCCCGCTTCGAGCAGCAGCACCCTTTTTGAAGGATCAGCCGACAGACGATTGGCAACGACGCAACCGGCCGAGCCGGCGCCGGCCACAATGTAGTCGTACTCGCCGGCGAACGGCCGTGCCGCCTCGTTCATCAACCAGGCTGCACGTCGGTGAACCGGCCGCCATCCCTGGCCAGGCGCTTGAGCGTTGCGGACGGGGCAAACCGCCCGTCCGACGCTCCGAGGCGCTCCAACGTAGCCAGAACCGCTTCTGCGCCAACCATGTCTCCGTAGAGCATCGGTCCCCCCTTGTCGGCGGGCCAGCCGTAGCCATTCAGCCAGACAATATCGATGTCGGAGGCGCGCTGCGCCTTCTTCTCTTCGAGTATCTTTAGGCCTTCGTTGATCATCGGATGGATGCAGTCGGCAATGATCTCATCCGGGCCTGGCGCGCTGCCGGCCGAAACACCTGTGATTTCTGCGATGATCTTCGCGGTGACGTCTGACGGAATAGGGCGGCGGCTCTCATCATAATCGTAATAGCCTGCGCCGGTTTTCTGGCCCCGTCGGTCCACTTCGCAAAGCGCATCCCGGATCGGGTTTGCCGTCTTCGCGCCTTTCTTCCAACCGATATCGAGACCGGCCAGATCGGACATCTGGTACGGCCCCATTCGAAACCCGAACTTGTTCAGTGCGGCATCCACGTCCCAGGGCATCGCGCCTTGTGCGACAAGTCTCTGAGCTTGCGCCTGGCGCGCAAACAGGATGCGGTTGCCGACGAAGCCCGGACAGACCCCCACCAGCACCGCGATCTTGTTGATGGTCCGGGCCAGATCCATGCAGGTTGCGATCACGTCATTGGCCGTATGATCCGCGCGGACGATTTCGAGCAATTTCATCACATTCGCGGGCGAGAAAAAGTGGAGCCCGATCACATCCTGCGGGCGCTTCGTGACGCTCGCGATCTCATCGATATCGAGCGCCGAGGTATTGGTTGCGAGGATGGCGCCGGGCTTCAGAATTCGGTCAAGGTCAGTGAATATCTGCTTCTTCAATGCCATGTCTTCGAACACAGCTTCGATCACCAGATCGCAATCGGCCAAGGCCTCCATCTCCATGGTGCCAGCGAGGCGACCCATGCGTTCGGCGACTTCGCTCTGAGGAAAACGGCCATTGTCAGCGCTGCGCTGGTAGTTGACGCGGACCACTTCCATCCCGCGATCAAGCGCCTCCGCCTTTTGTTCAAGGATCAAGACCGGAATGCCGGCAGACGCGAAGTTCATGGAGATGCCGCCGCCCATCGTGCCCGCGCCGATCACGCCGACTTTTGCGATTTTGCGCCGAGGCGTGTTCGCCGGCACATCCGGGACGAGCCACGCATCTCGCCCGGCCTGGGCGATATAGTCGGAAACTTCCGTCGGTGTCATGGAGATGGCAGGCATCGTCTTCTCTTTTGCTAGCTCTGCGCCTCGGTACTGGAAGCGCGCTTGAAAAACTCGGCTTGTCTTACTTTTTGAGGCGGCCTCGAAGCGCGTCGCGCCGCTCCCGGAAGGCCGAGGATTCAGCGGGTAAGCGCTTCGAGGATCGCGGGCAGCGCGGCCTGTGCCTTTGCACGCATTTCATCGTCCGTTGCATCCTGGATTGGATGCGGCACGAGAATGTAGCGCGCCTCCGGCATGCCGAGTGCGTTGCGCTGGAAATCTGCCGCCTCATCAAACTCGGACGATGCGATGGAGACCGATGGGATTCCCTGGATTTCAAACCAGACTGTGTCGTGCAGACTGCACGTCGTACAGGAACCTCAGTCAGCCAGCGCTTCGACCAGATAATCTACCTGGCCCGCAATATCGCGCCGCATATCGTCCGGGCACGGCTTGGTGAACGTGGGCTTGGTAAACCGCTTGACGGTCACACCGGGCGCTGCAGCCTTGAGCTGGCGCTCCAACTCATCGAGAAGAACATTCCCTCGCGGCTTGCGGATATCCAGAAGCCCGATTGTGCCGCTCAGCGTGCCCGTTCTGGCTGTTACCTGCCGGGCGACGGGTTTTCGCTCATCGGTCGGGTCTAGGATTGTTGTCATCTTGCATCCTTCTTCTGCTCAGGATTAGTCTGATCATACCGGGTCACGGCAAAGTCTCTAGCCCAAATCGATCTTGCGCGAGACCGACTGCGATCCGATCTCGCCCGTTGCCCACCCGTGAAAGGCCGAACTGAACTTGCCGGCGTCGGATCCGGCGACGACGATGTGAATGTACTCATCGCCCGCAAACTTCGGCGCGGACGCCTTGAGTTTGTCCGCCCCCATTTTCTCCGCGGTCGCCTTTGGGATGCCGGCGCCTGATGTGTCGCTCGCCACCATCTCGCTCAGCGGGCGCGACGTCACCTCCTGGATCCGCGCGCGCAGCTGCGCCTTCGTATAGTGGCCCTGGCTCATCATCGTGTCGATGTGTTCGGGGCAAACGACCAGAAGTGTGTCCACGGGCAAATTCCGCAGCTTAGGAAGAAAGACGCTTTCGAGGCCAAGGCCGATGGAGCCTGCGACCTGTTGCGGTTCACGCGATTCCTGATCGACAATGTGCACCGGGCCACCGGTCATCGCAAAGACGGTGACGACCGAGTCTTCCTTGTTGAATCCCCGTTCGACATGCAGGGGCGGCCAGGGCGAGCGCTCTTCATTCTCCGCAAAGCACATCGTGTACTTCATCGGATTGCCGAGTGTGGAGCGCTCGACGCCGCCGGGCTTTCCGCCGCCGACATTGCCGACGATCAGGCGCAGCGCACGGCCGATCGTGGCATTGGCGCGGTTGCCCGATCCGAGCGCGCCGAGTCCCTTGTTCATGCCGATGCGGTCCCGGATCGGCCCATTGACCACAATCACCGGCGCCGCCCCCATTGTCGTGGCCGTCACACCGTGAATGTTGAACGCGTCGGTACACACCGCTTCCAGTGCAGCGATCAGGACTGGCATGTATTCCGGTTTGCAGCCGGCCATCACGGCATTGATCGCGACCTTTTCGGTTGTGGCCTCTCCCATGTTGGGCGGAACAACCGCGATCAGGTCCTGCGGCGCACGGTGCGTGCCCGCAAGCATCCTCAGCACACGTTCAGGCGTCGGCGGAACGAGGGGCAAGCCGTCGGAAAAGCCCTGGTCAAACATGAACTCGACAACGTCATCGGCTTCACCAATGTCGATGCGGCGCGCGCGCAACACATCACCGCTTGCCTCGGCGCGGAGGCGGTCAAAGATTTCCGGATACAGATGGCGAGAGCCACAGCCCGGCCGCCAGGCCGGAAGCGCGTCCCAGTCGATCTGGGCCTGCGGCAGGGCAAGGCTGGCCGCAATTTCGGCGCTGAGCGCCTGCCATTCGGCGCGAACAAACCCTTCGAAATGCTGCTGCACCGAGCCATCGGGGTTCAGCCAGAAAACGGAGGGTACAATTTCAATATCCCAATCGAAGGAGGTCTTGCAGCCCGCATCGTCAAGCACCGGAAATGTCAGGCGGTGACGTGCCGCGAACAAGGCGCTGGCTTCGCCGGACTGGGACGGCATCAGCACCTGCAGCTTGTCGCCATACGCCCGGTGAAAGGCCTCGATGACGGGGGCCGCTGTGTTGCAGGTTTCGCAGTCTTCCTTGACGAATACGACGAGGGAAGGTCCGCCAGTCGGAAACGCGTGAGTGCCTCCGGCCAACGATGTCAGGGAGAAACCCGGTTTCGCTTCGGTCATGGGATCTCTCCGTGGTCTCGTGTCAACGTATTGGGGGCAGGCCGCGGGCTTTGTCCAGACAGGGGCCGGCCGCGGCGGAGGTGGATGGGAATCGAACCCACCACACGCCGAGTTGGCGTGTCCGTGGTTTTGAAGACCAGGGAAGCCACCAGACTCCAGTCACCTCCAAGACAGGGCCACAGTAACGCTGCCGCGACCTGCGTCAAACTCAGACGGTGTAGCGCGTATCACCCTTCCGCAGCGTTATGCCGGCCGCGTCGAAATGTTCGAGCAGCGGGACAATGTATTTCCGGCTGGTCCGCAGCGCTGCGCGCGCCTCCCCGGTTGTGAAGGCCGCTTCGCCGGGAAAGCTTTCCCTGAGAACGCGTGCAGCATCTCGCACCGCTTCGGCATGGAAGAGGATCGTCTGTTTCAACGAGACATTAAACAGACGGATGA
>JBBSDJ010000134.1:0-7402 GCA_038249555.1 Caulobacterales bacterium
CGCAGATCTCGCCGGCGTGGACGGTGAGGCCGAGGCCGGCCTCCTGTGCGACGGCGAAGGCGGCCGCAAAGTCGGACGGATGACCGTGGCGCTCCTCGCCGCCCATGCCGAAGCCGGTGAGCCGGGGGTGCGGGTTGGCGGTGACGGTCCGGGCGGCGGCGGCGGCGCGCGCCGGGCCGAAGTGGCGGATGGCGGTGGCGATGAAGCGCGTCGTCACGGTGGGAACGGCGGCGGCGCCTTCCGCCATCGCGGCGAGATAGTCGGGCCAGGCGGAGGGGTCGCCGTCGCCGCAGAGGTCGGGCGCGACGAACAGCTCGGTATAGACGACGCCGTCCGCCGCCGATCTTTCGAGGACGGCGGCGGTGAGGCGGCGGAAGTCGTCGGGGGTCTGCAACACCGCGCAGGCCGCCTCGTAGGTGCGCAGGAAATGCGCGAAGTCGGTCCAGGCGTAGGCGCCGCGCGCATCGAAGACGCCGCTGAGGTCGATGCGTTTCCCGGCCGCGAGCCGCCGAATGAAATCCGGCGGTGCGGCGCCTTCGAGGTGGAGGTGCAGTTCGACCTTAGGGAATGCGCCCCAGGTCACAAGCGATTGGTCCCGTGCCGGCCGGGCGCGATGCGTTACTCGCCATTTGTGTGGGCGCTTTCGATATCGTGCGCGCCCACGACGCGGTCCTCAGTGGCGCCGAGCGGCAGGTCGACGACCGGCGCTGCGATCTTCTCGGAGATTTGCGCTTCCTTGCGGTCGCACACACCGCACAGCCCTGCGGGGGAAGACGGCAGACAGCGATACGGGCAGCCGCGGACGACTTCGATTTCGGGCAGCAGGGCCGCTAAGGCCCGGATCGCGGTCGACTTGCCGGTGCCCCGGTCGCCCAGCGCCAGAACACCGCCGATCGATGGCTCGACGGCAGACATCAGCAGGGCGTCTTTCAGGGATTCCTGGCCAACAATTGCGACGAAGGGGAAGATGGCCAAGACGCAGGTCCGATGCGAGAAGTGTAAACGACGGTAGACACAAGCCTATGTCAAAGCTTCGCATAAGAAAAGCCGCCAGAGGAAATCCCCTGGCGGCTCATGATCTTTGTCCGATTCGCCTGATAGGCGAGCGGGATCAGGTCGGATTCTTCAGGTAGGCGATCACGTCCGCGCGGTCCTGCGGATTGCGAAGGCCCGGGAAGGCCATGATCGTGCCCGGGATGAAGTCCGTGGGTTTTTCGAGGTAAACGAAGAGATTCTCTTCGGTCCACACGATGTCCTTATTCTTGTTGGCGTCGGAATACTTGAAGCCTTCAACCGAACCGGTGTGACGGCCGACGATCTGATACAACGACGGGCCGACATTGTTGCGGCCTTCGGCAACGGCGTGGCAGGTCATGCACTGCGCGAAGACGCGCTTACCCTTGGCGGCGTCGCCGGTGTAGGACGCGTAGTCCGTGCCGCCCGCTGCAGGCGCAGCAGCCTCGGTCGGTGCGGGCGTTTCAGCCGGGGGCGCTTCGACGGGCGCGGCCTCGACCGGAGCCGGCTCAGCGGCCGGCGCGGCCGCGGGTGCGGGCGCTGGTGTTTCAGAGCCGCCGCAAGCTGCGAGGGCGAGAGCGAGGCCGGAAGCCATCGCCAGGGAAAGACGCTTGGTGTCGAATCGCATTTGTTTCCTCCACAGAATGCTGGATGGGACAGTATAGACCGGGCGGGGGCAACGCCAAGGCTTACTCCACCGGAATTATGCAGCCATCAAACCCGGTTGCGCCATTCGGCAAGTTCAGCCGGGTGTGCCTCGATGTAATGACGCAGCCAGGCCGCATATCGTTCCGGTGCGCTCGAGATATCTTTTGCGAGGGCATCGAGGGAGATCCATTTCACCGCCTGGACCTCTTCCGGATTCAGCACCGGCGGCGCATCGGTGCGGCCGAAATAGAGGTGCGGGATCTCGTTCTCGATCATGTCATTGTCGAGATAGGCGACGTAGCGGCTCTTGAAACCGAAGGTCAGCGGCACGCGCAGGCCCACTTCCTCTTCCAGGCGGCGCGCGGCGGCGACGCTGGTGGCCTCGCCGGGCCGCGGATGGCCGCAGCACGAGTTCGCCCACTTGGCGGCAGAGTGGTACTTCCCGTTCGCGCGCTGCTGGATCAGGCATTCGCCGGCGGCATTGAACACGAAGATCGAGAAGGCACGGTGAAGCAGGCCGTCCTGATGGATCTGCCACTTGTCGCCATCGCGGAGCGCTTCATCCGCCTCATCGACCAGGATCACTTGCTCGAATTCGTCTGTCACGCGGGATGCTCCTCAGCGGACAAACCTAGTGTTCCCCGGTACCAGGGTCAAACACAGGTGCTTTCCGGAAGAAAGCTACTCGACTGTCCAACCGCGGGGCGTGCGGCGGGCCTGCAGGGTCACAGGGGCATCCTTGACCCGGACGGGGACGGGCTGGCGCACCGCAGCGTAGCGCAGCAGCAGCGCGGCGCCGGCGATCATCAACCCCGCAAAGGCGGTCATCATGGCCACCGCGCTCGCCACGAAGATCAGCAGCGCGCCGATCAGCAGCTGCGCCACAAATCCAAGGCCCGCGCGAAGCGAAGCCAGCAAGCCAGTCGAACGGGAAGGAGAAAGGGTCTGGTCCATTGGGCCTCACGATCAGCTACCAAGATGGCGGCATCATGGCGGCGCGTCAACGCCGGTGACTGCGACAGTCGTTCACGATTCCGCGTTGACCAAGGACTGGTCAGTCCTGGCGCACAAGCAGGCCGCGCTCGGCCCGGATGCGCGCGTAGGCGGCCGTGATCGCTGCCGCCTTGGCATGGGCGGCGTCCTCGAACTCGCGCGGGGCGCCCATCTGGATGATCCGGTCCGGGTGGTGATCCGCCATCAGGCGCCGGTAGGCTGTGCGGATGTCCGGGAATTCGGCGTCATGGGCGACTCCGAGGATATGGTACGGATCGTCGCGTTCCGGCCCGAGATGGGTCGCGCGAATGCGGCGGAAGGTCATCCGGTCAAACCCGAAGGCATCCGAGACATTCTGAAGGTAAACGAGTTCTGAATCGGTCACGACGCCGTCGGCGCCGGCAATCTGGAACAGGCCGTCCAGCACCCCTTCGAGCAGGCAGGGGCGGTCATGGTAGCGCTTGCCGATCCGGCGGGCATAGGCCTCGTAGCCGCGCACGGTCTGGCGCGCGAGCATAAACACTCGGCGGACGTTTTCGGCCTCCTCGGGCGGGGCCCGGAAGACGCGCGCGAAGGTCATGATTTCCTGGTCGCTGACCAGACCGTCTGCCGCAGCCATCTTGGCGCCGAGCCCGACCACGGCGGCGGTAAAGCCCACATCGTTGGGATCCGGCGCGCAGCCGTCCGCCCCGGCGCTATCGATATCGGGCTCGGGTCCGCTTTCGAAAAGGCGCCGGCCACTGCTGAGAAGGTTGGTCCAAAGGCTCATGGTCTTATCTTCTATAGCAGGTTGCCCGCCCGTTTGGACAGCGCTCCCCTCTCAAAGACGCGTGAGCAAAGCTCAACATGTCTCCCGGCAGATTAAACCTTGCTCACCCGGCAGGCGGTTGTGTGTCGCTTGCCCAATACAAAACGAGGTGTTCAGCTGCCCCGCGCCGCCAGCATCGCCTTCAGGGACTGGATCTCGCCGCGCATCTCGATCAGCAGTTTCATCATCTCGACCCGGTCGGTTTCGGCGTCTTCGAGTCCTTCTTCCACGTGCTCAAGCTGATCCTCGATCAGTTCGTCGCGGGCGCGGATCTCCTCGATGGCGCCGGTCACCTCGGCCGAGACCGGCGCATCCTGCAGCCGCTCTTCCATCGCGACGCCGAGATTCTCGATCTGCTCGCCCAGCGCGGCTTTCTGCTCGGCGGTCAGCGCTTCGACAATCAGCGCGATGAACAGGTTAAGGATCGCGAAGCTGCCGATGAAGATGAACAGCAGGAAGAATATCCAGGCATAGGGGTGGCCGTCCTCGGTTACTGTGTCGAGCATGTCCGACCAGCCATCCATCGTCATCAGCTGGAACAGCGTCAGCGCGGAGTCCGGCAATGTGCCGAACATCTCGTGCACGTCGGCATTGACCGTGTTGCCATACATGTTGGTGGCCATCACTGCGCCGACATAGATGACCAGCAGGATCACCGCGAGGATGGCGCCCATGCCGGGGATCGACTTCAGCAGCGCCTCGGTGATCCGCTTCATCATCGGCACGAAGCGCAGCAGGCGCAGCACCCTCAGCACACGGAGCGCCCGCAGCACGGTGAAGGCCGACGCCCCCGGGATCAGCGAGACGCCGATGACCAGGAAGTCGAACACGTTCCAGCCTTCCTTGAAGAACTGGAACCGGTAGACGTAGAGCTTGAGCGCAAGTTCGGCGACGAACAGCCAGGTGATGGCGGCATCGAGAAACTCGAACAGCGACACCATGCCGGGCGACAGGGTCTCGCGGTAGGTGAGGACCCCCAGGACGAGAGCGTTGAAGATTACCAGCGAAGTGATCGCCGTGCGCACCCAGGGAAGCTCGAGGAAGGCTTCAACGGCGGAATTGCTAGTTTCGTAGTCCAGTGTTGCGCGCGCCATTCGGGCGGTTTCCTTTTCCAGGGCAAGGCTGCCGGCCGAGGTTTGCCCTGAGCCGCCGCGCCTGCCAACCCGGCATTTGGCGGCGTGTTACTCGGACGAGGTGGTCGTATCGGAAACGATCAGCCACTGCCCGTCCATCTTGCGCAGGACGAGGGTGTAGAGACCGTCCGAGCTGCCCTCAGCGGTCGTCACCTTCCAGCTGCCATGGGCGATCGCGGCGTCTTCGGACAGGATGTCGATCTCGTAGTCCGAGGTCGAAAGCTCCCCCATCCCTTCCCGGCCGGGATAGCGCACCTTGTAGCGTGCAAGCGTCGCCTCATACCCGCGCACGACATTGCCGCCGGACGCGAAGCGCAACTCTTCGGACGGCCAGTAGCCGTTCATGAAGCCATCGATGTCGCCTTCGTTCCAGGCGGCGTCCTGCGCCTTGAGCAATGCCGTGATGGTGGCGGCTTCGGCCGCTTCCTGTTGCGCAGTCAGCGCGTCCGGCGCGCTGGCGCAGGCCGAGGCCAACAGGAAAACGGCGCCTGCCAGAAACGGACGGATCATGGGCGGAAGCTCCTTCGCACGGACGTCATCAGGAAGAGGCCGAGTCAGGCCGGCGCGCAAGATGCGCCCGGCCCGTCAGTTCGGCGTCTTGGGCGCGTCGCCCACCGCTTCCGGGCCGAGATCCATTACCTCGGGCTCCGGCGGGCGCGGCGGCGGGGCCGGCGTATAAGCGGGAGCCTCCGGGGCTGCCTCGGCGAGATCGGCTTCCTCGAATACCGGCGCCGGCTCGGCGGCGGGCTTCTTGCGGAAACCGAAGAAACCACGCGGCTTGTCGTCCTCCGCTGCGTCCTCGGCTGCCTCTTCCAGGTCGTCTTCGGCTTTCTCTGCCTGCCTGGCGCGGCGTTGCTCGGCCCGCGCATTGCGCTCGGCATGCCGGTCATAGCTCATGTTGTAGTATTCCCACGCCGTGTGGGTCAGCGGCTTTGGGGTCAGTTCGAGGCCGTACATCCGCAAGCGTTCGACCACTTCATCGCGCAGGTGCATGCCGGGGAACGCGTCGGCCTTGAAGCCGTGCGCCTTCATCCAGTCGCGCACATCCCAGCTGCGCACGCGGCCGATCTCGGCTGGCAGGGCCCCGTGGTGGACTTCCCAGAAGTACAGGGCGGCGACGCCGTTGATGGCGGCGTCCATCGCATCGTCCAGCACGTTGCCGGGCGCATTGCCCTGCGCGAGCTGGGCGCGCAGCGACAGCTTGCGGGCTTCGAGTTCCTGGTAGGTGACGCCGATCACGGCAATGCCGTTGCGGTTGGCATTGATCAGCGAGGCGTTGACGCCGTCGAGCTGGGGATGGCGGATCGGCAGCAGGACATCCGGGCCGATGACCGGATTGGCCGCAACCTGCGAGAGCTCGCTGACCATCCGCTGCAGGTTGATGCGCAGCTCGTGGCTGACGCCGCCGAGCGCCGAAATCCGGCCGGCGCGGGTATCTTCGCGCATCCGCCAGAGATGCCAGGCGACAAGTGTCATCAAGGCGGTCAGGAGGCCGAGGCCACCTGTCAGGAAGGTGTAGAATTGTGCTTCGCTCATTCTGAGATCCCCCGAGGCAGGCCGGAGCAAGCAATCTATGCGCCAGTTCAGTGACGGTAATACGTGTCTTAGCTGCCGAGGGCGCGGCCCGCAATCACCTGCAACTTATCAAGAAATTCAGGATCGCGGGCATCCGGCGCCGTGATCAGCGCGAAATCCAGGCAGGATTCAATGCCTTGGGGAGACGGCGTACGCGGCGTTTCGTTCAGGACGCCCGCCAGATGGACAATCGCGCGGCGGGCGAGTGCGCTGTTCTGGTGCATCACTTCCAGCACGTTGGTCACCGTCACCGCCTCGGTCTCCGCCCGCCAGCAGTCATAGTCGGTGACCATCGCGAGGGTGGCATAGGGAAGTTCCGCCTCGCGGGCGAGCTTGGCTTCCGGCATGTTGGTCATGCCGATCACATGGCAGCCCCAGCTGCGGTAGAGCCGGGATTCGGCCAGCGACGAGAATTGCGGCCCCTCCATCGCCAGGTAAGTCCCGCCAAGGTGGACCTTGCCGCCCACCGCAGAGACGGCGTCCGCTGCCAGACCGGACAGGCGCGCGCAGACCGGCTGCGCCATCGAGACATGCGCGACCATGCCGGGCCCGAAGAAGGTTTTCTCGCGCGCGAAGGTGCGGTCGATGAACTGGTCCACGGCGACGAAATCGCCGGGGGCATATTGTTCCTGCAGGGAGCCGCAGGCGGAGATCGACAGCACGTCGCTGCAGCCGGCGGCCTTCAGCGCGGCAATGTTGGCGCGGTAGGGCACATCGGTCGGCGTCAGCCGGTGCCCCTTCCCGTGGCGCGGCAGGAAGACGAGTTCGACCTTGCCGATCCGCCCGCGCACCAGCGTGTCCGACGGCGCGCCCCAAGCGGTGACGCCCGGCTCCTCGCGCCGGTCTTCGAGCCCATCGATGGCATAGAGCCCCGAGCCGCCGATGATGCCGATAACCCACTTTGTCATGCTAGGTTCCTGAATGAAAAACCCCGCCCTTGGACGGTGTCCGGGGCGGGGTTGTCAATTCTTGTCGAAGGCGCCCAGACCCTAGTGCTCCACTTTCCGCCAGATACGCTTGTAGGAGAACCAGAGCAGGATCGTCAGGATGCCGAGGTACACCATCGTGGCGAGGCCGACTTCCTTGCGGACCTGCAGTTTCGGATCCCCGGCCCAGGCGAGGAACTGCGAAACGTCATGTGCCATCTGGTCCACTGTGGCTTCCGTGCCGTCGGTATACTCGACGCGGCCATCGGTGAGCTGCGGGCCCATCGCGAGGAAACCGCCCGGCG
>JBBSDJ010000135.1:0-7377 GCA_038249555.1 Caulobacterales bacterium
CGGAGGCAGCGGAGGCCGCCGTGCTGGCCGACGTGGACTAGGCCAAAAAAGGTCCGCTCATCCCCGCGCAGGCGGGGATCGGGTCTGGCAGTCTGTTTCACGAGATCCCCGCCTGCGCGGGGATGAGCGGAATTGGGGTGTTCAGCCCGTCGCCACATCCCGGAACACAATCCGCGCCCCGGTGCGCGTCTCCGCGGCCGACACCAGCTTCACCAGCTCCTTCGCCACCGCATCCGGCGCGGGCAATGTCATCGGGTCTTCGCCCGGCATCGCTTCGGCGCGCATGCCTGTGCGCACGGCGCCGGGGTCGAACAGGTTGACGCGCAGCGCCATCTTCTCGGTCTCGTCGGCCCAGGCTTTCACCAGCGCTTCGAGGCCCGCCTTGGACGCCTGATACGGCCCCCAGAACGCGCGCGGGCGCGGCACGACGCCGGAGGTCACGAACACCGCGCGCGGCGCGTCGGACTGGTGCAGCAGCGGCCCCAGCGCGCGGATCAGGTGCGCGTTGGCGGTGAGGTTCACCTGGATGGTTTCCTCGAAGCTGCGCGGCCCAGTGGTCTCCAGCGGGCCGAGCGTTCCTAGCAGGCCGGCATTGGCGACGAAGCCGTCGAGATGCCCGAACTTTTCCGTCAGCGCCTTGCCCAGCGTCTCGATGCCCTTGGTATCCTTGAGGTCCATCGGCACCAGCAGCGCCTCGGAGCCGAGCGCGCGGATTTCGTCGTCGAGCTTCTGCAAGGCGGCCTTGGAGCGCGCAACGGCGATCACAAGATCACCCTGCCGGGCAAGCTCAAGGGCAACAGCGCGACCAATGCCGCGCGAGGCGCCGGTGACGAGAATGAGGCGGGGTGTCTTTGTCATCGCGCGGCGTGTAGCGCGCGCTTTACACGTCGTCCAGAAGCGAGAGCTGGCGTTCCTTGTCCGCCTGGTCCTGCTGGTAGTCGACCAGCGGGGTCGGATACTCGCCGGTGAAACAGTGATCGGCAAATTGCGGGATCATGTTGTTGCGCAGCGGCTCGCCGATCGCCTTGTAGAGGCCGGGCACCGAGAGGAAGCCGAGGCTTTCGACCTTCAGCTCCTTCACCATCTCTTCGTGCGTATGGGTCGCCGCGAACAGCTCCGACTTGCCGGCCATGTCGATGCCGTAGAAATCCGGGTTGAGGATCGGCGGGCTGGCGGAGCGGAAGTGGATTTCGCGCGCGCCCGCCTCGCGCACCATCTGCACGATCTTCTTGGACGTGTTGCCGCGCACGATGGAGTCGTCGACCAGGATCACGCGCTTGCCTTCAAGCGCAGCGCGGTTCGGGCTGTGCTTCTTGGAAATCGCCGTCTGCCGGCCGAGCTGCGTCGGCTGGATGAAGGTGCGCCCGACATAGTGGTTGCGGATGATGCCCATCTGGAACGGGATGCCGGAGGCTTCGGAGAAGCCCAGCGCGGCCGGCACGCCGGAGTCCGGCACCGGCACGATCACGTCTGCATCGGCGGGTGTCTCGGCGGCGAGCTGATGGCCCATCCGGCGGCGCACTTCGTAGACCGAGCGGCCCTGGATGAAACTGTCGGGCCGCGCGAAATAGACGTACTCGAACGCGCAAGGGCTCGGCGGGCGCGGCGCGAAGGCGCGGAAGCTCTCGAGGCCCTGCTCGGAAATCACAACGACTTCACCGTTCTCGATCTCGCGCACGAACTCGGCGCCGATGATGTCGAGCGCGCAGGTCTCCGACGCCAGCACATAGCCTGTGCCGAGACGGCCGAGCACCAACGGGCGCAGGCCGATGGGATCGCGCGCGCCGATCAGTTTCTTGCCGGTGAGGCCAACGAGCGCGTAGCCGCCTTCGATCTGGTGCATCGCGTCGATCAGGCGGTCGACGAAACGTTTCTTTGGACTGCGCGCGACGAGGTGGAGGATCACCTCGGTGTCCATCGTGGACTGGAAAATCGCGCCGTCCTTGACGAGCTGCTGGCGCACCTGGCGCGCGTTCGTCAGGTTGCCGTTATGCGCGACCGCGAAGCCGCCGAGGGCAAGGTCGGCGAAGATCGGCTGGATGTTGCGCAGCATCGGCCGGCCCTGGGTGGAGTACCGGTTGTGGCCGATGGCGGAATGGCCGGGCAGGCGCTGGCGCAGGTCGCCGCCGAAATGCTCGCCGACGAGACCCATGTGGCGTTCGGAGTTGAAGCGCTTGCCGTCAAAGCTGACGATCCCGCAGGCTTCCTGTCCCCGGTGCTGCAGCGCGTGCAGGCCGAGGGCCGTCAGCAGGCTAGCTTCCTTGTTCCCGAACACGCCGAATACGCCGCACTCTTCGCGTGGCTTGTCGTCATCATTGTCGAAATAGGCCATCGGAAGGTCCGACTCGCTTTGGGGGGCCAGTGTCGGAGCGGGATATAGTTCGCTTTGGCCCCGGGCGAAAGGGCGGACCTGTCATCTGGATGTCATGACGCCGGGTCGCGCGTCAGAGCATCCGTGCAGGCGTCAGTTTCGGATGGATAACCATAAGGTCAAACAGCGACTCTGGCGGAATTTGCACGATGTCGGAAGCTTCAGGCGTCTCGCTCGCCGTGGCGCCGTACCAGTCGAGCCCGATAGGTGTCCGCCGCCATTCGCGCGACAGGTCCGTTTCCGGCAGGTTGGCGAGGTCGAACCAGGCGGTCTTCGCGCTCGCATCCGCCAGCAACCCGTTCAGCGTACCCGGCTGAGCCGTGCGCGAGATCCGTACCTGCGGCGCGTCTGGCGCATTGCCGGCACTCGTCGGGATCGCCAGGAAGGTCGCCTCGGCAAACTCCTGGATCAGCACAGTGTAATTCTTGCCGAGCTTCCGGCGCAGCACCGACCCGCTCGGCACGTAGCCTGCGAAATCGCCCGAAGGGCTGCCGCCGGCGACATGCGTATTGTGCCCCCAGAACACCGCCGCCTGGTCCTTGGCGAGGGCGACCGCGTTGTCCGCCATGAAGACATCGCGCCGGCTCCAGTATTCCGGCGTCGCACGGTTCAGGTCGCCGTCGGCGGTCTCGTGCTCGAACGCGCTGAGGCCCTGCCAAGCCCGGCGCGCCGTGAAGGCGGCGTCCTCGAGACCGGCGGCATTCAGTTCGGCTTCCAGCATGCGGCAGGCCGCCTCCGCTTCGGCGCGCTGGGCCGACGTAATCTGCTTAAGCATCAGGTCGTGCCTGGCGGCGCGCGCATCGGTCGTCAGGATCGGCGCGAGCGCGGCGCCGATCGCGTCTGCCGCGCCGGAATCGATGGTGGCGAGGGCCGCGAGCGCGTCGCCCGCGTCCTGGCTGCTCGCCTGGCAGTCCACACCGATCACGCGCACGCGCCGGTCCGCGTTCACCGCGTTCCAGCCGCGCAGCCAGGCAAGCAGGTCGGCCATGACTTCGGTTTTCAGGATACGGAACACCGGCGCCTGTTTCACTGCTTCAGCGGCGAGCAGCCCGGTGGGCGCGCCAGAGGCATACTTGTCGAGCTGGGCGCAGCCAGTGCGGTTGGCTTCCAGCAGCACGGAGCGCAGGCCGTGGTTCTCCACCATCGCCTGGATCAGCACGGACTTCAGCAGCACATCTTCATGCGAGCCGTGCGTGGCTTCCCCCAGCCCCGCCATGCGCGCGGACGCGAGGCGTTTGGCGAGGGCTTTGACGCCCGGATCGTCGGCCGCAAGATTGCGGATGGGTACTGCCTGCGCTGCCAGCAGGCTGGTCATCGTCGGCGCCAGCGAGGCGGGCGGCAGTGTATCCGTGCCGGTCTGCGTGGCGCAGGCTGACACCAGCGCCACCGAGGCAGAGGCCAGCAGGAATCTGCGGCGCGAGAGCGGGGCAGGGCGGTGCGTCATGAACTTCCTCCCCTCACGGATGGGTGCAGGGCGCAGACTAGCGAACCCTGCCAAGGCATCAAGTTCAGTCGCCTGAGGCGGGTGCAACCGGCGCAGCGCCGCGGCTGACTTCGCGCGCCTCGCCGGTGGCGGCATCGGCGGCGCGGGCGAGGATCGGGTAGCTCAGGCTGTCCTGAATGAACGGCGGAACGCGCTCTTCCTCAAGCCCGACCGAGAGCAGCACAGCAAAGAACACGAGCGCGACGCCGCCCCGGATGACCCCGAACACAAGCCCGGCAATATGGTCGAACAGGCCGATGTCACCGTTTGTCATGATGGATTTTGACAAGGATTGTCCAAGCCACGCGACAATGACGTAGACAATCAGGAACGCCGTCACGACGAGAATGATATCAGGCGCGAGCGGATGACTGCCTGCGGGCAGCAAGTCTGCTACCGTACCGTGAAGGAACTTCCGCGCGTAGTAGGCGGCGGCCAGGGCGCCGATGAAGGCGCCCAGTGTGGCAAGCTCGCGCAGGAACCCGCGCGCAAACGCCATGATCGCGGAAATGACGATGACACCCAGCGCGATGCCGTCAAAAGCAGAAATGTTTTCAAGCATTTGCAGCGTCCGGCGCGAGGAGTTCCACAAGCGCGATAAGCCGCGCAATCGGGGTCACCGTCAAGCCGCCGTCTGCCGCAGGGCTGCTGTCCGGACCATACGCCCGCTGGAAGCCCAACCGTGCCGCTTCCTTGAGCCGCTGATCCATCCGCGGCGCCGCCCGAACCGCTCCGGAGAGGGCAATTTCTCCAAAGAAAACACTGCGCGCCGGAACCGGATTGCCCGATAGCGACGACAGCAGCGCCGCCGCTGCGGCGAGGTCCCCCGCCGGTTCGTTGATCCGGTAGCCGCCGGCGACGGAAAGGTAGACATCCATGCCCGCAAAATTCAGCCCGCAGCGGGTCTCCAGCACCGCCATGATCATCGCGAGGCGCCCGGAATCAAAGCCGATCACGGAGCGCCTCGGTGTGCCGAACGGGCTCTTGGCGACCAGGGCCTGAACTTCCGCCAGCACCGGGCGCGAGCCTTCCATCGCCGCAAACACGGCGGTTCCGCCGCCCGGCTCGGCATCGGCCGAGAGGAACAGGGCGGAGGGCTCCTTGGCGGGCGTGAGACCGAGGGCGTGCATCTCGAAGATGCCGATCTCGTCAGTCGGGCCGAAGCGGTTCTTCACGGCGCGGAGGATACGGAACTGGTGGCCGCGCTCGCCTTCGAAATAGAACACGGCATCGACCATGTGCTCGACCACGCGCGGCCCCGCGATGGTGCCTTCCTTGGTGACGTGGCCGACGAGGACCAGCGCTGCGCCGGACTTCTTCGCCCAGCGCACCAGCTCCTGCGCGCAGGCCCGCACTTGCGCGACCGAGCCGGGCGCCGCTTCCAGCGCGTCGGACCAGACCGTCTGGATCGAGTCGATCACGACGAAGCCGGGATTGGCTTCCTTCAGCGCCGAGAGGATCTTGCGCAGGTCCGTTTCGGTCGCGAGCTGGACCGGCGAGTTCGCGACTTTCAGCCGCCGGGCCCGCTCCTGGATCTGCGCCGCGGCTTCCTCACCTGAGACATAGACGGTCTTGACGCCGTTGCGGGCTAGGCGGGCTGCCGCCTGCAGCAACAGTGTCGATTTGCCGATGCCGGGATCGCCGCCGATCAGCGTGGCGGAGGAGGGCACGATGCCGCCGCCGAACACGCGGTCGAGTTCTTCCACGCCGATCAGCACGCGGGGCGGGGTCTCGACATCCGAATTGAGCGCGATGAACTCGGTCTTCGGCCCGCGCTTGGTGGGTGTCTTCTCGGCCTTCAGCGCGCCGGGCGGGGCGCTGCTCGCCTCCTCGACCAACGTGTTCCACTCCCCGCACGCCTCACATCGGCCCGCCCATTTGGCGTGCACGGCGCCGCAGGCCTGGCAGACGAAGGCGGAGGTGGAGGCTTTGGCCATGCCGGAGCGTTAGGCGGCTTTGGACCGGAAGAAAAGGGCAGCAGGCCGCAGGGCTAAAGCTGCGCTTCGGCGCGGCGCGGTCGCAGCGGAGATTTCAGGAATGGCGAAGAGAGGACCGGCAATCCCGGGCAGCGCTTTTCGATTTCGGACAGGATCTCGCCCGCCTCCCGGTCGGCGGTTGAAAGTTTCAGGTAGATCTGGTCAGCGGCCCGCCGCTTGTCGCCTTTGCCGCGAAGTCCCTGGAACAGGCCGATCACCGGGTTGGCCGTGCGCCGAACGAACTGGAAGTGGTTGAGGCCAACCACGACATGCTCGACATCTTCCCAGTCATACTTGCGCCGCAGCCAGCCATACAGGCCCTCGACCCCGTGTTCGGTCAGGCGCAGTGCGGGTTGGCGCGAAAACAGGTTGAGGAACAGGCCGATCAGGTCGATCGCCATTGCCGCGTTGACGGTGGCCATCAGGAAGATGAATCCCTGGAGCGTGCCGCGCGGCTGGGCTTCGATGAAGGCTCGGAACGGCGGATGGTACAGCGCCAGCAGGAGCGGCGTTGCGATCAAGGCCGCCAGGAAGAGGTGCGGACCAATGTTGCCCACCCGGGCGGTGTCACGCACGTCAAAGGGCTGGTCGAACAGGTTCATGGGCCTCATCCCGTCTCGTGCGCAGAACCTTACACGCACAAGCTGAATCGACGCTTAAGCCGGCGACAGTCCCGATTGGCTGGCCGGGCGCGTGATACGCCGCTACAGGGGGTCGATGAAACACATAGCAATCATCGGCGCAGGGCCCGCAGGGCTGATGGCAGCAGAAGCTGCGCTGGCTGAGGGCGCGCGGGTGGACATCTATGATGCGATGCCCAGTGCAGGCCGCAAGTTCCTGATGGCGGGCAAGAGCGGGTTGAACATCACGCATTCGGAAGATGAGGCGCTGTTCCGCCAGCGCTATGACGCGCCGGATGTGCGGCTGGCGGCGATGGTCGAGGCGTTCGGGCCTTCCGAGATCGTCAAGTGGATGGCGGGGCTTGGTATCGAGGCGCATGTCGGCTCGTCGGGACGGGTGTTTCCGATCGGAATGAAAGCCTCGCCGCTGCTGCGCCGCTGGCTCGCGCGGTTGGGCGAGTCGGGCGCGAAGCTGCACACGCGCCATCGCTGGACGGGATGGGACGACGCCGGCGCGCTGGTGTTCGAGACGATGACCGGGCGGGTGGCCGTCAAGGCGGACGCAGTGGTGCTCGCGCTGGGCGGCGCGAGCTGGAAGCGGCTTGGCTCGGACGGGGCGTGGGCCAATTTGCTGGCGGCCAGGGGTGTGCCGCTGGAGCCGTTCGCGCCGTCGAATTGCGGGTTCGTTGTGGACTGGTCGGCGAAGATGGCGGCGCATGAAGGCGTGCCGGTCAAGGGTGTTTCATTGTCCGCTCACGGACAAAGTGTGCGGGGTGATTTTGTCATCACCAAAAACGGCATTGAGAGCGGCGCTGTCTATCCGCTCGCCGCCGTGCTGCGCCGGGACCTGGCGAAGAAACGCCGGGCCGAGCTCACTATAGACCTTCTTCCGGAGACAGACGAAGCCGCGCTCACCGCACGCCTCGC
>JBBSDJ010000136.1:0-7325 GCA_038249555.1 Caulobacterales bacterium
CGGCATGGTCGCCTCGATGGCGGCGCCGCGCCAGTCCGTGTTCGCGCTCGGCTATGCCGGATGGGGCGCGGGTCAGCTGGAAAGTGAGTTGGCGGAGAATGCCTGGCTTGTGTGCGAACCGGATTCCGATCTCGTGTTTGGCGACGCGCATGAGCATAAATGGCGCCACGCGATGACGCGGCTGGGGGTTGACCTCTCGCGGCTGCATTCCGGCGCGGGGAATGCATGAGGCAGGCCGGCGCCATCACCATCCACGAAGCGGCCGCGCCGCTCGAGGTCGCCGCATTCGGCGGGCTGATCTCCGAATACGTCGCCTGGTGCCGCGAGCGTTACCGCAACGATCCCTGGCTGGTCGAGATGGCCTTCAGCCATCAGGGGCTCGATGCGGAACTGCTGTCCCTCGCGGATCTATACGGGCCGCCGAATGGCCGTATGCTGATCGCCGAGGACGCGCACGAAATCCTCGGCGGCGTCGCCTACAAGCGGGTGGACAAGGATACGTGCGAAATGAAGCGCCTGTTCGTGCGCAGCACGGCGAACGGGCGCGGCCTCGGGCGCAAGCTGTGCGAGGCGCTGATGCAGGCTGCGGTGCGCGATGGCTTCAAGACCATGCGCCTCGACACGACGCGTGACATGGTGGAGGCGATCGGCCTCTACCGCGCGTTCGGTTTCAGGGATGTGGCGCCGTTCGTGGAGTATCCGGAACGGATGCGGCCGATGATGCTGTTCATGGCGCGGGATCTGGCGGCGGCGGCTTAGCCCTTCAGGAACTTCAGCGCCGCTTTTGCATCGATGCCCTTCGAGAAGGCAAAGCCCTGGGCATTGTCGAAGCCGAGGGCGCGGAGGCGGCCGGCGTCCTCGCGTTTCTCGACGCCTTCGGCCGTGGTCGACATGCCAAGTCGGCTCGCGAGCAGCGTGATGGTCGAGAGGATCGTGTCGGTGCGCGCCTGGCCGAGGCGGGCGGTGAGGCCGTGGTCGATCTTCAGGCTGTCGAACGGCAGATCCGCGAGCCACGCGAACGAGGAATGCCCGGTGCCGAAATCATCGAGCACGAGGCCGGCGCCGACGGCCTTCAACGCCATCGCGGCGGCCAGCGAGTTGGCCTCGTCGCGCAGCGCCGCCTGTTCGGTCAGCTCGATGCGGATCGCCCGCTTCGGCAACGCGTAGCTGGTGGTCAGCGCATCAATCAGCGCCGGGATGGTGCTCTTGGTGAGTTCGCGCGCGGTGAGGTTCACATGCACGAAGAGGTCGTCGCGCTTGGCTTCGCGCCGCAGGTCCGACAGGGTCTCAGCGGCACGGATCAGCATGTTGGAGGCGAGCGCCTGGTCTTCCCAGCGGCTCGGCGGCGTGGTGAGGCCCGGGCCAGTCCAGCGCGCCAGCGCCTCGAAACCGACGACGCGGCCATCGCGCAGCGAGATTATCGGCTGGTAGACGGGCACGAGATCCGGGCCGGGCTTCAGGTCGATCGGGTCGAATTCCGGGAAGTCCTCGCCCGTCAGCAGCATGCCGCGGGCTTCGGTCTCGCTGATGAAGGCGCCGACGAGGTGGATGTCGTGGCCGTTTGAAAGGCGCAGCGGGCAGCGCACCGGTCCGTCGCCCGGCGCGAATACGCGGCTGAGGCGGCCCCGGCTCAGGCCTTCCAGCATCTTTTCGAGCGCATCGATGGACCACACGCCGCCGAGTTCGGACAGCGTCGTGCCCGACGGCGCCTCGATTTCGAGACGGCCCGGCTCAGAACGCCAATGCCAGCTGCCTTGAGCCTGGACGGGTTTTGCAAGTGCCATGAGGTTGATACCTAGCGGTCTGGTCGCGGCCTGACGAGACCGAAAAGGATGTGGTCGCGGCGGGTGCCGGCGATTTCGAGATAGGCGGTGGCCCGCCCCTCTTCAGCAAATCCCGTGCCCTCCAGAACGCGCCGCGAGCGCGCATTTTCGGGCACGATTCCCGCTTCGATACGCCAGAGGCCGAGATCGCGAAACGCCCATGTGCAGGCGGCGGACACCGCTTCGCGCATGTAGCCCTGCCCTTCGAAGCCTTTGCCCTGCCAGTAACCAAGGCTGGCGCTGTCCGCCGGCCAGGGCCGCACCTGCGTGAAGGAGAGG
Source organism: Caulobacterales bacterium (assembly GCA_038249555.1). Classification (GTDB taxonomy): domain Bacteria; phylum Pseudomonadota; class Alphaproteobacteria; order Caulobacterales; family Hyphomonadaceae; genus Hyphomonas. The sequence continues at coordinate 2,103 of JBBSDJ010000136.1, forward strand.
CCGCCGACAAGGGCATTGTCATTGAGGCGGCGGATGAAGAGGATGTAGGCGCTGCCGGCTTTCCAGGCGGAGGTCCAGGCCGAGAGGCGGCGGTTCCAGTCGCGCCGCGAGAGGGCGTCCGACGGCCAGGACGGCTCCCAGGGCTCAATGTAATCACGGCTGACGCGGCGCAGCTCAGCCCAGTCGGCATAGTCCTGCCGTCGGGCGGGCATCAGCGCGAGGCGGGGCGTCGTGATCACGGTATCGAGCGGCGCGCCCATGCGGCGGGCTCAGCGCGCGAATTCGAGAATGCGCGCGCGCAAGGCGCCGAGATCGGATGGCAGGCGCTCGAACACTTCGCCGCGTCCTTGCAGCGCTTCGCAGCGGGGCGGCAGCGGGGCGTCATGATGCGTCGCTTCGGCGACCGTTTCCGGAAACTTCGACGCAGCGGCGGTGGCCAGCACGACGGTGGCGACGTCCTTCTTCGGCAGGCGCCGCGCGAGCGCTGTGCCAACGGCCGTATGCGGACAGATCAGCCAGCCGGTTTCCTTCCGGAAGCGCTCCATCTCGATGAGCGTCTCGCCATTGTTGATCGAGGCGGCGGAGAGACCTGAGCAGCTGAGTTTTGTCTGCGCGCCGTCCGGCAGCGCCGCGTCGCCCGATTGTGCGTAGGCGGCATAGGTGTGGCGGATGGCGCCGGCGTCGCGACCCGTGATCTCGTAGAGAACCCGCTCGAAATTCGAGGGAACGGAAATGTCCATCGCCGGGCTTGGCGTCGCGACCGCCGCCGTGCGCGTCATCCGTCCGGTGTTGAACAGGCGCGCGAGGGCGTCGTTCTCGTTTACGGCGCAGACCGCCTCGAAGCCGCCCGTCAGCAGGCCGCAACGCGCGGCGACATAGCCCGCCAGCGCGTCGCCCATGTTGCCGCTCGGGACGACATAGCGGATCGGCGCCCCGCGCAGCTGGGCCTGGCTGGTCGCGTAGTAGACCGACTGCGCCGCGATGCGCGCCCAGTTGATCGAGTTTACGCCGGAGAGGTTCACGGTGCGCGCGAAGGCCCGGTCCGCGAACAGCGATTTGACGATCGCCTGTGCGTCATCGAAGTCGCTGTCGGTGGCGATATTCAGGATGTTGGCGGCGCCGGTCGTCGTCATGAACAGGCGCTGCACCGGTGAGACGCGCTCATGCGGGTGCAGGATCACGAGGCGGGACTGTTTGGCCCCCGCAAAAGCCGCCGCCGCCGCGCCGCCGGTATCGCCGGACGTCGCGCAGACAACCGTCAGCGTCTCACCGGACTTGGCCAGCAGGTAGTCATACAGCTTCGCGATCAGCTGCATCGCGACGTCCTTGAACGCCAGCGTCGGGCCGTGGTGCAGTTCCATCAGCCAGCTGTCCGGCCCCCACTGCGTCAGCGGCGCCACCGACTGGTGCGCGAAGCTGGCATAGGCGTCCCGGCAGATCTTCTGCACGTCGGCCTCGGGGATCGCGTCACCGGCAAAGGCCGAAATGATGCGCGCCGCCACGGCGGCATAGGGCTCGCCGAACCGGGCCGGCGCGATGCGCGGCCATTCCTTCGGAACGTACAGGCCGCCGTCCGGCGCGAGGCCCGCAAGGCAGGCCTCGGCAAAACCGGTTTCCGGCGCTTCGCCGCGAGTGGAGACGTATTTCACGGGTTGGGTGTTCCCCTGAAGCGGAGGCGTCCGCGCTGATGATGCAGGGCGAGATACACACCGATCAGCCCGATGGCGAGACCCCACCAGGTCAGCGCATAGCCGAAATGGCGTTCCGGCGGCAGGCGTTCGTTCAGCTGGGGCTGGGCGAAGGGGTTTACCACCGGCTCCGGCATGGCGCCGTCGGTGCGCAGCAGGGTCTCCGGCTCGAACACGCGGGGGCCGACCTTGGCGGCAAGATCGGCGGGCAGCGTCTTGGCGAGTTCGACCGGATCGAAGGAATAGAACAGGCCGGCGGCCGGGTCGTCCTCGGTGGAGAAGGCGTTGCGATGGCCCGGCTCGTGCCAGATGCCGCGCGCGGAGAAGAACTGCGGCGCGGTCACCAAGGTCGGGACCGGGGCGTCCATGCCGTAGTGCAGCGTCTGCGCCACGAAGGCGGCGCCGTCGGATGTCTCGACCAGTACGACATCCCGCCATGCCGCGTTGCCGCCGGTGAGCGAGTAGACCTGCCGCACGGTGCCCGGCATCAGGGAGCCCGAAACGGTGGTCCATTCCGGCTCGGCGTCCACCAATTCCATCTTCTCGTGATAGCGGCTCCACTGCCAGTTCCCGAACATGATCAGGATCACGACCGAGACGGCCGTGAACAGCGTCAGGATTGGATAGGGCTTGAAGGTCATCGGTCTTGTCCTTCCCGGAAAGTCAAAAGCCCGCCGGACGCTTGGCGCACCGGCGGGCTTTCAATGAGCTGCAGTGGCCTGCGCTTCGTTACCTGCCCGCTTCGAAGACGAGGTAGGGCGTGACGTAGACGAAGGCGAAGAGGAAGAGCCATACCACGTCCACGAAGTGCCAGTACCAAGCGGCGAATTCGAAGCCGAGGTGCTTCTTCGGGGTGAGGTTGCCGGCATACATGCGGACCAGGCAGACGATCAGGAAGATCGTGCCGATGACGACGTGGGCGCCGTGGAAGCCGGTGGCCATGTAGAAGGCCGAGCCATACAGCGTGCCGTCAAAGGTGAAGCCGGCATGGCTGTACTCGAGAACCTGAAGCGCCGTGAAGGACAAGCCGAGCAAGATGGTGATCCACAGGCCGAGCTTTGCGCCCTTCATGTCGCCGTGCTGCAGCGCGTGGTGCGCCCAGGTGACTGTGGTGCCCGACAGCAGCAGGACAAGGGTGTTCATCAGCGGCAGGTGGAAGGGGTCGAACGTGGTCACGCCATCAGGCGGGAACTGCTTGAAACGCTCCAGACCTTCCTGGAAGATCGGATTGGCCGCATCCCAGGTGCTGCCGACACGGGCATCAGAAAAGATCGAGAATTCGAAGAAGCCCCAGAACCAGGCCACGAAGAACATGATTTCCGAGACGATGAAGAGGATCATGCCGTAGCGCAGGCCGATCTCGACGACCGGCGTATGGTCGCCCGTACGGCCTTCTTTGACGACGGTTGCCCACCAGCCGAACATCACCCAGGCGACCATGGCGAAACCGATCGCCATCAGCCACCAGGTGCCTTCCGGCATGCCGAACAGTCCCTTCATGAAGGTGACTGCGCCGATCGCCAGCGTCATCACCGCCAGCGAGCCGAGCAGTGGCCAGGGCGAAGGATTTACGAGGTGGTAGTCGTGTTTTACGTCGCCGCCGGACATGAGTGTCAAATCCCCTCTGGAATCCCTGAACTTCGGGGCTGTTTAACGTGCGCCCCGGCCACGTTGCAACCGATTCAGCCGGGTGCTGCCGAATTCGCCGCACCTTCCGGCCCCGCCTGCACGGCAGCCTGATTGCGCGGACCTGAATAAGCCGAACTGTCAAAGAAAGTGTAGCTGAGCGTGATCGTCTCGATCTGCCCGGCCAGACGGTCTTCCACCATGTCCGGCGAAATGAAGTAGACCACCGGCAGCTTGCGCGTCTCGCCGGGCGCGATCACCCGTTCCGAGAAGCAGAAACACTCCAGCTTGTTGAAGTATGGACCCGCATTGTGCGGCGTCACGTTGTAGCTCGCGATGACGCGCACTTCCTGCTGCGTCGGGTTGGTGACTTCATAGAAAGCGAGGCCGTGCTGGCCGATCTGGACGGTTTGCGTCGTCTGCAGGGCGCGAAACAGCAGCGGCGCATCGGCGACGTTGGCGTCAAAGCGTACCTCGATCGACTCGTCCAGGATGCCCGAAGGCGCTTCTGTTGCGATTCGGGTCGTCCCGCCGAAGCCGGTGACCTTGCAGAACGCGTCGTAGAGCGGGGCAGACGCAAAGGCGAGGCCGAGCATGCCCAGCGTCCCGGCGGTGGCGATCCCTGCAATGGTGCCGTTCGACAGGGCCATTACATGCGCTCCGATACGCCAATGCCGGTGTTCAGCCGGATGACGGTGGTGATCATGACCAGCACCACAAATCCAGCCAGCGCGAGGCCGAGCCAGAGGTTGCGGCGCTTGCGGGCCTTCAGGGCCTCGGCGTCGAGTTGCGGCACAGCAGGACCAGGCGTTTCGGTCATGTCAGAGACCCGTCAGCGGAAAGTGGAGCCCGGCCGCATGCTCGACGAGCACCGCGCCGAACAGGGCGAACAGATAGAGGATCGAGAACACGAACGTGTTCTTGGCGAGTTTCATGTCGGCGCCCGCTGCGTTGGCATCGCCGGCATTCGACCGGATCAGGCGCACCGCGTAGGCGAGGAAGGTCGCGCCGAGGCCCAGCGCGGCTGCGCCGTAAATCCAGCCGCCGAGACCGGTGGCCAGCGGCAGCAGCGAGACCGGCACCAGCACCAGCGTGTAGATCAGGATCTGCTGGCGGGTGACCTTGGCGCCGTGTGTGACCGGCAGCATCGGCACCGAGACCTTGGCGTATTCCTTGTGCGCGAGCAGCGACAACGCCCAGAAGTGCGGCGGGGTCCAGAAGAAGATGATGGCGAACAGGATCCAGGCATCGAGCGGCATGTTGCCGGTGACGGCGGCCCAGCCGATGACCGGCGGGAACGCGCCTGCTCCGCCGCCAATGACGATATTCTGCGGCGTCGCCCGCTTCAGCCACATCGTATAGATGACACCGTAATAGAAGATCGAGAACGCGAGCAACCCGGCGGCGAGCCAGTTCGAGGCGAGCCACATCAGCATCACCGACACGCCGGACATGATCAGGCCGAGAGCCAGCGCCTCCTCGCGCGGCACGGCGCCGGACGGGATTGGCCGGGTCGAGGTGCGCGTCATCACAGCGTCGATATCGGAATCGTACCACATGTTGATGGCGCCCGCGGCGCCGGAGCCCAGCGCGACGGCCAGCGTGGCGATGGCCGCCATGGCAGGGTGGATCGCAATGCCGGTCATGCTCGACGCGGCCACGAGACCCGCAAAGCCCGTAAACACCACCAGCATCATGATGCGGGGCTTCATCAGGTTCAGATAATCCACCGCGGTGGCGTAGCGCTTCAGCGGGAGGGCGGCGTCGGTCATGGCGTTTGTGTCTCGGAGTTCTGTTGACGAAACGGCCCGCACGCCTTGCGCGTGAGGGCCGCCCCGGAGTTCAGGTCTTGTCCGGCCCGGAGCGGCGGGCCGCGATCAGGTCAGTGCCCGCCCTTGGTGTTGACCAC
>JBBSDJ010000137.1:0-7262 GCA_038249555.1 Caulobacterales bacterium
AGGGCGCACCGTTCCCCTCAGCAAGATCTTCCAGTCGCTCAAGCGCGAGTATGGCGGTTACCAGCTCGGCGCCGATCTCTATTCGCAGGACTCGGGCGGCGCGGTTTACGAAATCGACTGGCTGACCGAAGATGGCCGCAAGGTTCGCGTGACAGTTGACGCGCAAACAGGTGCGATCATCAGTCGAAGCGGCGGCTGACAAACGCGAACAGATGAAAAAAAGGCGATACTAGATGAGAATACTTGTCGTCGAAGATGATGCAGATCTGCGTCGCCAACTGGCGGATGCGCTGTCCCAGGCCGGGTACGCGGTAGACCTCGCGGCGGATGGCGAAGACGGCCAGTTCCTCGGCGAGACCGAGCCGTATGATGCAGTGATCCTCGATCTCGGACTGCCGAAGATCGACGGGGTCAGCGTTCTCAAGGCCTGGCGCAAGGAAGGCAAGGCCTTCCCGGTTCTGATCCTCACCGCCCGCGACCAGTGGAGCGAGAAGGTGGCTGGCTTCGATGCCGGCGCCGACGATTACCTGACTAAGCCCTTCATCACCGAAGAACTGCTGGCCCGCCTGCGCGCCCTGCTGCGCCGCGCCACCGGCCATTCGGCCGCGACGCTGGAGTGCGGCAAGCTGATGGTCGACACCCGCGCTGCGCGTGCAACCGTCAACGGCGAGCCGATCAAGCTGACGGCGCATGAGTACCGCGTGCTCTCTTACCTGATGCACCATCAGGGCCGGGTCGTGCCGCGCACTGAGCTGGTCGAGCATATCTATGATCAGGATTTCGACCGCGACTCGAACACGATCGAAGTCTTCATCGGCCGTCTGCGCCGCAAGATCGGCCAGGACCGAATCCAGACCGAGCGGGGCCTTGGCTACCGCCTGATCGTGCCCGACGAAGAAGCCCGCGTTGCGGGCTGACGCGAATAAGGGCTAAACCGCCTGCATGAACGAGGCCGGTGCGACCCCCCAGAAAAGCCTGATCGACCGTTGGTCGAATGTCTCACTGGCGCGCCGCATCACCATCGCGGCGGCCCTTTGGGGCCTGCTCGTGCTGATCGGCGGCGCCGTGGCGCTGTCTGCGGTCTACCGCGCGCAGACACTCGCACTGGTGGAACGCGACCTGCAGGAGACGCTGGTGACGCTGTCGCGGGAGCTGATCCGCGAGGATGCGTTCCTGGTGGACGGGCGGATCACCAATACCGACCGGGACTTCTTCCCCAGCGATGTGCGCTTCCAGACGCAGTATTCCGGGCAGTACTGGGCCGTCGTCGGGATCAACGCGGACGGCACCATTGCCGGTGATTTCCGCTCGAAAAGCCTTTGGGATGAGGACGTGCCGATCACGCCGGAACTCATCACGCGCGCCGTCGCCGCGCCTGGCATCACTCAGTTTGGAAACTATGCCGGCCCTGCGGACCAGCGCTCCCGCGTGGCGGCGCAGGCCATCTTGATCGAGAACCGCCCGACACCGCTGATCCTGATGGCGGCCGCCGACCGCTCGCCCAACGATGCGTCGGCCACCGCGTTTCGAAACCTGCTGCTGGGTACGATGATCGCGCTGTTCGGCGGCGTGTTTGCCGCCATGTTGCTGGGTATCCGCTATTCGCTCAATCCGCTGGCGAAGCTGCAGGCCGACATTGCCCGGGTGCGCGAAGGTGAGGCACAGAAACTGGGCGGAGACTATCCGGCCGAGGTTCGTCCGCTGACGGAGGAGCTGAACAAGCTGATCGAGCACAACCGCGACGTGGTGGAGCGCGCGCGCACCCATGTGGGCAACCTGGCACATGCGCTCAAGACACCGCTCGCAGTACTCAAGAATGAGGCAGCCGGGCAGACGCAGCTGGATGACGTCGTGCGCCGGCAGGCGGACGCCATGCAGACGAACGTCGAGCATTACCTGAAGCGGGCCCGGATGGCGGCGCGGGCCGAGACGATTGGTGCACGGACGGACGTTCGCCCGGTGATCGACGGCCTCGCGCGGCTGCTGAACCGATTGTTCGATGCCAAGGGGATCGAAGTCACGGTCGAAGGCAGCGCCTCCGCCATTTTCCGCGGCGAGCAGCAGGATTTCGAGGAGATGATCGGGAACCTGATGGAAAACGCCTGCAAATGGGCGGCGAGCGAGGTTAAGGTAGTAATCGCCGACACCCCGCAGGGGCTCACGATTGAAGTCCAGGATGACGGTAAAGGCCTCAGCATGGAAGAACGCGAAGCCGCGATGAAGCGCGGCGTGCGTCTCGACGAGACCACTCCGGGCACCGGTCTGGGCCTGTCGATTGTCAAGGAACTCGCCGAACTGCATAAGGGACAGCTTGAACTGGGCGTGGCCGCATTGGGCGGCCTCAGCGCCGTTCTCAGGTTCCCGCGCCCATGACGTCCTTGCCAATGTCCCGATCCAACCTCGCCATCCTCGGCGCCTGCCTCGCCGTGGGCGTGGCCGGGTATATTCTGGTGGGCAAGCCCGGCGCGGGCGACCAGCCGATGAGCCAGCGGCAGGCCGCGCTGGCGGAGAAGGTCGCGACCGATCCGCAATCCCTGTCGCCGGCCGAGCTGCTCTCGCGCCTCGAGCAGGCGGTCAAGGATCAGCCGGACGCCCCCGAGCCGCACTTCTTCATCGGAGAGATGTTGCGCGCGCAAGGCAGGCCCCAGGATGCGCTGCGGGCTTACCAGTCGGCGCTGCGCCGGAATTCCGATTATGTCCCGGCGCTGGTGGCGCTGTCGGATGTGCTGGTGGAACTCAGCGGCGGCACGGTCGGTCCGGATGCGACGCGGCTATATGCGCGCGCCTATGAGCTGGACGAAACCCAGGTCCGCGCGGGCATGTTTGCGGCCATGGGCGCGGCGCAGGCCGGCGATCAGGAGAAGGCCGAGCAGGCCATGCGCTATATCTACGCGCGACTGCCTGAGGACGACCCCCGCCGCGAGCGTTTCCGGGCCATGATCGAGGCGATTGGCGAAGAAGGGGCAACCGCGCCCCCTGACTAACCCGTCGCATTGCCGCACTCCCCAAACCGGGCGGTGCACCCTATACCTTTCTCCATGCGAGCCCGAACCCGACGCCTTTACACCTTTGGCATTGCCGCACTCCTCGTGCTGGGCGCAGCGGTGCTGGCCTTCTTCGCGCTGCGCGAGAACGCCAACCTCTTCTACACGCCCGAAGTGCTGGCTGAAAAAGGCCTGCCTGAGGCAGGGCGGGAAGTGAAGGTCGGCGGCTGGGTCGAGCCGGGCACGCTGACCTATGCCGAGGGCGGAACAACCATGCAGTTCATCGTGATCGACAACAGCCCCAGCACCATCACCGTTCGGTTTACGGGCGTCGCACCGGACCTGTTCCGTGAGGGGCAAGGCGTCGTCGCGACCGGTTCTTTTGACCAAAGTGGCACGTTTACCGCCAAGCAACTGCTCGCGAAGCATGACGAGAACTACCAGCCGCGCGAGTTGAAACCGCTCGAGGCAGGCGGATGATCGAAGCCGGCCATTTCGCGGCCTTCCTCGCGCTCGCTCTGTCCCTCGCGCAGGGTGTGCTCGGGCTGAGGGGAGAACGCCGGACGGCGGGCCTGCTCGCCGTGACAGCCTTCGGGCTGATGGCGCTGTCTTTCCTGACTATCGTCAACGCGTTTGTGACCTCGGATTTCTCGGTCGCGCTGGTCGCCAACAATTCGCACACGCTGAAACCGATGGTCTACAAGATCGCCGGCGCCTGGGGGAACCATGAGGGCTCCATGGCGATGTGGTGCCTGGTGACAATCGGTTTCGGCGCTGCCGGGGCCGCCATGATGCGCACAGGGCGCGACCTGTTCGAAGCGCGCGCGCTCGGCGTGCAGGGACTGCTTTCAACGGGCGCGCTGGCCTATCTGCTGCTGGCCTCGTCGCCCTATCTCCGGCTCGACCCCGCGCCGTTCCAGGGCGCCGGGCTGAACCCCCTGTTGCAAGACCCTGCGCTGGCGATCCATCCGCCGATGCTCTACCTCGGCTATGTCGGCTATTCCTTCGTGTTCGCGCTCGCTGCAGCCGGCCTGATGGAAGGCCGCATCGACCGCGTGTGGGCGAAGGAAGCCCGCGGCTGGTCGCTCGCCGCGTTTGCGCCATTGACGTTCGGCATCGCACTCGGCTCCTACTGGGCCTATTACGAACTCGGCTGGGGCGGCTGGTGGTTCTGGGACCCGGTCGAGAATGCCTCGCTGATGCCGTGGCTGATCGGCGCCGCCCTGCTGCACTCAATTGTTGTGACCGAGAAGCGCGAAGGCTTTGCGGCCTGGACGGCGCTGCTTGCGGTGCTGGCCTTCCTTTTCTCGATCCTCGGCGCCTTCCTCGTGCGGTCGGGCGTACTCACCTCCGTGCATGCGTTCGCGGTGGATCCGGAACGCGGCACGCTACTGCTGATAGGGCTGCTCGTTTATGGCGGCTTTGCGCTGGGTTTGTTTGCCCTGAGGGCGCCGAAGCTGGAGGGCGGGAAAGCTTGGACACTGCTTAGCCGCGAAGGCGCGCTGATGGCGAACAATGTCGTTCTCATTGTCGCGACGCTGACCGTCCTTCTCGGCACGTTGTTCCCGCTGATCGCGGAAGCTTTCGGCCGGACAATTTCCGTCGGCGAGCCGTACTTCAATCTGACCTTTGTACCGATCCTGGCGCTGATCCTGATTTTGCTGCCGGTCGTGCAGGCCTGGGCGTGGGGCAAGGCGGACCTGAAGGGATGGCTGCGCTGGGCAGTTGGCGGGGCAGCGCTTGTCCTGCTGTTCGTGCTGCTGGGCGTCGGCCCGCTCGACATTCCGGCGGGCGCAGCGTTCGGGCTGGCGGTCGGAGTCTGGCTGGTCGGCGGCGCACTGTGGGAACTGAAGCGCCGGGCGATCACGCCAGGCCGCGTGTTCAAACTGCCGCTACGGGTCTGGTCTATGACGCTGGCGCATGTCGGCCTCGGATTGTTCGTGCTCGGAGCTGTGGTCGAGACGACCGGCCGCTATGAAGCGACACTAGCGCTGCCGGAAGGCGGCTCGGGCGAAGTGGCCGGCTGGACCATCACGCTGGATGAGGTCCGTTCAATCGAAGGGCCGAACTGGTATGCCGACCGCGCCGTGCTGACGGCCCGAAATGCCAACCAGACAGCCACGCTGACACCGATGAAGCGCTTCTATCCCGCCGCGTCCATGCCGACGACCGAGACCGCGATCCACAAGACCGGCACGGGCGACCTCTATGCCGCGCTGGGCGAACAACGCGATGTGGACGGCGAAGCGCGCTGGGTGTTCCGCATCTACTACAATCCGCTTGTGGACCTGCTCTTTGCGGGCGTCACGCTGATCGGCCTTGCCGGATTGATCGGGCTCTGGCCTTCGAGACGCGGCGCTAAGCCCGCGGAAGCCTGAGGGTTGCCTTCAGCCCGGGGCAGTTTTTCGGCCCGTTGCCATCTGCCAGGACCAGTTCGCCGCCGTGCAGTTCCGCAACGGACTGGACGAGCGACAGCCCGAGGCCTGAACCCGGCTGCGTGCGCGCCGAATCGAGCCGGTGAAACCTTTCGATCACCTTGGGCCGTTCGACTTCCGGAATGCCAGGGCCGGTATCCAGCACCGTCAGGTCGATCATCGCCTCGGGGCCACGCGTCACGCTAAGGGAAATCGAGCCGCCTTGCGGCGTGTACTTGATGGCATTGTCAATCAGGTTCGAGATGGCCTGGCCGATCAGTTCGCGGTCACCCAGCACAAGCTGGTTGCGCGTGATCTGGCTGCGGAAGCTGAGCCCGCCTTCCTCACAGGCCGGATCAAACAGTTCGGCGAGTTCCTCGGCCACTTCACTGAGGTCCATCCGGACGCGCAGTCCTTCCGTACCCGCATCTAGCCGGGCCAAGCGAAGGATTGCGTTGAACGTGTCGAGCACGCGGTCCACCTCTTCGACTGTTTCGCCGAGCGTCGTGCTTGCGGCCTCTTCGGTCATCGGTTTGGCGAGGGCGATCTCGAGCCGGTTGCGCAGGCGCGTCAGCGGCGAGCGCAGGTCGTGGGCAATCGCGTTGCCGGTGTTCTGCGAGGCTTCGACCAGCTTGCCGATCTGGTCGAGCATGGCGTTGATGCGCTGGGCGAGGCGGTCGAACTCGTCACCGGTGCCGCGCACCGGGACGCGCCGGCTGAGCTCGCCGCCGATGACGGCTTCCGCCGTTTTCGCGAGTTCTTCTGCCCGGCGCGCTGCACCCCGGGTGATCAGGACGCCGCCAAACAGCGACAGGATGAGCGCGACCGGCGCCGCCACCAGGATCGCGCTTTGGATACGGTCCACGATGACGGTTTGCTGCGCGGTATCGAACGCGACCATCAACGCACCGCCATTGTCGCGCAGGCGGACGATCCGGCCGGCAGCGGGCCGCAGCGTTTTGGAGCCGTCGGATTGCGGAAGTTCAAAGTCGAAATACACGGTCTTCATGCCGGATTCCGGCGGATCATCCGGCAAGCGCGGGAAGTGCCCGGCGATTTTCCGGCCGGAGGTATCTTCGAGATAGTAGTAGAAGGGTGAGCCCGAGAGCGTCATCCGTTCGAACACGGACTGGCTGAGGCGTTCCATGCCACCGGTATAGTAGGCGTTCGCCAGCTGCTCGAACTCCACCGTGATCCGCCGCTCCGATTCCACCCGGATGTAATAGACCGTGGAGTAGTAGAGATAGGCGAGCAGGGCGCCGGAGAAGGCGGCGATCATCAGGGAGTAGAGCAGGGCCAGCTTGAACGTGGTGGTGCGCACGAATACGGGCATCGCCTTGCGCACCCGTTCGGGGATCGGCAAGCGGATGTCTTCGGGCAAACGCGGAAACTGCCCGGCGATTTTCGCGGGCAGTTTCGCCATTCGCTCATAGGTGAGCCAGGCTGGCCAGTGGGGGGGCAGCTTCATGGGCGCCTAGGTGCCAGCCCCCCTGTTCCCCGTCTAGCCCTGGAGGCGGTAACCCGCGCCGCGAACCGTCTGCAGCAGCGGTTCCGGGAAGTCCTTGTCGATCTTGGCGCGCAAGCGCGAGACGTGCACGTCGATAACGTTGGTCTGGGGGTCGAAGTTATAGTCCCAGACCTTTTCGAGCAGCATCGTGCGGGTCACGACCTGTCCGGCATGGCGCATCAGGTATTCCAGCAGGCGAAATTCGCGTGGCTGGAGATCGATCTTCTTGCCGGAACGGGTGACCTTGCGGGTCAGCAGGTTCATCTCGAGATCGCCCGCCTTGAGCGTAGTGACCTGCGGTTCGGTCGTCGTCCGGCGGCCAAGAGCCTCTACGCGGGCTGCGAGCTCAGCGGGAAC
>JBBSDJ010000138.1:0-7259 GCA_038249555.1 Caulobacterales bacterium
CCTGGCCACCGGTGAGCCGGTCGGCTCGCGTACCCTGTCGAAAAGCGGCATCCAGCTCTCCCCCGCCTCGATCCGCAACGTGATGGCCGACCTGACCGAGCTCGGCCTGCTCGACGCCCCCCACATCTCCGCCGGACGCGCCCCGACCCACCGGGGCCTGCGCCTCTTCGTCGACGGCTTCCTCGAATACGGCGAGCCCTCGAAACTCGACAAGAAAGCCATCGACGACCGCCTCGCCGCCGCCGGCGCCGATTTTGAAAGCGTGCTCGGCGAAGCTTCCAGCATCCTCTCGGGCCTCACCGGCGGCGCCGGCCTCGTCTCCTCGCCCACCCGCGACGCCCCCGTCCGGCATGTCGAATTCGTCCCCCTCGCCGGCGGCGACGCGCTCTGCGTGCTGGTCACCGAGGACGGCGACGTCGAGAACCGCTTCCTCAAGGTGCCCGAAGGCCTGCCTCTCACCACGCTGATCGAGGCCGGCAACTATCTCTCCACCCGTCTCAAGGGCCGCACGCTTGCGGAAGCCACAAACGAGGTCAGGGAGGAACTGCGCACCCGCCGCGCCGCGCTGGACACCGCCGCCACCGCCCTCGTCGAGGCCGGTCTCGCCCAATGGGGCGGCGACGCGCCCGGCCGGGGCCGCAGCCTGATCGTGCGCGGCCGCGCCAACCTCCTGGAAGACGCCAAGGCGGCCGAGGACCTCGACCGGGTGCGCCAGCTGTTCAACGAGCTGGAGCGCCAACAGAGCCTGCTCGAGATCCTCGACACCACCCGCGACGCCGAAGGCGTGCGCCTGTTCATCGGCGCCGAGAACAGGCTTTTTCCGCTCTCGGGTTCAAGTGTGATTGTGGCTCCCTATATGGGGGGCACGAAGCAGGTGATCGGAGCACTCGGCGTGATCGGGCCAACGCGGCTCAATTATGCCCGGGTCATACCGATGGTGGATTATACCGCGAAAGTGGTCGGCGAGATTCTCGCGGGCCGGCGCGGCAAGGATGGGAAGTCATGAGCGACACAATGAACGATAACGAAACCGCCGATCTTGAAGCAGCGCCCGAAGCGGCTGCGGACACAGCGGCACCGTCGCCTGAAGAGGTGATCGCCCGGCTGGAGACCGAGAAGGAAGAGCTGCGCACGCAGTTCCTCCGCCTCTACGCTGATCTCGACAACACCCGCAAACGGGCCGAGCGCGAAGTCTCCGAAGCCCGCGTCTATGGCATCGGCAAGTTCGCCGGCGACCTCCTGAACGTCGCCGACAACCTTGCCCGCGCTCTCGCCGCCCTGCCGGACGCCGACCGCGGCACGCTCACCGAGGCGGGCAAGAACCTGCTCGGCGGCATCGAGATGACGCAGAAGGAACTGCACACCGTCTTCACGCGCCACAATGTGCTGGAGATCGATGCGGCCCCCGGCAGCACCTTCGACCCGAACGTCCACCAGGCTGTCGCCCAGATCCCCTCGCCCCACCCGGCCGGCACCATTGCCGAACTCTTCCAGCCCGGATGGCGCATCGGCGAACGGACGCTGAGGGCGGCCATGGTGGCGGTGAGCCTCGGCCAGGCGAACTAGGCGCTACGGCGCCAGCTCGCTCTTCTCGCCCGGTTCGGAAATCTGCTTGCCTTCGCTGCGCCCGGTGCGGAGTTCTTCCGCATACGCATGGTTCACGTCGCGGTGCCCGGCCTCGTCCTGACGCACGACGATCACCACATCGCGCAGCGTCGCGCCGGCGGGCAGTTTCCAGTAGTCGATCGCCACCTGCGGCGCGGGCGGATTCGGCAGGCGCCCGGAATCGATTTCGTTGAGATAGGACGTGTAGCTGATCACCGCCTCTTCCTCGAAATAGCCGACCAGACGGTGCGCCGTGCGCGGCGCAAACAGGTAGAGCACGAAGAAGGCGTTGAAGAAGGCGCCCTGCGCAAAGATGATCAGAGCGCGCTCGAACCAGTTGGGATGCGCCACCGCGATGAAGGTCATCAGGTGCATCCGCTCGTTCTCCGCCTCTTCGAGAAGCGTGTGGATCCAGCCGCGATCATCCTGGAACTTCCGCAGGCTCTTCAGGTGGTTCAGCATCCCGCCGACCATGCCGGGCACGGCCGCCACCGTTTCCAGCACGACGGCCCGGTGCCCGTAGCGCTTGCGGAAAAACACATCCGCAAAGAAGCGCAGCATCTTCGTCAAGCCGTAAGCCACCCGGTCGGACATGTCCTGCGGGCTATGCCGGTACTCCAGCGGCATCGAGAGCGGGGAACTTTGGTCAAAAGCCATGGGCATCACCTCTACTCCTGAAAATGGGCGACAACGGCGACCAGACAACCCGCCCTGGCCCGGACAAGCCGTCGCAGGCCCCTACTGCCCCACGATCTTCCACGCCGTCACCGTCCCCGGCTCCCAGTTCGGCACAATCACGACATCTCCGAACACGGACAGATCATTCTGCAGGATCCCGTCGGCCTTGGTGTCCACCAGCAGGCTGACCTTGCCGTCCTCGGTCACATGATGGATCTCGCCCGGCCAGCTGGAGACCAGATAGCCGCCGCCCGGCACCAGGCCGATACCATCCGCATCTTTCATCCCCGTTGCGATCAGGTTTTCCGTAAGTTCGGGCCCGGACATCTCGATCAGCTTGCCGTCTGTCATGGTCGAAATCAGCAACCGGTCGCCGTCGCCAAGGAGGCCGTTGATGCCCGCCCAATCCACCGATGAGGCAAAGGGCGCGGCGCCATCGGCCGTGACTTTATGAATCGCGCCGGTACCGGAATCGGAAACCAGGATGTCGCCTTTCCATTCGGTCAGATCATTCAGGAACTGCACCCCTTCGATCAGCACCTTGCCCTTGGACGCGCCGGTCGCCGCATCAATCATCGCCACGCCGTCGCGGTCGGCGACGTAGAGCACGCCGTCCTTCACCACCATGCCGGTCGGCGCATGCAGCCCCTCTGCAAACTTTGCCGCAGCGACGGAGCCGTCGGCGTTCACTTTCGAAATGTACCCGTTGCTGTCGAGCGCCTCCGAATCACCGGGGCCGATGTTCGAAATGAAATAGCCCCCGTCCGGCGCCAGCGCGGCGCCTTCCGGCTGCTCGAACCCGCTCGCCATCCAGACAAGTTCGAGCGAGCGCGCGCCGGCCACGGCTGGTGCGGCTTCCTCCGCCACGACCTCGGGCTCGGCGGTCTTCGCAGGCGCTGCATCGCCGCAGGCAGAGAGCATCAGGACGGCAAGGGACGGGAAAAGAAGTGTGCGCATGGACAGGGCTCCGCATCGAAAGATGCCAAACCATGCCTGAAACCTGCCGGGCTGAACAGCCTAGACGGCGCGGGCGGGCTCTGCCGCTTTTCCATGCGCGCGCAGCATCTCCGCCCACTTGCGGAACGGGTAGAGCGTCTGGGTCAGGAAATCATTTGCCGGATTGTCGGCTATGCCGGTCGGCACATCGATGGCCGAACCCGGATTGTAGTAGGTCCCGAACATCCGGTCGAAGATCGGGAAGATCGAGGCGAAGTTCTTGTCATAGGCCTCGGCCACATTCGCATGATGCCAGCGATGGAATTGCGGCGAGACGATCAGATCGCGGAAGATGCCATGATCCCAGTCGAGTTTCGAATGGACGTAGTGCTGGTGCAATCCCTTGATCAGCGCGAGGCCCGCGATCTCCTCCAGCCGGAACCCCATCCAGGACGAAGTGAACACGAGGCAGCCGGCAATCACCACCTGCTCGGTAAAATGCCCGCGCGACCAGGAGAGAAAGTGCAGCTCCGGATCGGAATGGTGCACGGCATGCGCCGGCCACAGCACGCTGGTGTGCAGCAGGCGGTGCACCCAGTAGAGGCTGAAATCATAGACGACGAGCGCGGCCAGCGCCTTCACCGCAAGCGGCACGCTGTCCCATGCCGCCGCATCCAGCACCGGCAGGCCAAGCCAGGTGTAGAACACTGCCAGCGGCGCGATCAGGACCAGATACATCGCGCCGTTCAGGCTGGTGAACTGAACGATCAGGAAATTCGTGATCGCGCTCTGGCGCAGCGATTTCGGCCAATGCAACGCCGCGCGCCCCCGCGACAGGAACGCCAACAGCGTAAACACGATTGTGAGGCCCGCCAGAACGGCGACTTGCCAGGCGATTCCCGCCAGAAAGTCCTGCATCACATCACCCGGCGGCTTGTTTTCATCAGCCTTTAGCAACGCGTTCTAGCAGGGTTGCCTTAAGAATTCCTGATCCGGGCTCAAACCTGCCCGCGCCGGTCCATGCCCTGCCGGTCCACCATCCAGCCCGGATATTCCGGCGCCAGCGCCGAGACGGCATCCAGTGCCGCAAGGTCGGCCGCGTCCAGCACGACATCCACCGCGCCGAGATTGTCCGCCAGTTGCTCCATCGTCCGTGTGCCGATGATCACGCTGGTGACATGGCTCTGGTGCAGCAGCCAGCCGAGCGCCACCTGCGGCACGGTTGCGCCCTTCTTCGCCGCGATGTCGCGCATCACGTCGATGATGTTGAAGCCCTTCTCCTTGTCGACCGGCGGAAAGTCGAAGATCGTCCGGCGCGCATCATTGGGCCCTGCTCCGTCGCGGGTGAACTTGCCGGACAGGAATCCTCCCGCCAGAGGGCTCCACGGCAGGATGGCGAGGTTCTGGTCCTTGGCCATCGGCACCACCTCGCGTTCAAGGTCGCGGCCCGCGATCGAGTAATACATCTGGCAGCTCTCGAACCGGGCAAGCCCGCGCTTCTCGGCATACGCCACCGCCTTCATGATCAGCCAGGCCGGCATGTTGCAGAGGCCCACATACCGCACCTTGCCGGAGCGCACGACGGCGTCCAGCGCCTCCACCGTCTCCTCTATCGGCGTCAGCGGATCGGTGCCGTGCACCTGGTAGAGGTCGATATAGTCGAGACCGAGCCGGTCGAGGCTCGCGTCAACGCCGTCGAAGATATGCTTGCGCGACAGGCCGGAAATGTTGCGCGCGTGCTTCTCGCGGCGCTCGGCCTCTGCCGTCTCCGCGGCGCCGGCCCCCTCGGCCACCAGCATCGACACCCGGCCGAACACCTTGGTCGCGACCACAATCTCGTCACGCGGCATGCCCGTATTGCGGATCGCCTGCCCGAGGATCGCTTCGGACCGGCCGGCCGAGTAAACGTCCGCCGTATCGAAGAAGTTGATCCCGGCTTCGAACGCCGCCTCGACCAGCGCGTCCGCTTCTTCCTGCTGCTGCTTGCCGATGAACTTCCAGATCCCGCCATCACCCCCGAACGTCATCGTGCCCAGGCAGAGTTTCGACACGACCAGTCCGGTGTGTCCGAGTTTCGCGTATTTCATCGGGGAGGCCTCTCGCTTCCCCTCCAAGATAAGGACGAAACGCGCGGCGTCGAGGCGTCGCCTTCAAGCGCCTTGGATGGCCAGGTCGCTCGCGCGCCGCTCGGCCCGCGCCCAGGCGCGCTCGTGCAGCGTATAGGCCACCGTCTGGACCAGCGGCTCGACCATGCCGATCGCGAGCGCCGCATGCCAGCTACGCGTCAGCGCGTACGCGACCGTTATCGCCACCGCGAAATGCATCAGGCTGTAGGTCAGCGTCTTCAGTGCGGGACGCGGCAAGGCTGGGAATCTCAATCTCATGGAGCCGATATGAGGACTTTGAGAATGATTTGCAAATTGATCCTGTCCGAATCCGCCATAGACGCGGCCTATGACCCCACCTATCCAAATGTGCATATGCCCCTTGAGCGACGCGCAGGGTTCACCATATCGACGACCGAACAGGTGAGTCGGCGCAGGCCGCCGTCCCCACCGCTCAAAACAGAAACTTGAAGAGAGCCATTGGCGGCCGGGGCTGCTGAGCAGACCGAACCCAAACCCCGCCCAAGGCAGCTAACGAAGAGAGAGACAGTATGAGCAAGATCATCGGCATCGACCTTGGCACCACCAACTCGTGCGTCGCCGTCATGGAAGGCGGCCAGGCCAAGGTTATCGAAAACTCCGAAGGCGCGCGCACCACCCCGTCGGTTGTGGCCTTCACCGAGGGCGGCGACCGCCTCATCGGCCAGCCCGCCCGCCGCCAGGGCGTTACCAACCCGGACTTCACCTTCTACGCCATCAAGCGCCTGATCGGCCGCACTTTCGATGACCCGACTGCCCAGAAGGACAAGGCCATGAGCCCCTTTGGCATCGTGAAAGCCCCGAACGGCGACGCCTGGGTCAAAGGCCGCGACAAGGACTATTCCCCGCAGGAAGTCTCCGCTTTCATTCTCACCAAGATGAAGGAAACCGCCGAGGCCTATCTCGGCGCGAAAGTGACGCAGGCCGTCATCACGGTCCCCGCCTACTTCAACGATGCCCAGCGCCAGGCGACCAAGGACGCCGGCCGCATCGCCGGCCTCGACGTGCTGCGCATTATCAACGAACCGACGGCTGCCGCCCTCGCCTACGGCCTCGACAAGGCCGGCAACAAGACCATCGCCGTCTATGACCTTGGCGGCGGCACGTTCGACGTCTCGCTTCTCGAGATCGGCGACGGCGTGTTCGAAGTGCTTTCCACCAACGGCGATACCTTCCTCGGCGGTGAAGACTTCGACCTGCGCATCGTCGAGTTCCTCGCCAGCGAGTTCAAGAAGGAACAGGGCATCGACCTGAAGACCGACAAGCTCGCCCTTCAGCGCCTCAAGGAAGAAGCCGAGAAGGCCAAGAAGGAACTCTCGTCGGCCACCCAGTACGAAGTGAACCTCCCCTTCATCACGGCGGACGCCACGGGGCCGAAACACCTCAACATCAAGCTGACCCGCGCCAAGTTCGAAAGCCTTGTCGAAGATCTCGTCAAGCGCACCATCGACCCGTGCCAGAAGGCCCTCAAGGACGCCGGCAAGACCGCAGCCGACATTGACGAAGTCGTCCTCGTCGGCGGCATGACGCGCATGCCCGCCGTGCAGGAAGCCGTGAAGAAATTCTTCGGCAAGGAACCCCACAAGGGCGTCAACCCGGACGAAGTCGTCGCCATCGGCGCCGCGATCCAGGGCGGCGTCCTGCAGGGCGACGTGAAGGACGTGGTCCTCCTCGACGTCACGCCGCTCTCGCTCGGCATCGAAACGCTCGGCGGCATCTTCACCCGCCTGATCGACCGCAACACCACCATCCCGACCAAGAAGTCGCAGGTCTTCTCGACCGCCGAAGACAACCAGCCCGCCGTGACCATCAAGGTGTTCCAGGGCGAGCGCGAGATTGCGTCTGGCAACAAAGCGCTGGGTGAATTCAACCTGGAAGGCATTCCAAACGCAGCAC
>JBBSDJ010000139.1:0-7248 GCA_038249555.1 Caulobacterales bacterium
CCTGGATGCCGGTCATGTAAGCCTTGCCCTCGACAAGATCGTATTTGTCGTCCAGCGTGACTTCGCGGTGTTTCATGAACGCGCATCCTCGATTCCAGCCCCGGTAGATTATTGGCCGAATCGCGTGAAAATGCTTGCCTATCTTGCGCAAGTTTTGCTACTTTAAGCAATAAATTTTCTAGAACCAAGGGGATGTGGGGAAATTGTCCCAAGAATTAGATAGCGTTGATGCCCGTATCCTGGACCTGATCCAGCGTGACGCGAGCCTGTCCGTCGCCGAGATCGCCGAGCGCGTGGGCCTGTCCTCGTCGCCTTGCTGGCGGCGCATCAAGCGGATGGAAGAGGCCGGTTTCATCCTTGGCCGGGTGACGCTGATCAACAATCACGCCCTCGGCCTCGACTTTGAAGTCATCGCCAGCGCCAAACTCGCGCTGCCCAGCCGCGAAAACCTCGAATCCTTTGAGACGATGGTCCAGGCCTGGCCGGAAGTGATCGAATGCATGACGGTGACCGGTGCGGTCGACTACATGCTGCACATCGTGACGACCGACATGCACGCCTACGACAATTTCCTGCGCGACAAGCTGCTCGGCTCGAAGCTGGTCTCGGACGTCCAGTCGCGCATCGTGATCCGCGTCGCCAAGCGCACGACCGCCCTGCCGCTCGGCCTGGTTCGCCAGACGACCAAGGTTACGGACTAGCGCATGTTCGCCCGCCGCATAGCCACAGTGCTTTCGGCCTTGATCTTGCTGGTTTCGCCCGCGTTTCCGGAGCCTTCCAAGTTGGACCTGCAAACACAAGTCGACCGCATACGGACGGAATATGGACTGGTTGCGATGGGCGCGGTGGTGGCCACGTCGAAAGCCGGGGTGTTGGCGCTGGCGGTATCGGGCGAGCGCGCGAATGGCCGGGTAGACCCCGTACAACCCTCCGACGCGTGGCATATCGGCTCGAACACCAAGATGCTCACGGCGCTGCTCTATGCCCGACTTGTCGAGGCCGGGCATGCAGAATGGGGCGCCACCCTGCCTGAGCTGTTCCCGGCGCTCGCGAGCGAAATGGAGGCAGGCTGGCGCAAGGTCACGATCGAGGACCTCCTTTCGCATCGTTCCGGCGCCGCGCCGAATGCGTCGCTGGCCTGGATGCTCGGTAGCAAGGCCAGCAAGCAGAGCTTGCCTGTGCAGCGCGCAAATCTCGCCCGCACCGTCCTGACGGCGCCGCCCGCCGGCAAGCCAGGCGAGTTCACCTATTCAAACCTCGGATACATCCTCGCGGGGGCCGCCATCGAACGCCTCGCCGCCGACACGCCCTCGCTGGAAGCGAGGAGCTACGAATTGCTGATGCGCGAATTCGTGATCGGCAAGGCGCCTGCAGGCGCCGCGCTGGGCTTCGGGTTCGGGCCGCCGGGAAGCGGCATCGAAGGCCATGCGCCGGGACTTCTCGGTCTCGGCGTGAAGGCTCAGGGCCGCGGCGTCGGCGCGGACAATCCGGCGGCGCTCGGGCCGGCCGGCACCGCCCATTACAGCCTGCGCGGCCACGCGCTGATGCTCTTGTCCTTCCTTGAAGGGCCGCGCGCCTTGCCGGCGGCCATCCGCAAGAAGCTCCTGACGCCCTATCCGGATCAAGCGTCCGACTATGGCTTCGGCTGGGCCAATTCCATGCATGACGAGGCTGGCCGCATCTACATGCATGCCGGGTCGAACACGGTCTGGCTGTCGCAGGTCGTGCTGGTGCCGGACCACGGCGCCGTGATCATCGTCAACACCAACCAGTACAATCCAAAGGCTGAAAAGGCCGTCCGGGAACTGACCGAATTGTTCCTCCGCCACGTGAGCGGCGCAGCACAATAGGCTAGTTCAGCGCAGGTCGAAGGCCGAATAGTCCGACACCTTCACGCCCGGCAGCACATCTGCGCCAGACGCCTCATGCGCCGCGATACCGCTCTGCAAGGCCTGCCCGATGTCCGTCTCCGGATCTTCGGCGTCGGCCAGGATCATGGCGATGGGCCGCTGCGGCGCAGTGAGCTCCGGGCAGATCGCCTTGCCGGCAGGGCAGGTGACATCGGCGCGGCTATAGCCAAGGTCCAGCACGCCCATGGGCAGGGCGCCGGCCTCGCAGGGCAGGTTCGCGCCGATGGCTGCGCGCAGGGCGTGCCCGCGCGTGAATGACAGGAACGTGTTCTGCGCCGATGTGCCTTCCACTGATGCCGCCCCAACCGCGATCACCCCTGTCAGATCGCAGATGCCGGCGCCGAGATCCAGTTTGCTGAACGCCGTCTCGACGGGCTCGCTCAAACCCGCCGCAAAGATCGAGTCGGCGCGGGCATAGGTCCAGGTCTCGTCACCGACGAGGACATAGGCGGTGAACTCCGCGCTTCGCCCGGCGGCGTCGGTGCCGGTGAACCGGGCCGTTTCGCGCCAGCGGACATCGGAGAACAGCGGCGGCGGCGGTTCAGGTTCGGCCGCCTCTTCGGAGGCGGGTTCAACAACCGGCGCCTCCGGCTCTGCTTCCGCAGTCACAACCGGCTCGGGCACCGGCTCAGGCGCGGGCGCCTTCACCAATGGCGCGGCGGGCAGGGCGGCGGCGGTCATCAGCGGATCCTCGCCGATTTCGCCGGGCTGGAGGCGCAGCGACCACCAGGTCGCCCACAGCCCCAGCAGGAACAGCAGCAAAAGCAGCAGGTACAGCCAAGCAAGGCTGCGCTTCTTCTTCTCTGGTGGCGGCAGTTCGTAATAGTCCGTCATGTGCCCCGCCCGATTTGCCTTGGCCGCATCTTACCCCGAATCGCGCGGGAAGGGACCAGAAATCTAACGTCCGAGACGGGATCAGGTTGCCGAGACGCGCGTCACATGCCCGTCCGACCGCAGAAGCCTGTGCTCTTCGCCGCCGGGCCACACCTTCAGGTAGGTGATGAAATCATTCGGATTGATGCCGGTCTGGTCCGGCCCCTGGAAGAAGGCGCCGGGTTCGAAACACAGCCAGGCCAGCGGCCGCCCGGGCGTGGCTTCCTTGCCCGCCGCTTCCGTCATGTCGAGTAGCGCCCGGCGAACGTCCGCAGGCGGATATTGCAGGAACACCGAGTGGTAGATCACCGTCAGGCCGGTTGCCGGCCGCGCCGCCAGTTTCGCCTTCAGCCAGTCGGCGGCGTCCGCCTTGTCCACCTTCACGCCGGTCTCGATAGCAAGCGCCATCGCCGCGTCGATCCGGGCAAGGCGCTCGGGCTGGTCCGGCCAGACATAGGATTTGAGGCGCAGCGCGGTGTCCGGATTCGACACGTCAATCGGATTCTGGTCGCACGCCGCGCGGGAGGCGACCTGCGGCCGCGCTTCCAGATGCTCCGGCGGCGGAGTTTTCCAGTCCGTCTCGATCTCCACCCCGCTCGTGCCCGGAAGAGACCAGCTGGCCGTGCGATAACCGAACCGGCCCCAGTTCTGGTTCAGCCCGGCGCTGGCGCCGAGTTCCAGAAGATGCATCGGCATCGGAAACCGCGCCGCCAGCTTCAGGAAGCCGGGGAGCAGGGCAACCGAGCGGCGCACTTCGTTCGTCTGCGGAGGAGATTTCAGGAACACCAGGGCCTCGGTCTGCGTCGCCGACAGCCAGTCCCGCGCCAGCGGCCAGATTCCGGCCATCGTCCACGCCTTGTCCCGCGCCGGATAGGCCGCGGCCAGATCTTTTGCCGCGCCCGTCAGCACGCTGTGATGCAGGTAGCCAGCAATGCGCAGCGACAAGGCATCCCGCCGCGGATTGGTCGGCCAGCCTGTCATCAGCGCCGCCACGGGGCCGCCCGCTTCGATGTCATCTGCCATCACCTCGCAGAGCTGCTCCATGAACGGAGACCCGAGCCCGCCGCAGAACACGGCCTGCTCGCGGAAATGGGCGACAATTTCTTCTTCTGTAGGCGGAGGGGTCATGCGGTCACCGAGGGATGGAGGATGGGGCTATAGCGGGCGCGGAGCGCTTCGCAGGTGATGTCCGGCGTCAGGCGCTCGCCGGAGGCATGCAGGGGCTGGCGGGCGCCATATCCCTTGAACGACCAGGCCCGCGCAGCGCCGTCGTGCTTGAGGTAGGCCGCGCCGCCGGTCGCATACATCGCGCCATCGGGCAGGGTGGAGGGCGGCACGATCTCGCGGTGCCGGGCGCCGCTCAGCACCGTCTGAATCTCGCCCGCGGCGATGGCGTCCAGCTTGCCGATCGTCTCGCCAGCCCGCAGGTGCCCGAGAGTGATGAGGCCGTCGCGGAAGGCGCTCGCTTCGGCACGGCGGCACTCGAAGCAGGGCCGGTGCCCGCCCGCCAGCGCGGTCGCCTCATCCAGGAAAAACAGCTCTGTATAAAGCCCGGGCTGCATCAGCTTGCGCTTTCTGTCCTTGAAGCTCAGCACACAGATGATCCAGCGCCTGCTGGTCCAGTGCCGGTCCTTCAGCGTCTGATCCTCGCGGTGGAAGCAGCCACCCCGGTTGCCCATGAACAGGCCGCGGTCCGGCACGGCCTGCAACGCGCCAAACGGATCAACCCGGTTCTGAAGCGGCATGGGTCTCACCCCGAATGAAAAAGCCCGGACGATGCCGTGTCGCATCGTCCGGGCCGGGTTTCAGCCTTTTGGGCGACGCAAGGTTCAGACGCGCTCGACCGCCATGGCGATGCCTTCGCCGCCGCCGATGCACAGCGAGGCCATGCCTTTCTTGGCGCCGCGGTCTTCCATCGCCGCGATCAAGGTGATCAGCACGCGGGCGCCAGAGGCGCCGATCGGGTGGCCCATGGCGCAGGCGCCGCCATTAACGTTGACGCGGTCATGGCTGATGCCGAGCTCTTTCATGGCGATCATCGGGACAACCGCGAAAGCTTCGTTGACCTCCCAGAGGTCCACGTCCTCGATTTTCCAGCCGGCTTTCGCCAGCGCCTTCTTCATCGCGGGCACAGGCGCCGTGGTGAAGTATTCCGGCTCATGGGCGTGGCTGGACGAGGCGACGATGCGGGCGAGCGGTTTCAGGCCGCGCTTCTTGGCTTCGGATTCGCGCATCAGCACGAGCGCCGCGGCGCCGTCCGAAATCGCCGAAGCGTTGGCGGCGGTGACCGTTCCGTCTTTCGAGAAGGCGGGCTTCAGCGTCGGGATCTTGTCCGGCATCGCCTCGCGCGGCAGCTGGTCGGTGTCGATGACCGTGTCGCCCTTCTTGCCCTTCACGGTGATCGGCGTGATCTCGCGTTTGAACTTGCCGTTCTTGGTGGCGTTCTGCGCGCGGGTCAGCGTCTCGAGAGCGTAGGCGTCCTGCTGCTCGCGGGTGAACTGATACTCACCGGCGATCTTGTCGGCGAACACACCCATCGGGCCCTTGGCATAGGCGTCGGTCAGACCGTCGAGGGCCATGTGGTCCTCGGCGCCCATCGTGCCGTACTTGTGGCCCTTGCGCACGTTCAGGAGGTGCGGAGCGTTGGTCATCGATTCCATGCCGCCGACGATCACGATGTTGGCGTCGCCCGCGAGGATCGCGTTGCGGCCCATCACGGCCGCCTGCATGCCGGAGCCGCACATCTTGTTGATGGTGGTGGCTTCGAGGCCCTTGTCTTCGCCGGACTTGATGCCCGCCTGGCGCGCAGGCGCCTGGCCCTGGCCGGCGGGAAGGCAGTTGCCCATGATCACTTCATTGGCTTCGCCCGGCTTAAGACCGGCTTCCGCAACCGCAGCCTTGATGGCCATGGCGCCGAGTTCATTGGCCGAAAAGCCCGCAAGGTCGCCCAGAAGGCCGCCCATAGGGGTGCGCGCCATACCAACGATGACAACCGGATCTTTCTCAGACATGGGGCATTCCTTCCTGAAGTTTTTGTGCAGGTGCTGTTATCAGACTTAGGCGCTGCCCAAGCCGGTTCGTCAAGGTGACGCGCGGGTCAGCCCTTGAGGGCCGCCTCGATGTCGGCGAGCAGCGCCTTGTCGTCCGGCCGGACCTTGGAATTATAGGCCTTGATCGGCGTGCCGTCGCCCCTGACGAGGATCTTGTGGAAGTTCCAGGCGGGCTCCGCCTCGCTGCCCAGCGCGGCAACCGCGCCGGCATAGAAAGGGTGCTGCGAGGCGCCTTTCACGGCGTATTTCTTGGTCAGCGGGAAAGTGACGCCGTAATTGATCTCGCAGAAGGTTTTCACTTCTTCCTCGGTGCCCGGCTCCTGCGCTCCGAAATCATTCGACGGCACGCCGACGATGATCAGGCCCTCGTCCTTCTTGTCCTCGTAAAGCGCCTGCAGCCCTTTGTACTGCGGGGTAAACCCGCACTTCGAGGCGGTGTTCACCACCAGGATGGCCTTGGCGCCAAGGGCGGTGATGTCGAGCGGCTTGCCGTTGATCGAGGTAAACTGGGTGGCGGACATGGACGGTGTCTCCTGGGATGAGGGCGGGGCAGCCGGTTCGCTGCGCGCGGGCGCGCCGCACCCGGAGAGCAGGGCAGCGGCTGTAAGCAGGGCGGCGAGAGGACGCATCGGAGGCTCCACGACGTTTTCCCGCGTGGATATAGGCGGAACTTATGGGACGTCATCCCTCCCGTTGCGGATCGGATGGCGGCGCTATTTCTTCTTCTTGCCGTTGCCGTTCTTCTCGGGCGCCGCATCGACCTGGAAGGTCATCTGCATGTTGACGCGGTACAGGTCGATCTTGCCGTCCTTGATCGTGGTCGACATCGAATTGATGTGACAAGAGGCGAGGCCGCGGACGGTCTTGGAGAACCGGCTGATCGCAACCTGGATGGCATCCTCGAAGGATTTCGGGGACTCGGCCATGATCTCTTCGGATTTCATGATAGACATACGGAGTTTCCTTCCCTGCGCTTTACGCTGGGTCAGAGTGCGCCGATGTTGAATTTTGGCAAGCCGGATCGCGCTTGAGGCGAACGGTATGTCTACTTGCGAAGCCGAAGGCCGGCTTCCGTATTCTTCTGCCAGACCACATCCGCATCGCCTTCGATGCCCACCGAGCGGGCGTTGACCGAGACGACCGGTGGCAACAGCTCGTTGGTCGGAAAGCGGATGCGAAGGCCCGTGTCGGTGAAATCCATCACCACGCCCTTGCGGCGATAACCGGATTCATAGGTGACATAGGCTTCGCGGTAGACCTGTACGCGCACGGGGCGTGCACTGTCCGGCACAGCCGCTGCAACGTGGTCCACCCGCGCGGATTCGACCAGCGCAGGCTTCTTGGAACCGAAAAGGCGGGGCAGGAGGGACATCGTGGGCAGGCTTCCGGCGGCAGAATGGAACAACTCCACCACC
>JBBSDJ010000140.1:0-7142 GCA_038249555.1 Caulobacterales bacterium
CCGGGCGGTTCACGGCGTCACCAAGGGTTATCAGTGCCTCGGGATCGGTTCGCCGCATCATGAATTCACGGAACGGATCGGTCGTCAGTGTCCAGGCCTGCGCTTCGGTCAGCGAGCCGTCCATGTAGGGCGTGATGCCATTCTGCCAGGCAGCCATGAATACCGGCTCCATGATGAAGAACGTCAGGAACATAGCCAGCGCCATGATCATCATGTTCGGCGGCGCCTGCTGCACGCCGATGGCCTGGCGCATGAAGGAGAAGACAATAACCATGAACGGAAGACAGGTCACCATCATGGCAATACCTGGCACGAGGCTCAGGACCGAGACGATCAGCAGAAGCTGGATGACCGATGTGCTGAGCCGGCCGTCGCCCGCTGGATTCATCAAACCTTCCAGCGCCGGAATCTGGCCCGGCGCAGCTTGCTGTGCATGCGCGGCGCCAGCCAGCAGGACCGTCAGCATGATAAGCAGGGCAAGCCGCAGGAAGGTGGAGAAACTAGCCATTATCGTCAGAGGCCCGCTCGATGATTTCGATGATCTTCACGGCAATCGTGCCGTCGCCGGTTTCTACCAGCTCCCCTTTGGCGATTATCTTGTTGTCGATACAGAGATCGACCGGGTCATCGATGCGCGATGTCAGCGCGACAATCGACTCCGGCTGCAGCTCAAGGATCTCCGATACGCTCAGGCGCTTGAATCCAATCGACACGGTGACCGTCACCGGAACGCTGTAGATTGAACGCTTGAAGACGTTGCGGCTGGATGCGTCCCTCCGCTCTTCAGCTGCATCATCTGGTGCTTTTTCGGGAATGGCCATGCGTCTACTCCGTCGTCACAGTCTGGGTTGAATTCAGGTGCGACAGGCAAGCCTGCAGCAGCCCGTTGAAATCGAATGTCAGGCCGCCGGCCTGCCAGGAGACATCTACCCTGCCCTGACCATCGGCGGGCGCCGGCAAGACCGTGCACCGGTGCGCAAGCGCGGGCGAGCGCTCGACGATCTCACGCAGTCTTGCGGCAAGTTCAGCTTCGGCCCGTATCTCGACAACCGCAGCGGACGCAGGAACCAGCATGGCAAGGTGATGACTGATCTCATCGGCGAGGAACCGGCGGGACAGTTCAGGAAACAGCTTTGCGGCAACCGACTGGATCGATTGGAGTGTCTGCGCCTGCGCGTCGCGCTCGAATTGGTCGAGCCTCGCATTGAGGGCCGAAAGCGAGGCTTCGATCTTCCTGACGTCAAGCGGTTGGGCCGCAGGTTCAGCGGGCGCCGGTTCGGGAGAAACCCCGGCAAACTGGCCTTTCTCCTCCTGCGGAGCATCCTCGGCGGGCTCACCAGTTGTCTTGCCACCGAGTTCCCGGCGCCAGCTGCCCGGCGCACGCCCGGCCATCTGGCCAGCGGCGGAATCAAATCGCGGTAGGCCCGCAAGCACGCCATCACTCATTGACGGCGACCTTCTGGTCCTCATTCAGCCATTGCTGAAGCAATGCCGCTGTCTCATCCTGCCGCTCCTTGGCGTAATCCTTCAGATAGTTGAACGGATCCGACTCCGCCGGCATGCCGGCGATACCGGCAGCGGCGCCGCCCGCAGCACCTGTTGCGGCCTCTGCGCCCGGCACCGGAACAGCGCCGTCTTCAAGCCTTTTCGCTTTCGGCATGAGCATCGGGCGAACCACCCCGAACGCCAGCACGATCACGACGATACCGAGCAGTAGAGCCTGCAGTCCCGACCAGAAATAGCGGTCCACCAGTTGCGCGACCATGCCAGGCGCCGGCGTCATGTCGTCGGCAGCGACCTGCTGGAACGGCATCAATTCCACGGAAATGGCGTCGCCCCGCTCAAGGTTCAAACCGGCACCGGACGTCACAAGGGCCTGCACGTCAGCGATCAACGCATCGCGCAGGGCCGCAGCATCCGTAGCCGCCGGATCAATCCCGAGAGCTTGCTCGTTCAGCAGGACTGCGATGGAAATACGCTCGATCTGTCCGGGGAGTTTATCGATCTCGGTGCGGGTTTCATTGATTTCGTAAGCGATGCTTTCCGACGAGTTCTTCATCGCGTTCGTGCTGGTTGTGCCGCCGCCCGCGCCCTCTTCCTGCGGCAGATTGCTTGCAACCGTCAGTGCACCCGAGTTGCCGCCGCTGCCGGTTTCGCTGGCATCATTGGTCGTCCGGTTACGGACGACTTTCGACTGCGGGTCAAACGAGACGGTGGATATCCGCTGGCGTTCGCGGTTGATGTCCATCGAGACCGACACGCGTGCATTGCCGATGCCGACGCGCGCCTCTAGCAGCTCTGCAATCTTCTGCTCGAGCGCAGCCGTCTGTTCTTCAGCACCCGCACCCGCTTCCACCGTATTCTCGGAGTTCGGGCCAGCGAGAATCCCCTTGGTCGGATCGATAACCGCTACATCCTCCGGCTTCAGGCCGGATACGGCCAGCGCGACCAGATACTGGATCGCCTCCGCTTGGCCCTTGGACAGGGTATGGGTTGTCGACAGGGTGACCGAAGCGGTCTGTGCAGCCTGCGACCGGGCAAATCCGGATCGCAGGCTCGCGCCGATGTGCACGCGGGCCGAGGAGATGCCGGGAATCGCGAGAATTGTACGCGTCAGTTCGCCTTCCTTGGCGCGCCAGTAGGACGCGTTGTACATCTCCGAGGTCACGGAGAAGCCGTTGACCTCATCAAGGAGCTCATATCCCTGGACCGACTGGCGAGGCAGGCCTTCTTTGGCCAGCGCAAAGCGTACCTCATCGCGATTGCCCTCTGGGATGAAGATGGCCCCACCCCTGATTTCATAGGGTATACCGGTTTGCTCCAGTTCCTCGATGATCTCGCCGGCATATTGTGGCTCCAGCCCGGAATAAAGCAGCGCCATGGGTTCCTTGGTCGCGCCCTGGACCATGAAGTTCATGGCAAACACGATCCCGAGCACCGCAGCCCCGAGCAGGAGCTGACGCGGCAAGGGCAAGGCTCTTAGCGTCTCGATAAACTTCATGAACAAACGGCCCCGATCGGGTCTGATTCTGGTCTAATGATTAAGATTAGCCCCCAAATCGTTAAGGTTATCTTTACCCGGGATTGATCTAACCGGGGTTGCGCTGCGTGATGAAGTCGGGGTTCTGATGGCGAAAAAGCCGGAGAAGAAGGCTGAGAAGAAGCCGGATGCGAAAACCAGCGGTGATCCTTCCGAGGCCGCGCCGAAGGCGGCTAGCGGCCTGATCGGTCTGCTGATCCTGGGCGCCGCCTCGCTCGGCAGCTCCTTCGGTCTCGTTTATCTTCTGACACCCCCACCTGCCCCGGCAGCCGAAGCGTGCGTCGCCGGCGAACAGACGACTGCGGCCATCGAGCCAACCGCCAAAGCCGACCAGGCCTATGTCCAGATGCAGGAAATCCTGATCACGGTCGGAAGCGCCCCGGCCACCCGGTACCTCAAGATGAATGTGTCGGTGATCACGGAAACCGGGAATGCCGAAGCCGTGAAAGCCGCCGAACCGGTGCTGGTCGACGCCTTCAACACCTACCTGCGCTCCCTGGAGATGAAGGATTTTGAAGACCCCGGCTTCTACCCCCGCATGCGCGAGCAGCTCACCCGCAGGTCGGAGCTTGTGCTGGGCAGCGGAGTCTCCGATGGTGTGCTCATCACCGAGTTTCTCCTGAGGTAATGGAAATGGCTATCCAGCCCACGGACATTGCGATCTTCCTGGTCTCCTTTGCGGCCTGCATTTACTGTTTTGTGCTGAGCAAGCGCCTCAAGGCGCTGCAGAACACCAAGGACGGCCTCGGCGCCACGATCACGGCCCTGTCGACGTCGATCGCCCAGATGAGCTCGACAACCCAGGACACCCGCGTCCGCGTCGAATCGATGGCAACCCGCCTCGCCCACCTGATCGCGGAAGCCGAAAAGACCTGCAGGAAACTCGAAGACACCATCGCCTCCGTCGATCTCGCAAAGGCGAGCGCCACTGACGAAGTCCATACCGCGCAGATGGACCTCTTTGTCATGATGCGCACCGTGCTCGACCAGTCCAAGGAACGCGTCGCCGAGATGACCGGCATCATGCGCCAGATGCGGGCGATGTCGGATGAAGCGTCCGCCTCTCTCGAGTCGCCCAGCGGCGAACTCGGGCTCCTGGCCCGCTCCCGTTCGTCCTGAACAGGCGCGTCCGGACAAAGGTTAGCAAAAGCCGACCGAAAATTTACGAATAATTAGCCCGAACCGTGAAATCTTTGGGAAATGTTTGCGTCCGGATTTTCCGTCCGCAGGCCTGACCCTCCGAAGGCTGTGAAGAAATCCCCATGTCTTTCGTCAAGAACAACACCTCGCATGTGCTGCTGACGCTCGGCGTCCTGTTCACGATCGGCGGCGCCACCCGCTTCCTGCCGAACGGCCTCGCCTTCGCCGAGGATCTCGGACTCAAACCGGCCACGGAAACGGCTGCCGCCAAGACCGACGGCGCTGCCAAACCGGCCGGCCCGTCCGCCGCCGACCTTCAGGAAGTGTGTTTCACGACCGAATCCGCCGCAATGGTCGCCGAAGACCAGTGGCTTTTTGAATCCCAGAAGGAAGAGCTGAAAAACGAAAAGCTCGCGCTCCAGACCTGGGAAAAGGAACTCGAGACGCAGACGGCCGAGCTTCAGGCCCTGCAGACCACGCTCGAAGCCCGCTGGCAGGAGATCCAGGGCGCCTCGGACCAGGACATCAAGCACCTTGCCGGCATGTACAGCGCCATGAAGCCGGACGCCGCCGCCTCCATCTTCAACCAGATGGACCCCGCCTTCGCGGCCGGTTTCCTGCGCCTGATCCCCAGCGAGCAGGCAGGCCTGATCCTCGCCAACATGGATTCCAAGAAGGCCTATGTGATCAGCGTAAAGCTGGCCACGATGAACGCCGATGTGCGTAACGCCCCCGCCAGCCTCAACGACGGCTGAGCCCTTTCCCGGCGGCATCTGACGCTACGTCGCGCCTTTGACCCCCCTGCTTTCCGGGTTACCTTGACCGCATCGGACAAGGGACAGGCGCATGGACGGCCCGAAATCTTATCTCGGCTGGAAGGTTGACTACACCGCCCCCGCCGGTGAACCCGCTTTCGCAGGTCCTGACTCGATTTCCTGGCAGGTCTTCAAGAACCCTGTCGCCCTGGCCGTCGGCGGCGTCTGCGCCGTGCTCCTCGAATTCGCCGATGCCCGCATCCGCTCCGGCGTCTGGGACCACTCCGTCTTCAAGACCGACCCCATCGGCCGCTCCAAACGCACCGGCACGGCCGCCATGGTCGGCGTCTACGGCCCGCAGGCCGCAGCCCGCCGCGTCATCCAGGGCGTCACCAACATGCATGCGCGTGTGAAAGGCGAGACCCCCACAGGCGAGGCCTACGAGGCCCTCGATGTCGAACTACTCGACTGGGTCAGCGCCACCGCCAGCTACGGCTTCCTGATGGGCTACCACCGTTTCGTCCGTCCCCTGAGCGACGCCGACCAGAACCGCTTCTTCGCCGAAGGCGAAACCGTCGCGGGTCTCTACGGCGTCCAGACCAAGATCCGCTCGCTCGCCGGCTTCGATACGATGATGCGCAAGCTCCTGCCCCGTTTCGAGCCGCATCCGATCAACACCGAATTCCTCGACATCATGCGCTCCGGCCGCGCCGCACCCGGCGTGCCGAAGGGCCTGCAAAGTTCGCTGGTCAACGCCGCCGTCGAAATCCTGCCGCCGGAGGTCCGCACCAAGCTCGCGCTGGGCCCGGAATACGATCTCTCTCCCGCTGGCCGCTTCGCTGTCAAAACCATGGCGCGCATCGCCGAAAGCGTCCCCGACACTGCAGGCCCGCCCGCGCAGGCCTGCGAACGCCTCGACCTGCCCCGCAGTTTCCTGTGGAAAAGCGAAGCCGAACGCGCCCGCCTTCTGGAATCCGCACGCAAACGCCCCCTCCCGCAGGAAGCCTCCGCATGAAACTTGCCTTCACCCGCGACGAAGAAGCCTTCCGCGCAGAAGTCCGTGACTTCCTCGACCGAAATCTCAGCGCCGACCTGCGCGCCTACGCCAAGCGCATGACCAGCGTCTATTCGACCAAGCCCATCGCGATGGAGTGGCAGCGCATTCTGGTGAAACAAGGCTGGGCCGCCCCTTCCTGGCCGGTCGAATACGGCGGCACCAACTGGTCCGTCGCACAGCGCTACATCTTTGACGTCGAGATGGCCCGCGCGGGCGCCCCGCCGCTCTCACCCATGGGCATCGGCATGTGCGGCCCCGCCCTCATCGGTCACGGCTCGAAAGCGCAGAAGGACCATTACCTCCCGCGCATCCTCTCGGGCGAAGACTTCTGGTGCCAGGGCTATTCGGAGCCGCACGCCGGATCGGACCTTGCCGCCCTCACCATGTCCGCCGTCGAGGACGGCGATGACTATATCTGCAACGGCTCCAAGATCTGGACGACCCACGCCCACGAAGCCAACATGATGTTCTGCCTTGTACGGACGGATTCCTCCGGCAAGCAGCAACAGGGTATCACCTTCATCCTGATCGACATGACCTCCCCCGGCGTTCGCGTCGATCCCATCCTCATGCTGTCCGGCGAGCACATCCAGAACGCCGTCTTCTTCACCGATGTTCGCGTGCCGAAGGCCAATGTCATCGGCAAGGTCAACGAGGGCTGGACGGTCGCGAAATACCTGCTCGAGTTCGAACGCGGCGGCTCGTCCTACGGCCCCCGCCTGCTCGCGCGCTTGCGCAGCCTCCGCCAGATCGCCGCCGAGGAAGGCCTCCTCGACGCAGACTTCGCCCGCAAGCTCTCGCAGGCCGAAGCCGAAGCGCAGACACTCGAAGCCGCCGAACTGCAGATGATGTCCGAACTCGCCGGCGGCGGCACGCCGGGCCTCAAAGCCTCGATGATGAAAATCCGCGGCACCGAGCTCAGCCAGCATCTCACCGAACTCGGCCTCGAACTCGCCGGCGCCTATGGCGCCCCGTTCCAACCGCACCATACCTCGCCCGGCGGCCCCGTCCCCGGCTTCGACGGCGCCAACTCGCCGCTCGTCGGCCCGGAAAGCGCGGTCACCGTCTCGGCGAAATACCTCAACGACCGCGCCGGCTCGATCTATGCAGGCTCAAACGAAATCCAGCGCGGCATCCTGTCAAAAGGCCA
>JBBSDJ010000141.1:0-7114 GCA_038249555.1 Caulobacterales bacterium
ATCGCCCTTCCCGCAAAGAAAAAAGGCGGGAGCGTGAGCTCCCGCCAAAGGCGTTGGGTGATGGTGGGTGTCTCCAAGAAGACATGCACAAGGTCGCCTGATATGGTTAATTCCGGGTTAACGGATCGCAGCAATCTGGAGCGCCGGCATTTACGGCTGCGGCCAGCGCGTTTGAATTTCAGGGAGGGGGATGGAGGCTCCACCCGGAATCGAACCGGGGTGCACGGATTTGCAATCCGCTGCGTCACCACTCCGCCATGGAGCCTCAGGCGACCGGAGCCGTCCCTAGCAAGGCTGGCGGGGGGAGACAATCGGCGGGCGCAGGCTAATTTCGCCGCGCGGCGAAGATTGCGTGCGCAGCGGGGCATGATACATGGCGGCAGACCCGGCTTCGCAGAGGGAAGTGACTCGGATGGATTTCGACCTCGCCCGTGAGATCATGGTGGACAGCCAGATCCGCCCGAACGATGTGACCGACCCGCGGATCGTCAGCGCGTTCCTGCGCACGCCGCGCGAAGTGTTCGTGCCGAATGCGCGCAAGGGCGTGGCCTATTCGGAGCTGGAGATCACCACTTCCCCCGGACGCGCGCTTTGGACTGCCCGCGATACGGCGAAGCTGATCAAGATGGCGGAGATCCAGCCGGCGGACGTGGTGCTCGTGGTGGGCGCGGGAGCCGGCTATGAAGCGGCGCTGATCAGCCACCTGGCCGATACCGTGATCGCGCTGGAGGAGACGGCGCAACTGGTGGATGCCATGTCGCAGCGGTTTGCCACGATCGGCGTGGACCGCGCCGCGCCGGTGGAAGGGCCGCTGGCGAAGGGGCTTCCCGGGCAGGCGCCGTTTGACGTTATCTATGTGGCCGGCATGATCGAGCTGCTGCCGGACGCTTGGACGGAGCAGCTACGCGACGGCGGACGGCTTGCTGCGGTGATGGCCGATGCGGGCGGCATGGGCCGGGGCAAGGTGTTCAAGAAGGCTGGAAACACGGTGTCGGCGCGCGAGGGCTTTGACTGCTGCCCGCCGCGTTTCACGGCGTTCGACCGGAAACCTAGTTTTAGCTTCTGATCCTTAAGTACTGTTCCCGAGGCTACTCTGCCGCAAGGTGAACAGTGTTCTCCTTTCGCCGGGCAGATCCTATATTGCCGGGGCAGACGAGGGAAAATCGCAATGCGCGCCAACACACTGACACTCCTGATCGGGGTGAGCCTGTCGAGCCTGATGTTCAGCGCACCGGCCCAGGGCGAGACCCTTCCGGAAGCGGTGGCGGCGGCCTTCGCGACCAATCCCCAGCTGGAAATCGAGCGCTACCGGACGGATATAGCCCGCGCCAACCTCGATCTGGCGCGCTCGTCCGGCCGGCCGCAGGTGAACCTGTCGGCAAGCGGCGGGTACCAATCCATCGACACAAACGCCGCTTTCGCCTTCGGCCTGGGCGACCAGCCCCTCGCCAGCACGCAGCTGCAGGCCGTGCAGCCGATCTATACCGGCGGGCGCATCAGCGCCGGCATCCGGCGCGCCGAGGCGGGAATCGATTCGGCGGACCGGACATTTGACGCCGCGCGCCAGGACCTGATCCTCGATGTGGTGACGGCGTATGTCGACGTGCGGCGAGACCGCGAGACGGTGGCGATTCGCAAGAACAATGTGGACGTGACCGGCGAGCAGGTGCGCGCGGCGGAAGACCGGTTCGAGGTTGGCGTCGTGACGCGGACCGACGTGGCGCAGGCGCAGGCCCGGCTGGAAGGCGCGCGCGCCGCCCTCGCCGGCGCGGAAGCGGCGCTGGAAGGCAGCTCGGCATTCTACCAGTTCCTGACGGGGCAGCCGCCGGGCGATCTGGCCGAGCCGCCGCCGTTCCCGCCCCTTCCGGCGAATGTCGAGGAAGCGTTTTCAGACGCGGTAGCAAACAATCCGTCGATCCTGGCGGCGCGGGAAGACCTTCGCGCGGCCTCGGCCGGCGTGGACGAGGCCAGAGCGGCCGGGCGCGCGCAGATCAGCCTCGTCGGCACGGCCGGCGTGCAGGAAACCTATGGCGACACAGGCCAGCGCGATACCAGCGTGTCGGCGGTGGCGCAGGGCCGGATTCCGCTGTTTTCGGGCGGGGCCATAAAGGCGCAGGTCAATTCGGCGAAGCTGCAGCGCGAACAGGCGCGGCGGCGTATCGATGCGTTCGAGACTCAGGTGCGGGCACAGGTGGCGCAGTCCTGGTATGGCTATGATGCCTCGACGCGGGCCATTGAGGCCTCGCGCCGGCAGGTCGAGGCGGCCGAGATTGCCTATGAGGGCGCCAAGGAAGAACTAGCCGTGGGCGTGCGTACGACGCTGGACGTGCTGGACCAGGAACAGCAGTTGTTCGAGGCCCGGCTGGCGCTGGTCGGCGCGGAAAGGGATGCCTATGTAGCGGCCCACCAGCTGTTGCGGGCCATCGGTGGCCTGGACACTATCGGCTGAGTCTCTGGCCTTCCGGGCGCTAACGCGTTAACTTTGTCAAAGGGTTGTTAACCGGATTCGGCCTACGCCTGAGTCCAGATCCGGGAAACGATTCCAGCAACGAGGGGCTAAGATGGCCAACGAAGCGCACAAAGAGCCAACGATGGAGGAAATCCTCGCATCGATCCGCAAGATCATCTCGGATGACGAACCCGTGCCGGTTCGCACGCCGGGCGCGGCGGCGGCAGCGACCCTCCGGGAAGTCGCGCCCGAGCCGGTCAACGATTACGAAGACGTCGAGGACGCTACCGTCGGCGACATTCTGGACGACGGCGACCAGGCGATGTTCGAGGCGGAAGAGGATCTGGCGCCGCGGCCTGCCCCTGCCCCGGTCTCGACCAAGCTGACCGGCCCGGAGTTCACGTTTGAAGAAATGCTGGGCTCGGCCCGGCAAGCCGCGGCCGAACCGGCTCCGCCGCCCGTGACGCCGATCACCCGCACCGCGCCTGCCCGCCCCTCTTTCCCCACCCCGGAGACGACCCCCATGCAAACCAGCGCCCGCTACGCCCAGACCGCCCTCACCGACGAGCACACGGCGGACGTTGCCGCCGGCGCGCTCGGCAAGCTGATCTCGAAAATGGAGATTGCCGGCGACAACACGATCGAAGGTCTCGTCAAGGAGATGCTGAAGCCGATGATCAAGGATTGGCTCGATGCCAACCTCGCCAACATCGTCGAAGAGAAGGTAGAGGCCGAAGTCCAGCGTATCGCCCGCATGGCGCGCTAGCCTCATTTCCCAAACTTGATATAGGGAGCGGCGCGCCTTCACCGGCGCGCTTTTCTTTTGTGCCTTTACCGGACCCCAGCCAGACGATGCTTGACCAGAGATTTGACCCCGCCGAAGCCGAAGCCCGGATCTACCAGACCTGGGAGGACGCCGGCTGCTTCCGCCCGTCCGGGGATACCAGCGCGCAGGCCTATTCGATCGTGATTCCGCCGCCGAACGTGACCGGCGTGCTGCACATGGGCCATGCGCTCAACAATACGCTGCAGGATGTGCTGATCCGGTTCGAGCGGATGCGCGGCAAGAATGTGCTGTGGCAGCCGGGCACCGATCATGCGGGCATCGCGACGCAGATGGTTGTCGAGCGCCAGCTGGCGAAGGAAGGTAACAACCAGGACCGCCGCACCATGGGACGCGAGGCGTTCCTGAAGCGCGTCTGGGCGTGGAAGGAAGAATCGGGCGGCTCGATCAAGGGGCAGCTGAAGCGGCTCGGCGCCTCGTGCGACTGGTCGGTCGAGCGGTTCACGATGGACGAAGGCCTGTCGAAGGCCGTTACGAAAGTGTTCGTCGACCTGCACAAGAAGGGCCTGATCTACCGCGACAAGCGGCTGGTGAACTGGGACCCGCATTTCCAGACGGCAATTTCCGATCTGGAAGTCGAGACGCGCGAAGTCGCGGGGCACTATTGGCACCTGCGCTATCCGCTGGCGGACGGGGTGACCTATGATCATCCGCTCAAGGATGAAGACGGCAACGTCACGTTCGAGACGCGCGACTATATCGTTGTGGCGACCTCGCGGCCTGAGACGATGCTGGGCGACACGGGCGTGGCGGTGCATCCGGAGGATGCGCGGTATGCGGGGCTCGTCGGCAAGGAGGTTGTGCTGCCGATTGTCGGGCGGCGGATTCCGATCGTGGCGGATGAATATGCGAACCCCGAGAAGGGTTCGGGCGCGGTGAAGATCACGCCGGCGCATGACTTCAATGACTTTGAAGTTGGCAAGCGCGCGGGGCATGCGCCGCTGAACATCCTGACGGCGGTCGCGGCCATCGTGGACGGCGCGGAAGCCGATGCGGCGGGTATTCCCGCTGAGCTGCGCGGGCTGGACAGGTTCAAGGCACGCGAGGCGGTGGTTGCTGCGTTTGACGCGGCGGGCCTGCTGGAGCGGATTGAGGACCTGAAGATCGAACAGCCATTTGGCGACCGGTCGGGCGTCGTGATCGAGCCGTGGATGACGGACCAGTGGTATGTCGATGCGGCGACGCTGGCGAAGCCGGCACGCGCGGCGGTCGAGGACGGGCGCACGCGCTTCGTGCCGGAGAACTGGACGAAGACGTATTACAACTGGATGGACAATATCCAGCCGTGGTGCGTGAGCCGGCAGCTCTGGTGGGGACACCGGATTCCGGCCTGGTATGGCCCCGCGATGACGACCGAGCCGGACGGCAATGGCGGGCATCAGGTTGCAGTCGATCATTCGGGAAACTCGCCGGGCAAGTTCTTCGTTGCTGCGACCGAAACCGACGCAATTGCGCAAGCGGCAGCGTTCTATCGCCGTCCGGTGAAAACCGCAGCCGACCGCGATGCGGCGCGCAGCGCGATGCTGGCGGGCGATCATGAGACAGCGATTTATCTGTATCAGGACGAAGACGTTCTCGACACCTGGTTCTCCTCGGCGCTGTGGCCCTTCTCGACGCAGGGCTGGCCGGAGAAGACCGAGGCGCTGAAGACCTTCTATCCGACAGCGACGCTCGTGACGGCGTTCGACATCATCTTCTTCTGGGTCGCCCGGATGATGATGATGGGGCTCGAGTTCACCGGTGAAGCTCCGTTCAAGGATGTTTATATCCATGCCCTCGTTCTCGACGAGAAGGGGCAGAAGATGTCGAAGTCCAAGGGCAATGCCATGGACCCGCTGGAGCTCGTCGACGAGTTTGGCGCCGATGCGCTGCGCTTTGCGATGAGCCGGATGGCGGGACAGGGCCGCAACATCCGCCTGTCGAAGCAGGCGGTCGAGAACAACCGGAACTTCACGACGAAACTGTGGAACGCGACGCGCTTTGCCGAGATGAACGAATGCGGCGCGCCGGGCGAGTTTGATCCGTGCTCGGCGGAGCGGCCGGTGAACCAGTGGATCCTCAGCGAGCTGGCGGACTGTGTGGCCGAAGTGACCAGGGGGATCGAGGAATACCGGTTCAACGACGCCGCCGGCGCGCTCTACAAGTTCGTCTGGAACACGGTGTGCGACTGGTATCTCGAGCTGATCAAGCCGTTGCTGATGGGCATGGATGATGCGGCGAAGGCTGAGACGCGCGCGGTGTGCGGCTATGTGCTCGACGAGTCCCTGAAGCTGCTGCATCCGTTCATGCCGTTCGTGACGGAAGAACTCTGGGAGCGGCGCGCGCCGGGACGCGCGCACGATCAGGGCTTCCTGATGCTGCAGCAGTGGCCGGCCATCACGGAGTTCGGCCATGCCGAAGCGAGCGCCGAGATCGAATGGCTGATCGAGATGATCACCGAGATCCGCTCGCTGCGGAATGATCTCGGCGTGCCGGCGGGCGCGAAGGTGCCGATGACGCTGGTGAATCCTTCCTCAGTTGATACGCAGCGGCTGGAGCGGAATGACGAAGTGCTGCGCCGGATGGCGCGGCTGGACGAGACGGCGACCGCGACCTCGCAACCGGCAGGCTCGGTATCGACGCTGGTTGGATCGTCGGTGGCGGCGCTGCACATCGCGGACCTGATCGACAAGGTGGAGGCGCAGAAGCGTCTCGACAAGGAAATCGCGACGCTCGACAAGGACATAGCAGCGACCGAGAAGAAACTCGGCAACGCGGACTTTGTCGCGCGGGCGCCAGAAGAGATTGTCGAGGAGAACCGGGACCGGCTCAAGGACTGGGCGCTGCGCCGGGAGAAGCTCAAATCGGCCAGGGCTGCGCTGGCCGGAATTGCCTGAGCTTCCAAAGTCGCGCCGCGGTAACGTTTGAGGCATGGATCGCCGCTTCTTGCGGCGATAAAGCGCTTTTCCGGAAGGAAATTGCGCGCTAGGCCCTTTTCCGGAACTCCGAATGGGAACGCGCTACATGACCAAGACCTGGGACAAATCCCGCCTGCCCTCCCGCCACGTCACGGAAGGCCCCGAGCGGGCGCCGCACCGCAGCTATTACTACGCGATGGGTCTCTCCACGAAGGACATCAAGAAGCCGTTCGTCGGCGTGGCGTCCTGCTGGAATGAAGCGGCGCCCTGCAACACGGCGCTGATGCGCCAGGCGCATGCAGCCTCGGTGGGCGTGAAGGAAGCGGACGGCACGCCGCGCGAGTTCTGCACGATCACCGTCACCGATGGGATCGCGATGGGCCATGAGGGCATGCGCTCGTCGCTGGTCAGCCGCGAAGTGATTGCGGACTCGGTCGAGCTGACGATACGGGGGCATTCTTATGATGCGCTGGTCGGCGTGGCGGGCTGCGACAAGTCGCTGCCGGGGATGATGATGGCTATGCTGCGGCTTAACGTGCCGAGCGTGTTCATCTATGGCGGCTCAATCCTGCCGGGCCAGTTCGAAGGCAAGGATGTGACCGTGCTAGACGTGTTCGAGGCCGTCGGCGCGCATGCGGCGGGCTCAAGCGAAATGTCGAGTGCAAAGCTTGAGGCGCTCGAGAAGCTCGCCTGCCCCGGTGAGGGCGCGTGCGGCGGTCAGTTCACGGCGAACACGATGGCGTGCGTGTCGGAAGCGATTGGCCTGGCGCTGCCGCTTTCGTCGGCGCTGCCGGCACCATATCTAGAGCGCGACGCCTATTGCGTGGAGAGTGGCCGGGCCGTCATGCGGCTGATCGAGCAGAACATCCGTCCACGGGATATCTGCACGCGGGAAGCTTTCGAAAATGCAGCGGTCGTAGTGGC
>JBBSDJ010000142.1:0-7065 GCA_038249555.1 Caulobacterales bacterium
ACCGGTGTCTGGCGGCCGGAGGCATCCGGCTCTCCCAGCTTCATCTTGCTGGCGCGCACGGCTTTCACCTTGCCATTCTTCGAATCGAGGATCGCTTCCGGCGCGCTGAGCCATTCGAACACGACGCCCTCTTCTTCGGCGTTCTGAACTTCGCGCTGCGAGCCGGGCATGTTGGCGCGGTCGCGGCGGTAAAGGCAGGTCACCGATTTGGCACCCTGGCGCACAGCCGTCCGTACACAGTCCATCGCGGTATCGCCGCCGCCGATGACCACCACGCGCTTGCCCTCGGCATTCAGTTCGCCGGATTCGAAGGCATCAACAGTGTCGCCAAGACCCTTGCGGTTCGAAGCGGTCAGATAATCCAGCGCCGCGAGCACGCCTTCGGCGCCGCTGCCCGGACATTTGAGGTCCTTCGCTGCGTAGACGCCGGTGGCGATCAGCACCGTGTCATGCTCGGCGCGCAGGTCGCCCAGAGAAGCATCCGTGCCGACGCGCGCGTTGAACCTGAACCGGATGCCGGACGCTTCAAGGTGCCGGATGCGGCGCTCGACGATGTCCTTCTCCAGCTTGAAGCCGGGAATGCCATAAACCAGCAATCCGCCGCCCCGGTCATAGGCGTCGTACACCGTGACCTGATAGCCCTTACGGCGCAGCTGTTCGGCAGCCGCAAGGCCGCCCGGCCCTGCCCCGATGATGCCGGCCGATTGCGCGCGCTCACGCGGCGGCTTGATCGGCTGGATCCAGCCTTCGGCCCAGGCCGTGTCAGTGATGTGTTTCTCGATCGAGCCAATCGTCACCGTGCCGTGACCGGACTGCTCGATCGTGCAGATCCCCTCGCACAGACGGTCCTGCGGGCAGATGCGGCCACAAATCTCGGGCATGTTGTTGGTGGCGGAGGAGACGCGCCAAGCCTCTTCCATCCGGTCCTCGGCCGCAAGCTTCAGCCAGTCCGGGATATTGTTCTGTAGCGGGCAGCCCTGCTGGCAGAAGGGCACGCCGCACTGCGAGCAGCGTCCGGCCTGAACCTTCGCTGCCTCCTGGGAGAAGTCTGCATAGATTTCCCGGAAGTCATCTGCACGTGCTGCGGCAGGCCGCTTCGCCGGCATTGCGCGCGAGACTTTCGTGAATTGCAGCATCTTCTCGGCCATAGGGGCGCTCTCCGATCACCGCGCCCTCTGCGCGCGAGCCCTGCATTTAGAGCGACGTGCTGTGCACAGCAATATGGATACCTGATTCATAATATCAAAGTGATATATAATGAGTGTTTTTTTACTCCCCAGACTTTAGGGGACTTCCGCATACGCAGTAATACATATCATTTTGGAGGCGCGCAGTTTGATCGCGCCGCGCAGAAGGCGGCTCCAAAGCTTTACCTTTCTGCGCTAGGGCTGGATGAACCCATCCAGCAGACCCGGCGAGCCCATGTCGATCCTCCAGATTCTCATTATCTCGATTGTGCAGGGCATCACCGAATGGCTGCCTGTGTCCTCCTCCGCGCACGTGCTGCTGGCGGCCAGCTATTTCGGCTATGAAGGCCGCGACGAGCTGCTGATCAATGCCGTCGCGAACTTCGGCACCGTGGCGTCGATGCTGATCTATTTCCGCAAGGAAATCGGGGAAGCGATTGTCGGCGTGTTCGCCCTCCCCGGCGCGCTCGGCGCCAAGCGCGAACTCAGCCCGGGCGAACGCCTTGCTATGAACCTGCTGGCATCCCTGCCTCTCACTATGCTCGGACTTGCTATAGCCCGCCTGTACATTCCGGATTCGGTCAACGAAGCCGTTCGCTCGGTGCAAGGCGTGGCCATCCCGCTGATCGGATTCGGCATCCTGCTCGGCCTCGCCGACATCTACGGGGCCAAAACCCGCACCATCAACGAGATGCCGGCCTGGCACGCTGTCTTGATCGGCGCAGTCCAGGTCATCGCGGCGGTCCTTCCCGGCACGTCGCGCTCCGGCATCACCATGACCACCGCCCGCGCGCTGGGCTATTCGCGCCCGGACGCCGCGAAGTTCGGCATGCTGGTCGGGGCACCGGTGCTGACCGCCGTGGGTCTCTACATGATCGCGGAATTCTATTTCGGCAGTGAAGTCGGCATGGTGACGGTAACCGCTGGCGAAGCCATCGCCATCGGCGTGGGCTCGGCGCTCTCGGGACTCGTGGCGATCTACATCCTGATGGCGCTGGTGCGCCGGATGAGCTTCCTGCCCTTCGTGGCCTACCGGATCCTGCTTGGCATCGCCCTGCTGACGATGATGCCGATCCCGATGGTCGCCTGATCAGGCTTCGCTGGGCTTGTGGAATTCGCCATAGGTGCGGAAGCGCCAGAGATAGCGCGGCACGATGGCTTCAACCGATTCCGGATCCGTCACGCCAAGGTCGGCCAGCGTCAGGGCGCCGGGCGCCACCACATTGTCGTCCTTCAGCATCTCGACCTGTGAACCCGTCAGCGGGGGGGCGCCGAGAAAGCCCCAGGAAAAGGGCGGCACGAAACGCCAAACAGCGCCCGTGATGTAACCGAAGGGCCGCGCCACGAAGAAGGGCAGCGGAAGCTTGAAGCGCTTCAGGTCGATGGTCTTGAGAATGATGTCGTAGAGTTCGTTGAACGTGTAGACGCCCGGCCCGCCGAGCTCATACGTCTTGCCTTCGGCCGTATCGGTATCGACCGCCGCCGCAATGGCGCTCGCCACGTTGCCGGCATAGACGGGCTGGAACTTCGTCTTGCCGCCGCCAATCGCCGGCAGGAAGGGCAACGAGCGCGCCATAGCCGCGAAGCGGTTGAAGAACTGGTCCTCGGCGCCAAACACGATCGAGGGGCGCAGGATGGTCGCGGTGGGAACGAACTTGCGCACATCCGCTTCGCCTTGCGCCTTGGTGCGGCCATACGGCGACTTCGACTCCGCGTTCGCCCCGATGGCCGAGACCTGCACAAACCGCTTGATGCCCTTGGCAGCCGCCGCTTCGGCCACCAGCGCTGCGCCTTCGCCCTGCGAGCCGGCATAGGTCTGCTTACCGCTTTCGAACAGGATGCCAACCAGGTTCACGACGGCGTCAGCGCCTTCCAGCGCGCGGTCGATCGAGGCCCGGTCGCGCACATTGGCCTGCACGATGTCCACCCAGCCCGGCGGTCCGGCGAGGCGCACATCGATGGCCGTATGCACCCGGCGGCAGGCGACCCGGACGCGCCAGCCGCGCTCCACCAGCGTGCGGGCGGCATACCGGCCAATGAAGCCCGACCCCCCGAAAACCGTCACCAGACCTTTGCTCATGCGCCTTGCCTCTTTGCGGGCCCGCGAGCGCCAGCCGCGAATCCCGGTTCCGTGCGCCTTTGACCACAAACTCCTTGCCCATGT
Organism: Caulobacterales bacterium; assembly: GCA_038249555.1. Taxonomy (GTDB): domain Bacteria; phylum Pseudomonadota; class Alphaproteobacteria; order Caulobacterales; family Hyphomonadaceae; genus Hyphomonas. The sequence goes on from JBBSDJ010000142.1 coordinate 3,352, forward strand.
CCATGCGGCATGGACGGCCCCGTCAGGTCCGCATCAGGCCCGAGGCCTTGAGCAGCTTGCCGGCGCGCACGACCCGTTCAAGCTTGTGCTCGCTGGAGCGGTCACCCTTGTTGGAATCGGGGTGGAAGCGGCGGATATATTCGGCATAGCGGGCGCGGATCTCGGCCGGCTGGGCATCCGCCTCGAGGTCGAGTTCGCGCAGCGCCCTGAGTTGCAAGCTCGAGCGATGCGCCTCGACGCGTGCTTCGGCGGCAGGGGTATCATCCACGTCGAAGAAGCCCCGCCCAGCCCAGCGGCGCGGATCGTTGGCGTGCGCACTGCGCTTGCCGCCCATCGGCCCGGCGCCCATCCGCCAGGTGCGTTTGTGGCCGTAGCGCTCGGAGCGTACGAAGGAAGCGGCTTCGGCCTCGCTCATGCCCTCAAAGAAATTGAAGCGGCGATTGTAGTCCGAGACATGCTGCTCGCAGAAAAAGTGCCGCCCCTTCCCGCCCTGGCGCGGCGCCGGGAAGGCGCCTTCGAGGTCACAGTTCGGCTCATCGCACACCCGCGTTTGCTTGGCGCGCGCGCGCGACGCCTCGTCCTTGGGAGGGTTCACGCGTATATCTTTGAACTTGACGCGGTATCGAAAGGGATCGCTGTCGGACATGGGCCACGATAATAGGGAGCGCCGCTTAAAGATGCCACAACCAAGTGACAGACGATCGCGAATTGAAGAGATTCTGACCGAAGCCTTCTCGCCCGCTTCCCTCATCATCACCGACGACAGCGCCAAGCATGCGGGCCATGCCGGCGCCGCGCCCGGCGGCGAGACGCACTACTCGGTCGAAATTGTCGCGGATGCCTTCGCTGGGCTCTCGCGCGTCCAGGTGCAACGCACCGTCATGCTGGTGTTGCAGAAGGAGTTCGATTCCGGCCTGCACGCGCTCGCGCTGAAGGCCACCGCGCCCTAACCTGCGTCAACCTTCGAAATGTTCACGCCTGTCACCTGGTTGCGCTGGCGGCGGAGGATGTTGAACCGGTAGCCGTGGAAGACGAAACTCTGCCCCGGCTCCGGTATAGTTTGCGCTTCGTGGATCACGAGGCCCGCCACGGTCACCGCCTCCTCGTCGGGCAATACCCAGCCGGTTGCCCGGTTGAGATCGCGGATCGGCACCCAGCCATCGACATTCACCGAACCATCGACCTGCGACCGCACGCCCTGAATCTGCACATCATGCTCGTCATGGATCGCGCCGACGATCTCCTCGAGAATGTCTTCCAGCGTGATCATGCCCTGCAACTCGCCGTATTCGTCGACGACGAGCGCGAAATGCTGGCCCTTTGACAGGAACTGGTCGAGCTGGTCCTTCACCTGCGTCGTCTCCGGCACGAACCACGGCTTGCGCAGGATCGAGTCAAGGTCGAGCTTCGAGAGGTCTCCGCCCATAGGCAGCGCGGCACGCAGGAGATCCTTGGCATGCAGGATGCCGATGATCTCTTCTTTTTCGCCGCGGTACAGCGGCAGGCGCGTATGCGGGCTGGCCAGCGCCTTCATCACCAGCTGGCGCCGGTCCATGTCCGCATTCAGCATCTGGATGTTCTTGCGGTGGATCATCACGTCCTCGACCGTGAGGTCCTTGAGATCCAGCGCGCCGACCAGGCGCAGCCGGTCGCCGCTTTCCACGCCGCCCTCCATCGCATGCAGGTCGATCGCGCCGCGGATTTCCTGCTCCGCGGAGACAGGCGTCACCGGCCCCGCCAGTCCGAGCAGGGTGAGCAGCATCTTCACGATGAAGCGGATCAGCTGGATGATCCACGAAGCCCCGCGCACCACGAGCCCGATGGGGCGGGCGACCAGCAGCGCCAGGCTGTCGGGCCGGGAGATGGCGTAGGTCTTCGGCAACACTTCGGAAAAGATCAGTACCGTGATGGTCATGACGCCGGTTGCGACCGCGAGCGCCAGACCACCCTGACCGAACAAGGCCGTGAACATGGTTGTCGCCAGAACGGACGCCAGGATATTGACGAGGTTGTTGCCCAGCAGGATGGCGCCGATGAAGTCTTCCCGGTTCGAAAGAAGCCGGTTGACGGCGCGGGCGCGTTTGTCGCCTTCCTTTTCGAGTTGGTGCATCCGCGCGCGGGACGCAGCTGTCAGCGCCGTTTCAGACCCGGAGAAAAAGGCAGACAGGCAAAGAAGGACGAAAATGGCAATCAGGTAACCGGCAATCATGTCGGATGGTAGGTCTCTCTAGGCGGTTTCAAGGAGTTCGCGGGCAAGGAAGGCTTCGATGGAGGCAAGATCCGCATCCGGATGAATGTAGGACGCGCCGATCCCGCGCGCGAGGATCAGCGGCACGCGCCCGCCGCGCGCCTTCTTGTCCTGCTGCATCAGTTCGGTAAGGCGCGGCGCCGTGAAGTGCGCCCGGTCCCTGCCCCCGAGATCGGCCGGCAGGCCCGAGGCGCGGATCACGTCGGCCACCCGGCGCGCATCCGCCGGCGGCGTGACCCCAAGTTCGGCGCCATAGCGGAACGCGATCGCCATGCCGAGCGCGACCGCCTCGCCGTGGAGCAAGTCCGGGCCATAGCCGTTGGCCGCCTCCAGTGCATGGCCGAAGGTGTGGCCGAGATTCAGCAGCTGGCGCACGCCCGTCTCGGTTTCGTCTTCCACGACGATTGCCGCCTTCGCGGCGCAGGAACGGGCGACGGCGTAGCGCGCCGCTTCCGGCTCCAGCGCCAGCACCTTTCGCCCGTTCGTGGACAGCCAGTCGAAGAACGGCGCATCATTGATCAGCCCGTATTTCAGGATCTCGGCATAGCCGGCCCTCATCTCGCGTTCGGGCAGCGTCGCGAGCAGCTCGGTATCGGCAATCACCAGCCGCGGCTGGTAGAACGCGCCGACAAGGTTCTTGCCGCGCGGCGTGTTCACGGCCGTCTTTCCGCCTACGGATGAATCAACCTGCGCCAGCAGCGTCGTCGGCACCTGCACGAAACCCATGCCGCGCTTCATCAGGCTGGCGGCAAGTCCGCCCATGTCGCCGATCACGCCCCCGCCGAACGCGATGAGCACATCGCCCCGGTCCGCGCCGCCGGCCAGCAACCAGTCGAGCACATGGCCGAGCTGTGCAAACGTCTTGGTCTGCTCGCCCGGCGGCAGGGCCATCCAGTCAAGCTTGATCCCGGCGCCCGCCACCGCCGCCTCCAGACGCGCCTTGTGATGGCGCATCACGGTTTCGTCCGTCAGCACGAAGGCGCGCGGACGCTTCACCAGAAGCGCAAGACGCGGACCCAGTTCCGTCAGGGCGCCGTGGCCGACAAGAATGTCATAGGCGCGCGCGCCGAGGTCTACCCGGACAGTTTCGAAGGAAGCGGCGGTCGTCATGTCGGGGTCCAGGTCTGCAGGGCTTTCAGGATGGCGTTGACTGTATTGGTATGCGGGCCATCCTTGGACTGAACGTTAAGGTCAGCCTGTGAATAAAAAGGTTCACGCTCGGTCACGAGGTTTGACAGGTGCGCCTTGGCGTCGGCCCGCTTCAGCAGCGGCCGGTTGTCGCGCTTCTGCACCCGGCGCCACAAGGTCTCAAGGTCGGCGTTCAGCCAGACGGTTACCGCCTTCTCCTTCATCACCGCCCGCGTCTCGGCGTCGATGAAGGCCCCGCCTCCGGTCGCCAGCACATGTGGCGGCAGGTCCAGCAGCCGTTTCAGCACCTGCTTTTCGCCGCGCCGGAAGTCCGCTTC
>JBBSDJ010000143.1:0-6946 GCA_038249555.1 Caulobacterales bacterium
CTGGGCCTGGTGCTGGAAGATCTCGATCACTTCGACGGCCAGATCATGGTCGCCGCCGGTCATGGCGGAGAGATGGTCGAGGTCCATGACCGGAAGGGAAGGGCGCGGGTCGGTCATCCGGAGGTCTCCTGTGCCCTGAAAACGTGGACGAGGGCCATTAGCAACCTGTTAACGATGCGAATGGCGCAAAAAATTCACGTTTTATCGATTGTCGGAAAACTTCAATTCTGCTACTTCTCCTTTCGAGGCTTAAGGATGAGCCTCATCCGTTAGCCGCGCCCGAACACTGGCCACTCACTGGGGACTGAGCGATGACCGACCTGCTCATCTTGATCCGTAACTTGGTGCTGGCCACCATTCTCGCCTGGCTCGGGATGGAATTTGCGCCGAGCACGCCCGACCGGGATGACAAGCCGGCCGAGAAGTCGTCCGTTCTCGCGATCCTTGGCTGAGAAACCCTGCAAAGCCTTAACCTAGCGGCGTGCATTCTGCCCTCGCAGGCGGATGCAAGGCGAGTTATACAGTGGACATGACAGACGCTTCCTCCGTGCGCCCTTCGGGCCGGGACGACCTTGCACGTCACCAGGCCTCTCAGAATTTTGAGATGGCCCAGCATGGTGGCGGGTGGATGGTAGCTGCCGCTTTTGCGGTGGCGGCGCTCTGGAGTCTCGGTGTCCTCCTCGGATTTTTCGGCCTTGGCGGCATGGCGCTGGCCGAGCAGATTTCCCCGATGCTGCTCACCGCCGGCGGCATCGCCGCTTTCATTCCCGCCTTCCTAATCATCATGGCCGGCTTCATGGGCCGCTCGACCCGGCGCGCCGCCGCCGCCAATGCACTGGTGCTGGAGGCAACCTCGCGCCTGATGATGCCGGCGCGGGAAGCGGGCACTGAAGGCATCGCCTTTGCCGAGCAGATGAAACAGGCCGCTGCCGAAGTGGACCTCGCCATGGCGCATGCGCTGACGGCGATGAAAGCCATGGCCGGCGAAATCGGCGACGAGCGTCAGCGGCTTGAATCGGTTTCCTACGCGACGTCCGACAATGCGCGTGATCTTGCGACCCGGCTGGCCGCCGAGCGCCAGGCGCTTGAGGCGCTGGCCCGCGAGTTGCGCAGCCAGATCAGCACGATGAGCGAGGCGATCCCGCGCCAGGCCCAGATGATGATTTCTGCCGCACGCCAGGCGAGTGACGAGGTTGGCCGCGCCGACAGCGCGCTGGAGAACCGGCTCGGCTCGATGTCGCGGGCCGGCGAAGATCTCTCCCGCCGGCTGGAGTCCCTCGACGGCCTCGCCCGCGAAGCGGCGACGCGCACCGAATCGCTGACCTTCTCGATCACCCGGATCGAGGACAAGCTTGAACATTCCCGCCGCACCGTGGACGCCGCCGTGCGCGCCAGCGAAGTCGCAGCTGCTGCTGCGGCGACGACCGGCGACGCGCTGAAAGGCGCGGTCGCCTCCGCGCTCGATGGCGCGCGTCAGGCGAATGCCGAGATCAATTCCGCCACCCGCGGCGCCGCTGAAGAAGCGGCCCGGGCGCTAGCGCGCCTGCGCGAAGCGGGCGAGCAGGCGGCCTATGCGCTGCGCACCGCGAGCTACGCCGCGCGGATCGAAGGCGAGAACCTCGAGCGCCGCACCGGCATTGCCGCACCTGAACCCGCGCCTTCGCTGGCGCCGCCGCCGCTGCGCCAGAGCCTCTCGGCGCCGCAGGCCTCCTATGCCAATGGTCAGGGCACGAACGGTCATGCGCCGAACGGCAACGGCCATGCCAATGGCAATGGACACGCGCCGTCCTATTCGAACGGCAATGGCCGGCTGTCCGCCAGCCGGGCCTCGATGGACGATGACCTGTTTGACGCCAGCGCCGACGCCGTGATCGCGGCGAGCGCCGTGACGCCGACCCCGAGCGCGCCGCTGGTGCTTGGCCGTGATGTGACCTCTCGCGAAGGCGAGCCGCTGATGCTGCGCCGCCGCCATGAAGACCAGCAGGCGCCGCCGCCGGAATTGCCGCGCCGCCGCGCCAGCGACCAACTGACGGCCCCGGCCTCCAACGGGTCGGCGCTGCGCGACATCATCTCGGATATTTCGCGTGAGGAATCCGGCGCGCCGGATGACCGCGAGCAGCTCGCGGAATCGCTGGTCTCGCGGCTCCAGTCCTCGGGCATTCCGCTGGGCGACGTGTTCCGCCCGCGCTCGAAAAAGCGCATCGCCGCGGCGAATACGAAGGGCAATGGCCCGCGCCGCGAAGCGATCCGCGAACAGGCTGGCAAGGAAGTCGAGCGCGTCTCGCACCGCCTGCGCGGCGATTCCAAACTGATGGAAATGGCCCGCCAGTTCGCGCTGCTCGAACAGGCCGACGCGCTGGCTGCTCTGGAGCAGACCCAGAGCACAAGCCGCAATGCCAGTGCCCGCCTCGCGGCTTTCCTGCTGGTGGACGCAGCGCTTTAGCATTTGATGCGGCAGTTTTGACGGGTTCGGCGCGAAATTCCGTGAGCGGACGTGTTGAAGAAGAACCGGGGCCGTGGTCTTCAGGCGCTTGATCCGGCTGTATTTTGTTTTCCGGATGGGGCGTTTTCTGTAGGCGCAAGTTCCGTCTCCGCCTCGTTCAAACTGCCTCAGCCTGTCGCATCCGGTGCTTATCGGATGTCGTTTCTCTCTCATCCATTCTCATTCATTCTCATTTTTTATCACGTCGTATCGATTTGTTTCGCTTCCCGGCTTTGGCGCAGACGGGGCGGGACGTGATGGCGTGACCGGGTAAGGCGGCGAGGATAACACCGCTGAGGACGCTGCCGGATTGGGGAAGCGGAAAACACTTCAGTTGGTCGTCATCCCGATTTCGCCGCAGGCGAAGACCGGGACCCAGGAAGTGTTGCGAAACAAGGAAGTCTGGGTCCCGGACAACTGCTGCGCAAATTCCGGGATGACGACAAACTGTTTTCGGAGATGGGGCCGTATGTCGGTGCAACGCAAAACTTGTGCGCAGGTTGCCCTTCTTAGACGCCGATGATCTCGCTGTCTGAGGCTTCGTCCTTGATCCATTTGATGAAGGCGCGCACGTCCGGGGAGAGGTGGCGGCCCTTGGGCCAGACCAGCCAGTAGCCGAAGTCGATCGGGATCGAGCCGTTGGCGAAGGGGGCGGCGAGGCGGCCTGCCGCGATGTCGTTGGCGGCGATGGCTTGCTTGGCGAGGGCGACGCCCCGGCCGGCGGCGGCGGATTCGATGACGAGGATGCCCTGGTTGAAGCGCGGGCCCTTGCTGCCATCGACGCCGGTCACGCCGTGGGCCCGCAGCCAGCTGGCCCAGTCGGGGCAGGAGGGGTCGTTCTCGGAGCTTTCGTCATGCAGCAGCGTGTGGTGCTTCAGGTCTTCCGGTTTGCGGATCGGGTCCGGGCCTTCCAGGAGGCGCGGCGAGCAGACGGGCAGCACGGTCTCGTCCAGCAGCTTCTCGGATTTCAGGCCTTCGTAATTGCCCCGGCCATAGCGGATCGCGAGGTCGGCGTCGGCAGTGTTGAAATCGGTCAGCGACATGTCGGCCGAGATCCAGGCCTCGGTGCCTTCGTTGGTGCGGTGGAATTTCTCGAGCCGCGGGGCGAGCCATTTGGCGGCGAAGGACGGCGCGCAGGAGACCATCACCCTTCCTTTGCGGGCGGGCGCCTGCATGATGCGGCCGGCTTCGGAAATCCGGTCGAACGCTTCGCGCACGAGGGGGAGGGAGGCCTGCGCCGCGTCGGTCAGCAGGACGGAACGGCCCGTACGCTTGAACAGCGGGGTGCCCGCGAAGTCTTCCAGCTGCCTGATCTGCTGCGAAATCGCGCCCGGCGTGACGTTCAGTTCCTCGGCGGCCTGCGTGAACGAGAGGCGGCGCGCGGCGGCTTCGAAGGCGCGCAGGGCGTTCAGGGGCGGGAGGCGGTCGGCGGGATCGGACATGGATAGTTTCTCTAAAAGATAGACTTAGGGGTTGCCCGTTGTTGCAGGCTCGTCAAGCGCGATCTGGGCATGTATCCCTCCAGTCCTGCTAAACGAGAGAGTTGCGGCCATGCGCCAGTTTCCAGCCTTTTTCAATCTCGAGGGCGCGCGGATCGCGGTGTTCGGGGACGGCGACGAGGCGGCGCGCAAGCTGCGCCTGCTGGTCTCCTCGCCTGCCGAGCTGGTGCTGGTCGGCGGATTTGCCGAGGCGGCGCTGGCGGCCGAGTTCGAAGGCCGCGTGACGGTGGTCGGCCGCGCGGCGCGCGAGACCGCGCTGGACGGCGCGCGCCTGGCGATCATCGCCGAAGCAGACGAGACGCACCGTTCCGAGGCGCTGGCTGCGGTCCGGGCGCGCAACATTCCGGTCAATGTGGTCGACTTTCCCGAAGACTGCGACTTCACCGTGCCGTCGATCCTCGACCGGGACGAGATCGTGGCCGCCATCGGCTCGGGCGGCGCAGCCCCCGTGCTGGCGAAGGCCGTGCGCGCGAAGCTTGAGGCCTTGCTGCCGGCCCGGATCGGGGAGCTGGCCGCACTGGCGCGGCGGCTTCGACCGTTCGTGGCTGAGGCTGTGCCCGACAAGACGGCGCGCCGCCGGTTCTGGGAGCGCGCGCTGACGGGGCCGGCTGCCGAGGCGGCGTATGCGGGTGAGCTTGAAAAAGCCGAAGCGCTTCTGAAATCTGCGGCACTCGCGACAGGCCGCGCGGCGGGTGTCGTACACATTGTCGGGGCCGGGCCGGGCGATCCGGAACTGCTGACGCTGAAAGCGCTCCGCGTGCTGCAGGAAGCGGACGTTGTGTATTATGACCGGCTGGTCAGCCCCGAAATCCTCGGGCTCATCCGCCGGGATGCGGCGCGCGTGCCGGTTGGCAAGTCGAAGGGCGATCATTCGGTGCCGCAGCCGGAAATCCATCACCGGCTTGTGGCCTCGGCGCGCGAGGGCCTGCGCGTCGTGCGGCTGAAGGGCGGCGACCCGTTCATCTTCGGACGCGGCGGCGAGGAGCTGGAAGCCGTGCGGGCCGAAGGCGTGGCGGTGCATGTGGTGCCCGGCATATCGTCCGCCCTCGGATGTGCGGCCTCGGCCGGCATTCCGCTGACCCACCGCGACCATGCGCAGACGCTGACCTTCGTCACCGGCCATGCGAAGGCTGGCGGCGTGCCGGATCTCGACTGGGCGGCGCTGGCGAGACCGGCGCAGACCGTGGTCGTCTTCATGGGCGTCGATACCGCGCCGATCATCGCCGAGCGGCTGATTGCGGCGGGCCGCGACGGGCGCACGCCGATTGCGGTGATCGAGAACGGGACGCGGCCAGAGGAAGTGCGCGTCTATGGCGAGCTCTCCGAGCTGCCCTTCCTGATCGAGGAAGAGGGGATTACCGGGCCCGCGCTGCTGATCATCGGCGAAGTGGCCGGAATCCCGCTGACCGGGATACAGATCGGCCAGTTCCTGCCGCCGGAATTTGCACGGCCGGCGCGGCATGACGCCCTAGCCTTCGAGGAGTAGCCCCCATGTCGTCCGTACGCCCCAAACTGAAACCCGAGACGCCGAAGGCCGTGACCGGCTGGGCGACTGCCACTGGTCTCTCCGTCTGGCTTGCCGCCGATGGTTCGTGGACTGAGGATGCCACTCAGCTGGCGGTGTTCACCGGCGATGAGGCCGAGGCGCGCCTGGCGGCGGCGCTGAAGCAGGAGGGCGTCGTGACCGATCCCTATTTCATGGAAGTCACCGCCGACGGCAAGATCACGGGGCGCGAGACGCTGCGCGAATCGATGCGGGCCGAGCCGGCGCTGTCCTTCGGGGGCGGCGCATGATCCGGATTTTCGGAGACAGTATCTCAGGCAATTGCCTGAAGGTGAAATGGGTCGCCGAGCGGCTCGGCATCGCGCATGAGTGGATCGAGATCGATATCCTGAATGGCGAGACGCGCACCGATGCGTTCCTTGCGCTGAACCCGTTCGGGCAGGTGCCGGTGGTGCAATTCGATGACGGGCGGACGCTGTCGCAGTCGAACGCCATCATCCTGCATTTCGCCGAAGGCTCTGACCTTGTGCCGGCGGATGCGTTCGAGCGCGCCAAGATGCTGGAATGGATGTTCTGGGAACAGTATTCGCACGAGCCGACGATTGCCGTGCGCCGGTTCCAGAAACACTACCTGAAGAAATCCGATGACGCGATCGATGCCGACCTGATGGCCAAGGGGCGCCGGGCGCTGGGGCGGATGGAGATGGCGCTGATTTCCAGTGACTTCATCGCGGGCGGCGCGGCGCTGACGCTGGCCGACATTGCGCTGCTCGCCTATACGCGGCTGTCGCATGAGGGCGGGTTCGATCTGGGTGATTTCCCGGCGGTGCACGCCTGGGTCGCGCGCTGCGAGCTTGAGCTTGGCCTGCCGCACGTGCATGAGGCCGCGCATGTATAGATATGACCAGTTTGATGCGCGCATCGTGCAGGAGCGCGTGGCGCAGTTTCGCGGGCAGGTGGCGCGGCGGTTGTCGGGTGAGCTGCTGGAGGAAGAGTTCAAGCCGCTGCGCCTGCAGAACGGCGTGTACCTGCAGCTGCACGCCTACATGCTGCGGATTGCGATTCCGTATGGCCAGCTCTCGCCGGTGCAGCTGCGGCGCCTCGCCGAGATCGCGCGCGATTATGACCGCGGCTTCGGCCACTTCACGACGCGCCAGAACATCCAGTTCAACTGGGTGGCGCTGAAGGATATTCCGGACGTGCTGGAGAAGCTCGCCGAAGTCGAGATGCATGCGATCCAGACCTCCGGCAACTGTATCCGCAATACGACCACGGATCATTTCGCCGGCGCCGCGCAGGACGAGGTGCTCGACCCGCGTGCCTGGTGCGAGATCATCCGGCAATGGTCGACATTCCATCCGGAATTCGCGTTCCTGCCGCGCAAGTTCAAGATTGCGGTGACGGCGGCCGAGCATGACCGCGCGGCGATCCGCGTGCATGATGTGGGGCTGCATATCCGCC
>JBBSDJ010000144.1:0-6896 GCA_038249555.1 Caulobacterales bacterium
CAAATCGTATGGCTAACCTTGATGCTGCAGTGCCCCGCGAGGCCCGCAACGATACAGCGGGCGAGAAAGCGCTCGCTGAAGTTAGTCAAGCTTGCGAACCGCAACTCTCCGGCCCAGCATCCGAGCAGGGTTCCACACCATCGCGCGCAGCAGTGTGCCAAGGCTTGCCGTCCGGTGGGCCTGCACGACCTGCCGATCCGCCCAGACCGGGCCGAGGCCGCGCAGCGCTTCCACCAGGCCCGCCATGGCGTCTCCAAACCGGCCAGTCATCAGCCCACGGAGCAGGATGGCCGCCGTCAGCGCGAGATGGCCGGGCAGGGTGAGGATCAGCAGCGCCATCGGCATGCACTTGAGGTAGACCCAGAGCCGGTTGCGCGTGCCATGGCGCACGGCAAAGCCCGAGACCTTCTCCGACAGTCCGCCGCCCGCATGCGAGACGACCGCGCCAGGCAGGAACACGCAGTCTCCGCCCTCAAGGCGCAGGCGAAATCCCAGATCAACGTCTTCGCAGAAACAGAACAGCCGCTCGTCAAATCCGCCTGCGGCGGCAAACGTCTCGCGGTGATAGATGGCGCTCGCGCCGCAGGGGGAGAAACAGGTGCCTTCCGCCGGAAGGTCCGTGACCGGACGGTGATATCCGCCGCGCCAGGGGATGCCGAACACGAGGTAATTGTCGCCGGCGCCGTCGAGTTTCGTCTCGTCCGGCATCCAGAGCTGCGTGCAGGCAAAACTGGTGACGCCGGGATGGCGCACTGTGCCTGCCAGCACCTCGGCCAGCCAGTCCGGCCGCGCGGCGGCGTCCGGGTTCAGAAGCGCCAGCCACTTGCCGGCGGCCTGAGCGGCCGCGAGGTTGTTGCCGCGTGCAAAGCCGTGGTTCTCGGTCTCGCGCATCGGGGTGAACGCGGGCAGGCCGCTGGTGTCCAGCGCGTCCACCGATCCGTCCTCTGACGCTTTGTCCAGAAGTATCACTTCGAACGACCGGTGAGTCTGGGCTTTAAGCGACTCGAGGGCACCTTGCACATAGGCGCCGCCATTGTAGTTGACGATCAGCACCGAGAAGTCGGGGGCGGTTTGCAAACGGTTCAGCTCCCAGGGCGCGCGCCTCTCAATAGGGCGCAGCCCGGTCGCCAAGCAAGTCCCCTTACTCTGTCATCTCCGTCCAGAGCTGCATCGCGCCGCACGTATCAGGCGCCTGCAGCGCCGCGCGCGCCGCTTGCGTGAACTGGTCGGATTCCGACGCCGCCCAGACGCCCGCCGCCGCATCGAACGTCGTGAAGCCGACCGCCGAAAGCCCCCGCGAAATTCTTGAACAGATCAGCCGCGCCGTGTTCAGGTCGCCGGTCTCGTTGAGGCTGGTGATCTGGTCGCTGAGTTCGAGGCGCGAGAAGATGTAGTCATAGACCCGCAGGTCGGTGCCGACATTGAAGGACAGGATGTCGGCCGAGCTCACGCCCTCGAAGTTCGGCGCGTCATCATTTCCGCCAAAGGTTTTGGCGGTGAACACCGACGGGATCGGCGGCTCCAGATAGACCACCCATTTGCCGATGCCTTCCTTCTTTTGCGTGTTCTTGATGTTGGCGGCCGGTGGCAGCTCGGCGCGGATGATCAGGATCGGATCCGCTGTCCAGGACTTGATCGCGAACGCCCCTGTCGATTCTTCGGTGATGGATTGCCCGAACAGCGAGGTCGACTGGGTGTTGAGGAAGTTCGACGCCTGCAGCATCGCCGGCGCGTTGAAGAAGGTCACCAGCGCCGAAGTCGGCGCAATCAGGTTCGCCGCCGTCTGCAGCGCGTTCATGACGTTCGCCCCGGCGGAGGACGAGCGCTCATCCGAGAGCTGCATCCGGAACCGGCCCTCGATCATCGTGTTCGGGCTGACCTTGAAGTAGGGCGTTGCGTAGACAGAGATGCTCTCGTTCGTCGCCCAGGCTTCGCCCTTGGCATTGTCGGAGCGGAAGGTAGATGAGAACAGCGCCTTCGTCGTCTTGATGTCCGGGTTCGAAATATCGAAGTCGGCAATCAGCGTGCGCGTGACATTGCGCGAGCCCATCAACGTGCGCGAAAGCCAGCCGCGGCTTTCCTTGTCATAGTCGCGCGTTTCCTTTTTGGACTTGCGCCCGTCACCGGCGACGCCGGCAACATCGTAGCTGTCGGGGTCGAGGGTCACGATCTGGATACGGGTATAGCGGTCCTGCAGCGCGGGGCCGTTGCCCGCCACCAGGATGTCCTGTTCGATCGCGACATCGATATAGGGCAGGTAGTCCTGCACCGGCGTTGCGGACCGGCTGGCCTCGCGAAAGGCCGTGCGCGACGCCGCGATGCTGGGAGCGCCGGCGCCCGGGGGCGGCAGGCTTTCGTACGCATCTTCCAGTGCAAGATACTCGTCCGGAAAGTTGCCGGCGTTCCGGTCGATGTTGATCGGGTCCGGCTCTGCCACCGGCCGAGGCGGGGGCGGCGGCATCGGCGCCGGCTCGGCCGAGGTTGGCACTTCCGGCGCTGTAGCGCACGCGGCAAGCGCCGCAATCGCAGCGCCTGACAGCATTCTGGCGGCAAGCTTGTAGTTACGCATCCTCGTCCTCCCCGACGTTTCGGCTACATATGAAGAATGGTTAACATTCCCGGAGGCCCCATGCGAGAGGCGTCTGGGACGCATCCCACGCCAATGTGAGCGCGCGCCCCGCAAATCTTTACATACCGCGCCTTTACGGCCCCGGCCTTGCAAGGCAGAAGGCCCTTGCTGCCTGCCGCAGCGCCCCCCATATCCTCTCGTTGAGCAAAAGTGCTCATGTCGAACACCGGAGTGTCCTCCCTTGTTGCTCACGATGTTGAAGGCCAAGCTGCACTCGGCCACCGTCACCCAGTGCGACCTCTATTACGAAGGTTCGGTTTCGATCGACCAGGACCTGCTGGCTGCATCCGGCATCCTCCCGCATGAGCAGGTCGACATCTGGAACGTCACCAATGGCAACCGCATCCAGACCTACGCGCTGGAAGCCCCGCGCGGCTCGCGCACCATCGGCATCAACGGCGCCGCCGCGCGTCACTTTGCGGTCGGCGATACGGTGATCATCGCGGCCTTCTGCGGCGTCGACGCCGCCGAAGCGCGCCAGCATGCCCCGACGGTCGTGATCCTTGCGCCCGGTAACGAGATCAAGCGGCCAGCCTGAACCGGCCAGCCGGGCCGGGTCAAGGCCGGCCCCCGGCCTCCAGCGGCTTCAGGATAAGGTCCCGCGTCACGAGGATGCGCACCGGCGTGCCTGCTTCCACCCGGATAGTCGGCTGGATGTTCAGGGACTGGTCGACGACCCGTTCACCAGTGCGCGAGACGCTGTCTCCGAACCCCTGCCGGACCGCGCGTTCAAGGTCGCTGCGTTCCGCGTCGCCGGCTTCGGAACCCACCGCCAGCAGCGTGGCAAGGCCCGACGCGGCGAACACCCGGTCCCAGTGATGATCGGCGCGTCCGCCAAGCCCTGAGGCGCCGGACGCGTCCGTCGCGGGCTCCGAGATCTGCACCGAGGCGCCGTCCGGGAAGATGATCCTGTCCCAGGTGACGAGCGCGCGCTCCTGGCCATAGGAGACCTGCGACTGGTAGCGCCCGATGAGGCGCGCGCCCTGAGGGATAAGGAGGTGGCGGCCCGTGACCGTGTCGAAGACCGGCTGCGTGACCTGCGCTGTGACCATGCCGGGCAGGTCCGAATTGATCGCGGTCAGGAGCGCGGCAGGCACGGCGGTCCTGGCAAGGACGGTGTAGGGCGAGACCAGCGGCTCCAGCGCGTAGGGATCCCCCAAGGTCGAGTCCCGCCGCGACCTGGTTCTCTTCCCGGGCGAGGGCCGCCGTGTTGCGCGCGGTGAGGTTCGCCAGCGCGGGAAAGCAGGTTGATCTGATGGAAAAGCGAGCGGCGTCCTCGCTTGGGATCAGTTCCCAAACGCCTCTGCATACAGAGCTTCGATCCAGGTGGCTTCCTGTTCAGTCAGGACCGCAAACTCCCTTTCGCGCGCGCGCTGTGAAAGCACGCCGTTGTTCTGGTGCAGGAAGCGGAACAACAACTCAAGTCTGCGTGCCGGCAAGTCGAAGCGACGCTCAATTCGCCTGCGAAAAACATCATGGCGTTGAAGGAACCGGATCTCGGCGGGCAGGTCGTGTTCTATTGTCCGGGCAACGCATGCGAACACAAAAGCCACATGCGGCGTGGCATCGAAGTAGCGGTAGAAGTCGGCGGTGACGTTAGTGACCTCGACATTGTAGGTGTCCGTTTCCCGCCACTGGATGAAAGGAAGCACTCTTGCCGAGTGGGAGCGCAATGTTGCCTGATACTCAGGTATCCTGGACAGGAACGCGCTTGATACCGGGAATACGAGACCGGGCGGATTGAAGCCTGAAGCTGCAAGCTGGTGGTGGATGAGGTACCGGTGGATCCTGCCATTACCGTCTTCGAACGGATGAATATAGACAAAGCCGAAAGCGATCATCGCCGAAGCGACGACCGGGTTCAATTCATTGGCCCGGGTGTTTGCAAAGTCGATCAGACCGTCCATCAGGTTCGGCAGGTCATCCGGCCGGGCGCTCACGTGCTCGGGGAGGGGGGCTCCGGTGTCACGGTCGTGCGTGCCCACGAAGCCGCCTTCGTTGCGGTAGCCCATGTGCATGAAACGGGCATCAGAAATCACGAGCCTCTGAAGGCGGTTCAGTTCATCCCGGCTTAGGGGATGGCTGCCGGCCCGGGCGACCGCCTGACCCCAGCGCTGCAACCTGTCCTGAGGAGGGTTTTCTCCTTCTATCGCGAAGGAGGATCTTGAATCAGCAAGCAAAAGGAACGCGGCGGCCCGGGCTACGAGATCCGGGCCGATAGGCCGGATCACGGCCGCAGCCTCCTGCGCCAGGTCGCGGCTCATGAAGGCATCGATTTCCGGGGTCCGGGTGACCAGCGGACAGAAGGCGGGTGTTCCGGGCAGATTGTTGCGGACACGGTGGCGCTGCGAATTTACGCGAGGCGCTGCGATTTGAAGGTCCGGTTCCAGCGCATCAACATATCCGACCGGACCTGCGTCGGGCAGGTCAAGCAATGTTCCAGTAAGCCATTCATAGAAGAACCAAGCCCGTCTCGAATACTGGCCGGTCGGAGCGTCCCGGACCATGTCGGCGACGAGTTCGGGGCCAATCGTAAGAAACAGACGGTTGAGGACAAGGAGATCGACAGGTTCGTACCGGAGCGCAAAGGTGAGGTGCCCGCTGAACGACGCTTCGGGCAGGTGGCGAGGAGAGTAGAGCTGCCAGCCCTCTGCGGTCCGGCCGGCGAAAGTCGCCTTGGAGCCGCTCAATACCTGAGGCAGCGGGACGTCCAGGTCGAAGGCGTGCGCAAGGGCTGCATAGCCGCAGATCCGGACCTCCTCGGGTACGATCCGGTCGCGCAGTACCCTCGTTCCGGGCGGGAGCTCATAGGTTGCGATGGGCATGGTAGTTAGCTTCAGATTGAGTGCCTGAGAATGACGCGCTGTCTCGCGAAATTCAATATTTAGCTGCGAAAAATATTCAATAAGTGAAAAATTGGCGAAAAATGATACTTTAGGTATGAGTAAGCGCTGAATAATTCCTGCTCAGTAACGATTTTCCCGACCATTATTGAAGGCAGTCCGGATCCCCGGATCTCTGAGGACCCAAGAAAACCAATGACCTGAGCCCCTTGGCTCCCTCACTTATTTCGAGAGTCCGGCCCTTTCATAGTCCTTGGTTTGAGGTGTGGCGAGCGCGTTGGGCGCAAGGCTTCTGACAAGCACGAGCGACCGGCTCGAATGGAGCAAACACACCAGTCCACTGCGCCGGATCAGAACGGCTGAACTACTCCGATGCAGCCATTGAGCTACTCACCGAGCAATCGCGTTAGCATTCTGCGGATATGATCCTGCCCGCCAAAAAAGACGGCGAGCACACGAACAAGTTTCACATCTTCATCTATGTCGAACCACACAATGGCCTGCCCAATTGTCAAATGGCGCAGCCCAGGCAGCATTTCGTCGTGCAGCGTTCCGCGATAGGGCAATTGTCCCAATTGAGTGATGTCTGCGCGGATCGTCTGAACGCGCGTTTCGGCGCGCACGATAGCGGTCTCGGTGTCATCGCCAAAGCCAACATAGCTGTCGACCAGAAACTCGAAAATCAGTGTGAAGTCGCGTCGGGCATCGGCCGCGAAGACGACGTCATATGCCATGTTTGGCGCGCTTGCGGGTCGCTGCGCCAGAAATGGCGTCCATCATGTCATCATTGGATACGAACTTTCCACTTCGCCGTTCGATTAGAAGAGTTCGCAACGCCTCAAGCTCCAACTCCTCGTTTTCGAAACGCAGGCGCAACAGTTCCAGTCCTTGCTGCAAGGCAGCGCTAACAGATGGAAACCGCCCCTTCTCGACGAGTTGGCGTGCGAAGGCATCCTGTTCGTCCGTGAGCGAGATCGAAGATTTGACAGACATGAGCTCTCTCCTTGTGGCCGGATAGTACTACTGGGTAGCACCAAATTCAAGTCCGCTGACTCGCCTTTGATCGAGCGCGCCATGCCAGTTGCATGCCTCCAGCTCTGCCGTCTGCGCTGTGCAGCGGTGTGAACAGGAGGAACATCATGGAAGACGAATTGAAGCGGCCCGCCGCAGGTGCTGGGCCAGCCGGGCATCGCAGATTGACGGCCGGAAAGCTGACCGGGCAGAAGCCAGCCCTGAAGATGAAAAAGGTCTGGTCGATCCGGACCCGGCTGGAACTTGACGGCGATGCGCGAAACCTCGTTCTCTTCAACCTCGCGATCGACAGCAAGCTCAGGGGCTGTGACCTCGTCAGGCTCAAGGTTGGCGATGTGGCGGCGGGCGGGCAGGTAAAGTCGCGCGGCGTGATCATCCAGAAGAAGACGGGC
>JBBSDJ010000145.1:0-6888 GCA_038249555.1 Caulobacterales bacterium
AGCTGGACCGTACCATTCGAAGCATTCACGGCGCTCGCCGCGAAGATGTTCTGGTAGAACTTGTCATAGTCGCCATAGAGAAGCGTCGTGCGCAGCTCCAGCGCATCCGAGAATTCATGCTCAAGAACCGCCGTCAGCGAGTTGACGGTCACCTCACTCGGGCTGAGATCCGGGTTGCCATAGAACGCTTTCTCCGAAGCCTCGAAAGGCCGGCCGTTGATGGACGGTACACCGCGATCGGTCACGCGCTCATCGACAAAATGCTCCGCTGACAGACGAAGCCTGGTTTCGGCGCCCAGTGCAAACGCCGCGCTCGGCGCGAGGCCGTAGCGTTCGGAAGAGACCTCGTCGCGGTAGCTGTCCGCCTGCTCGTAGAGTGCATTGATCCGTGCGTCGACACCCTCCGTGAGCGCGCCGCCCAGATCGCCGCTCGCCCGCGCATAACCGAAGGAACCAATACCGAGAGTGAGGGCGCGGGCGCGCTCGCCGTCTGCCTGTTTCGAGACCCGGTTGATGACCCCGCCGCCCGTTCCCCGGCCAAACACCAGCCCTGACGGCCCCTTCAGCACTTCGATCCGGTCGGTGTTGTAGATATCCCGGAAGTACTGGAGATCATCGCGAACGCCGTCGACGAAGAAGTCCGCCGTGGTGGTGTTCCCCCGCAAGACCGGCGCATCCCGGTGGCCTTCGCCTTGCGCTACCGTCACGCCCGGCACAAACCGCAGCGCTTCCCCGACGCCGGTCATCGCCTGATCGCGCATCAGGTCACCGGTAATCACTGTCATCGCCTGGGCAATCTCGACGATCGGCGTATCGGTCTTGGTGGCACCGCGGGACTCGTCCTGCGCATAGCCGGTTTTCGTACCATAGACGTAGACCGTCTCCTGCCGCTTCGGCGCCTCAGGCTTTTCTTCTGCAAAGGCGGCCCCGCCCGAAAAACCGAGCGAGAGCGTCGCCGCGCAGCCCAGCAAGCGAATGGCGAAGCGATGCGCGCCGACAGAATTGCCGCGATGTGGAGTGATCATGTGAGGCCTGCCCTTGAATGCGAATGTTTCTCATTCGCCCGCTAGCAGGGCCGCCTCACAATTGCAACTCATTCGCATTTACAAAAGAGCAGTTTCCGGAACCGGGCCAAAAAGTGTAGCTTTCAGGCCACAAGGATCGGCTTGAAGGTCCCTTAGATCATCCGGCCCATGTCGGCCCCCACGGAGGCCGGGCTGTGTTCGGCCATCGGCGGGTCCGCCATGTTTTCCGAGCCGGCATCATGCGCGGCCTGGTCCTTCCAGTTGATTCAGGAGAACACGATGTCGTCCCCCGGCTTCTTGAGTACGGCGGTATGGAACGAGTTCACCTTGCCCTCCGGCACGTCATCACTCCAGGCATCGATCGCCGAGGCCGCGCCATAGTCGATGAACTGGTCCGTCATCTGCTTCGCCGCCGCCTATCGATATCGACAGGCGCGCAGACTGAATGGTCGTGCCTGCAAACGCTGATTGAAGTTCAGCAGTGCTCGCCAAGACAGGCAAAGCCGATGATGGCGCCGTCCGGGCCAAAGGTGATGATGCGCGGAGCGCCCCACGCCTCCAGCCCCAGTGCTGCCTCGAAATCTGAAATGCCCTTATAGAACGGGAGGACGTGACGACGCCGCGCCGCTTCAGGCACCACGGCCCTTAGCTTGGGCCAGGTGACCGAACGGGTCGATCTCAGCTCCGAGGTCCTGAATACTCAGGTCGGCTTCCGCAAGTCTCTTGACTTCGAACTGTCTGTGCCGGTCGCGGCGGCGGCGCCGGAATCATTCGTCCGCTGACGGTTTTGGCTGGCGTTACCTTAGGTGTAGGCGGGGCGATCCTCATCCCGGGTAGAATCTATCTTAGCCGGCTTACCAGGCTCGGCCTGATCTTGAGGAATCCTAGATAGGCTCGCTCAAGCGCCCAGAGCATCACAGGTAGACGTGCCAGTTCACCAAGCGGTCGCAACAAGGGTATGGCGCGCCACATCGCAGCAAACGCGGCGGCGCCAGAGACGATCGGCTGCCCGCGTTCCTGCGCATGAAAGCGGGCAAGCAGCTGGGCCCGGTCAATCGGACAATCGACAGCTTGCGTGCTGATGTCCTCGAAACGAATGGCGCCGCGCCGGTCGAGACGGCGGAAGAGCGCGATCTCTCGCCGGCACAGCGGGCATCCCCCATCAAACCAGACCGTGAGGGCCGCCAGCGCGGCAGGCACTGCCCCCTCGCCGGCGGGATGGGCTCTTGTCTTGGGTTCGTTAAGGGACATCAAGACAGCCTCTCGTTGCCTCGCAGCGTCCCCGCTGAAGGTGGATACCGGTTTATACGCAGGCTCGATGGGGTCGGATCCCGCCTGACAGGCTGCGGCGTTCCAGCGCGGTCCAATGGTGCGACACCGGTCTCGTCATCCGACAGGCGGCCAAGCACGTAATATGCGTATTGACGAGGGGCGCTTTTGTGTTGCTCGTCCACGCAGCCCTGCAGGATGAGGCGGCGCGCGAGTAATCAGTCAAGGCGCCTTCCATCCGGGCCCGTGAGCCACAACCGACATGGACGATAAACCGAAGACTCCGAAAGCTGTGCAAAAAGAGCCTGCCTCCTCGAGAATACGGGCGCGTATCCAGAGCGCCCAGAAGCGGTTCCATGCCAATGACAACATCTCGGCCTTCCTTCAGCCCGGCGAACTCGACGAGTTGCTGGCAGAGGTCGAGGCGAAGTTCAAAGGCGTGCTCGAAAGCCTCGTGATCGACACCGAAAGCGATCACAACACGCAGGACACCGCGCGCCGCGTAGCCAAGATGTACCTGACAGAGGTGTTCAGCGGCAGGTATGTCGAGGCACCGCCTGTCACCGAGTTTCCGAACGCGTCGTCCCTGAACGAATTGATGATCGTTGGTCCGATCAAGGTTCGCAGCGCGTGCAGCCACCACTTCTGCCCGATCATGGGCCGGCTGTGGATCGGCATCATGCCTAACGAACACTCCAACCTGATCGGCTTGTCGAAGTATTCGCGCCTCGCGGAATGGGTGATGTCGCGCCCGCAGATCCAGGAAGAGGCCATCACGCAGATGGCCGAAGTCCTGATGAACAAGGTCCGCCCGGACGGTCTTGCCGTCGTTATGGAAGCGGATCACTTCTGCATGCACTGGCGCGGCGTGAAAGATGACGAGACCAAGATGATCAACAGCGTCATGCGGGGATCCTTCCTCAAGGATCACATCCTGCGCAGCGAATTCCTCGCCCTCCTGAACAACAAGAAGTAAGGCCTCCCATGCTCGTTCGCTGCCTCTATGCAAGCCGCCCCCTCGAGCCGCTCAGCGGCGCGTTCGTGAACAGCATCCTTGAACAGTCGCGCAAGAACAATCCGGCGCTCGGTATCACGGGTCTCCTGTGCGTCTCCGAAGATCTCTTCATCCAGGTCATCGAAGGAGGCCGCGACGAAGTCTGCGACCTCTTCAACGCGATCGTGCGTGATCAGCGCCACCAGCAGGTGAGGCTGCTGATTTACGAAGAGATCGAGGTGCGCCAGTTCGGCAACTGGACCATGGCGCAGGTGAACATCACCAAGCTCAATCCGTCGATGCTGCTGAAATACTTCAAGCGCGCGGAGCTTGATCCGTTTGCCTCTTCCGGCAAGGCGACGCTGGCCCTTCTGTCCGATCTGATCGCGACCGGCGCCATCATCGGCCACCGGGACTGATCAAGCGGCGCAAGCCCCCAAAGCCGGACGCAATGACGAGCCCGAGGCCATAGAGCCCGCGAACAGGCCGTAGCTGTCCAAGGCACCAGCCAGCGTAGCGCTTTCTGTGACGGCTATCTGACCTCGATCGCCTGCCGGGCAAGAACGATGCGGCCTCCGGGAGCTTCCATCACGTAGCGGATTTCATACGCGCCCGCCTCTGAAGGCATCTCCAGTTCGTTGGCGGATTTTCCATCGGCGTAGAAGTAGAACAGCTCGCCCGAGGTCGCGACATAGCCCTTCTTCACAAGGTCGATGTAGTCGCCGGAGCGCATCGGCCCTTCATACTCCACGATCACCTTCGCGCCCTTGCGAGCTGTCTCTTGCGCCGTCAGGTTGGCGACCGGCAGTGTTACAGTCAGCGGAGACGACGCCAGGACCTTCCGCCCACCCGGCCCCTCGATCACGTAACGAACCTCGTAGGCGCCGGCAGCGCCGGGCGCGCTGAACTTCACCGGATTGGCGCTGGCGGCATAGGCATAGGCAATCTCGCCGCTGGTCGCCGCATAACCCTCCGGGACGACATCGATGTAGTCGCCGGGATTGCCCGGACCGGTCCACTCGATGCTGAGCGGCTCTGCGCCGGTGGCGGCCGACGGCGCCGTGAGTGAAGCGGAGGCCGCTGTGATCGTGAGCGGCTGGACCGCCTTGATGATCCGCGAGCCCGCAAGCTCAAGGACATAGCGAACATCATAGTCGCCCGGCGCGGTCACGGCGCGCAACTTCTCACCTTTGGCGGCTGCCGGAATGTAGATGTAATTCAGCTCTCCTGAAGTCTGCGTGTAACCCCGTGGCACAATGTCGATATAGTCACCCCGATTGGCGGGGCCGGTGAACGACAGATCTATCTCCGCGCCTGCCATGACGGTCCCTGGCACCGTGAGCGTCACATCGCCGTCGATGGGCTCACCCTCATTGACCTCGATTGCTGGAGCCGCAGCAGGCGCCTCTGCAACAGCTTCGCCGTCCTGGGCCGCGCCGGGTGTCTCGGCCTTCTTTGCGCAGGCGGCCAGCGCCAGCACGGCGACGGACACCAGCAGCCCTATGGTTTTTGCGGACATGATCGTTCTCCCCTCAAATGCGAGCCTGAAATGAAGCACAAATCCGCGCGGTTTGCAGCGGCGACGGTGCAGATCGCGCGCCATGCGCGATCTGCTGTTCAGGACTTCCGGGATCTTCCACCCGCGTCAAAATACGCATGGCTCCCGCCCGTGATCACACGGTCTCCCGCGACCACCTCGCCTGCTTCGAAATCCGGCTGGCCCTTCACTTCGGCATAGACGTTGCCGAAATCCTGGTAGCAGGCCTCCAGCAGCGCCTCGAAACTGTCGATGACGAAATAGGTCTGCTGGAAATCATCGATGATGTATTTAGTCCGCATCAGGCGCTTGAGATCAAAGCCGATCCGGTTCGGGCTCGCGTCTTCCAGCGCAAACACCGTCTCCTGCGGGCTGGACAATATGCCCGCGCCGTAGATGCGCAGACCGTCCGCCTCCTGAATAAGTCCGAACTCCACTGTGTACCAGTAAAGCCGCGCCAGGTTATGCAATTGCCCGAGCTTCATCGCCCGCTGGCCGCCCTTGCCATAGGCCTGCATGAAATCCGCAAACACCGGATTCGCCAGCAGCGGCACATGTCCGAAGATGTCGTGGAAGATGTCCGGTTCCTGCAGGTAATCGAACTCCGCTTCCGGCCGGATGAACGCGCCTGCCGGAAACCGCCGGTTGGCGAGATGCTCGAAGAAAATCTCGTCCGGCACCAGCTCCGCTACCGGCACGATCCGCCAGCCGGTCAGCTTCTCCAGCCGGTCCGACAGCCGCCCCATGTGCGGTATGCCGGACGGCGAAAGCTCCAGCGTCCCCATCGCCTCGAGCGCCGCGGCACAGGCCCGCCCCTTGGTCACCTCGCGCTGGCGGCGAAACAACCGGTCCCACCGGTCATGCTCGGCCGCGCTATAGGTCTCCCACGCCTGGTCGATGGTGAAATCGGCCGCGCGCGGCGCGCCGGAATAGCGATTCTTTGCAAAGGCGGTGTCCATGCCCGGCAGTATAGGCCGGATGGGAAATTAGTTCCAGATGTAACTAATTTACGCGACCGCGCGGCTGTCGACAATCTCGGTCAGCGTGACGCCCAGTTCGCCGTCTGCCACGACCAGCTTGCCCCGCGCAATCAGGCGTCCTGAGACATAAATGTCGACCGGTTCGCCGGTCTGCTTTTCCATCGTCAGCACTTCGCCGGGTGACAGCGCCATCAGCTCTTCCATCGTGAGGCGCACTTCCCCCAGTACGACTTCAACACGCACGGGCACATCCATCAGCATCTTGTGGAAGGCGGGGTTCGTCGGTTCGGTCATTCGGGGCCTCGTCCAATCTCGGCAAACAGGTCGCCCTGCCCGCCGGCAATGCGCGCGGCGGCGCCGTCGATGAGGCTGCGCAGGCGCGCCTCGGTTGTCGCATGATACTGGGTGGAGGCAATGAGGCGCATCACCTCGGTAATCTCGTCCAGCGCCAGGGTCAGCTCGGCGGTCACGGCAGCCAGCCGCGCGCTCTCGCCCTCGGTTCTGACCTTGGCCACTTCCGCCAGCGTCTCGGCACGCACCTGCGCGATCAGCCCGGCGATCTCCTCGCCGGTGAAACTCACCCGCGCAGGATCAGCTGCAACCTCTTCCGGCTGCGGGCCGAAGTCGGCACGGAAATCAAAGGCGGAAACGGATTTCACGGCGCGCGCGGTCATTCGATCAGCTCGTCATCGCGGGATGCCTTGCCCGCATGGATCTCGCCCCGGCTGATCAGCTGGCGGGCAAGCTCCACGAGTTCGGCGCGGGCCGCTTCCACATCGCTGCGGCGGACCGGGCCAAGCGCGGCGATCTCTTCGCGCAGCAGGTCGCCGGCGCGGGCGGTGACATTGGCGAAGAAGGCTGCGGCCGTGGTGTCCTTGGCGCCTTTCAGCGCGGTCACCAGAGCGGCGCGGTCGGCCGCGGCGAGCAGTGTCTGCATGCCGCCGGCATCCAGCGTGGCAAGGTCATCAAAGGAGAACACCCGCGAACGGCCTTTCTCTCGCGATCCAGGCCCGGCCTATACAACCGCGGCCATGACCAGAGTGCCCGCGCGCGGATCAAGCCGGTCAAAGATGCGGGCGATAC
>JBBSDJ010000146.1:0-6797 GCA_038249555.1 Caulobacterales bacterium
GAGAGGCAAAGGTACTGGCGAGGAGAAGGGCAGCGGGCCAGTCAAATTGGAGGATCGTGCGGGCGACGAGGATGCCAAGCGCCATCGGCACGGCGAACGTCAGCAGGCCGAACACCATGGTTTGGGTGCGTGAGCGTTTCAACACGGCCAAATCGACTTCGAGCGCCGCCGTAAACATGATGTAGAGAAGGCCCACCGTGCCAAACAGGACGAAAGACGTGTCACGCGCGAGAACGCCGAACCCGTTCGGACCCAGCAGCGCGCCGGCGATCAACAGGCCGATCATGCCCGGCAGCCGCCAACGCCCCAGAACGATGGGCGCCAGCAGGATGAGGCCCGAGACGATGGCAAAAATGAATACCGGATCGGTGATCGGAAGGCCGTTTCCCATCTGGGTCTCCTATTCGATCACGGGGTTTGGCCCGCTTACAGGTAGATCAGGCCGGAACGTTTACAAAAGGTGAGCTTCACGGACGCCCGCTCAGCCTGCAAAGGCCTTTTCGATCACGAACTCCGCCGGGGCGGCGTTCGAGCCTTCCTTGAGGCCGGCCTTGAGCATCAGGGCCTTGACGTCCTGGATCATCTCGTTGGAGCCACACATCATCGCCCGGTCCGTGGACGGATCAAGCGGCGGGACGCCGAGATCGGCAAACAGCTTGCCGTTTTCGATCAGGGTCGTGATGCGGCCCATGTTGGGGTAGGCCTCACGCGTCGTGGTCGTGTAGAGCGCCAGCTTGCCGCCGACCAGTTCGCCGACCAGCGGGTCGTCTTTGAGGCTTTCGATCAGGTTGCGGGAATAGGTGAGTTCGGCGACATCCCTGCAGGTATGCGTGACGATGACCTGCTCGTAACGCTCGTAGGTATCGGGGTCGCGCACGAGGCTGGCGAAGGGGGCAAAGCCGGTGCCGGTGGAGAACATGTAGAGGCGCTTGCCCGGCGTCAGCGCGTCGAGCACCAGCGTGCCGGTCGGCTTGCGGCCGAGAAGGACCTTGTCGCCCGGCTGGATCTTCTCAAGGCGAGAAGTCAGCGGGCCGTCCGGCACCTTGATCGAATAGAATTCCAGCTCCTCGTCCCAGGACGGGGAGGCGATCGAATAGGCGCGCAGCAGCGGCCTGCCGTCTTCCTTGAGCAGGCCGATCATCACGAATTCGCCTGAGCGGAAGCGGAAGCTTGTCGGCCGGGTCAGGCGGAAGCGGAACAGGCGATCAGTATAGTGCTCGACGGCGAGGACGGTTTCCTCGGTCGGACCATTGGGGTTTTCTTTCGCAGCGGCCGTCTGGCCGGCGGGCGCATCGGCGCTCATCCTCAGCCCTCCTGGAGGTGTCTCGGCTTCAATTGAGCGAGGCGCCGCGCAAAAGCAATGCGTCAGATGATGGCTTTAGTTTTCCTGATAGGTCGGGCGGCTGACCCAGTCGATCTCGCTGTCCTCGATGCTGTAGGCGCCGGAGAGTTCGTAGATGTTCTCGTAGCCATAGCCATAGAGGTTGATGAAGGTCGGCACGTTGAGGGCGAGCGGGGCCGATTTCAGGACGACCGGGGCGATGTTGTCGCTGAAATTGTTGTTGCAGTAGATCAAGATGCGGCGGTTCTTCGCGCCGATGACTTCCGACAGCATGCCGGCGGAGAAGTCCGAGAAATTGAGGTTAACTGCGCCGTCGATATGGCCGAGCGCGTAGTTGCGGGCGCTGCGGGCGTCGATGATGATCGTGTCCGGATCGGCCTTCATGGCGTTGAACGTGTCGATGTCGATCAGGCGGGTCTCGCGGTAGGCGGCGATCTCGGCGCCGAGTTCCATGAAGCCCGGATAGTCAACGAAGCCGGGCTTGGTCTGGGCGCGGGCGGGCGGGGCGATCAGCGCGCCGAGCAGGATCACGATGAGGCCGAGCAGCGCGATGATCGCGACGATGGGCATGTCCGTACGGGCGGGTTCGGGATTCATGGTCAGCCTCCTCAAGCGGCCTTCAGGCTCACAGAGTTGCCGGACTCAGTGGCCAGATTGTGCGCGCATCGGGGCTTTGCTGCGAAATCCGTGCCATTCCGGGCCGTGGTCAGCCGGGCGGGAAACGGCCCATCCGGTCTTCCCAGTGGCGGCGGCAGAGCGAGACATAGGTCGTCTTCTCGATCGAGATCTGGTCACCTTCGGTCAGCGCCTTGCCGTCCGGACCCTGACGGATGACCATCGTGGCCTTGCGGCCGCATTCACAGATGGTGCGCACCTCGCGCAGGGAATCGGCAATGGCGAGCAGGGCGGCGGAGCCTTCGAACAGCTCACCCCGGAAATCCGTGCGCAGGCCGTAAGCGAGCACCGGCATGCCGAGATGATCGGACACACGGGCGAGTTGCCAGACCTGATCCTTGGTGAGGAACTGCGCCTCGTCCACGAAGATCGCGTCGAGCCGGCCCTGGCCCATGCGTTCCTGGATCAGCGCGAAAAGATCCGTATCCTGAGTATAGAGGGTCGCCTCTGCGGAAATGCCGATGCGCGAGGTGATGTGCCCGTCGGCCGCGTCGCGGTAGAGCGCGGAGGTGAGCAGCAGCACTTCCATGCCGCGCTCACGGTAGTTGTACGCCGCCTGCAGGAGGATCGTCGACTTGCCGGCATTCATCGCCGCATAGGAGAAATAGAGCTTGGCCATGGCGCCCGCGTCGTGCGTGTCAGCGGATCGGTGTGGCAACGCCTTCGCGGCGCGGGTCGGCGCCGCCTTCAAGGCCGCGCTCGCGCACGACGATGAGATGAAGGCCCGAGTTCTCGCCCGTGCGTTCCTCGACGGTGTAACCCATCTCGCGCAGCGCTTCAGCCGCTTCCGGCCCGCCGGCGGCATCGACTTCCACGGCGACGGTATCGCCGCGCGCGATGATGTTCGGCAGCGCGGCAGCTTCCTGCGCGGTCTTGTTCCATTCGAGCACGCCGACGAGTGTCTTGGCGACATAGGCGACAATCGAGTTGCCGCCCGGCGAGCCGGTGACCATGAAGAGGTCGCCGCCCTTGTCGAACACGAGCGTCGGCGACATCGACGAGCGCGGGCGCTTGCCAGCCGCCGGCGCATTGGCGACCGGCTTGCCGCCCTTGGTGGGCGTCAGGGCGAAATCAGTCAGTTCGTTGTTGAGAAGGAAGCCGCCGGCCATCCGGGACGAGCCGAAGGCCGCCTCGATTGTGGCGGTCATCGCGACGGCGTTGCCGTCAAGGTCGATGATCGAGATATGCGTGGTGCCAGCGCCGGGCGTGGTCGTGTCCTCGCCCCACATCGGGCGCAGCGCATCCTTGCCGAGCACGATTCCGGGATCACCAGGGAAGGATTTCGCATCCGGGGCAAAGGCTTCGAGCGCGCGTGCCTTGATATAGGCGGGGTCGATCAGTTCGGCGGTGGGCACGGACACGAAGTCTGCGTCGGCGACATAGTGATCGCGGTCGGCATAGGCGAGGCGCTGCGCATCGACGAAGGCCTTGAGGTAGAGGCTTTCGTCCGCGTTCACGGAGGCCGCAGGCTTCAGGTGATCATAGAGGCCCATGATCAGGTTTTGCGCGATGCCGCCCGAGCTGGGCGGCGGGGCGGAACAGATCTTGAAGCCGCTCTGCAATTCGCCGCAGACCGGCTCGCGCACGGCGACGGTGTAGGCTTCCAGGTCCTCGAGCGTCATCGCGCCGCCATCCGGTCCCTCGGTTACGGCGGCGATGATCTCGGCGGCAATGCTGCCGGAATAGAAGGCGGCCGGGCCTTCCTCGGCCACGGCGGCGAGCGTTGCGGCATAGGCCGGGTTGGTGCGCACGAAGCCGGCGGCCAGCGGCTCGCCGTCCGGATAGAAATAGGCGGCGGTGACCGGATTGTCGTCGAGCCGGATGGCGCCGCGCAGGCGGGGCGAGGCGAGGATTTCGGCGAGTTTCGGCGACACCTTGAAGCCGTCGTCGGCGAGGCGGATCGCGGGCTCGAACAGGGTTTCCCAGTCGGCGCGGCCGGAGGCGTCATGCGCGGCCTTGTAGAGCGCGATCTGCCCCGGCACGCCGACCGAACGGCCGGATTGCCAGGCGCTGACGAAGTCCATCACCTTGCCGTCCTTGAAGAACAGTTCGGGGGTCGCCGCGGCCGGTGCGGTTTCGCGGCCATCGAAAACCGTGACGGTGTCCTTGTCGCGGTCATAGTAGACGAGGAAGGCGCCGCCGCCGAGGCCGGAGCTTTCCGGCTCGACAAGACCGAGGACTGTGTGCACCGCGATCGCCGCGTCAATGGCATTGCCGCCTTCGCGCAGGATCTCAAGACCGGCCTCGACCGCATAGGGGTTGGCGGCGGCGACCATGCCGCCCTTCGTCCAGGACAGATCGCCCAGGGCTTCCGGCGCGCTCTCCTGCGCGTTCGTGGTCGAGGCGGGCGGAGCGGCATCCGGCGCGCAGGCCGAGATCAAAAGAACGAAAGCCAGGCCGGTAAGTTGGCGCATGAGGTAACCCTTTGCTTGGCGGGGCGCCCGCAGGCCCTTAAGACCGGGGCAGACAAATCAGCTGACAAGGCTCTTAACATGGCAAAGCCGGGGTCGCGCAACCTCATTACAGACGTTCCCGGCCTTCGGGTCGGGCAGGCCGAAGATGCAAGGGTGCGCAGCGGCGTGACGGTGATCCTGCCGGAGGCGTTCTCCGTGGCGGCCGTCGCTGTCGCAGGCGGCGGGCCCGGAACGCGGGAAACGGATGTGCTGGCCGGCGGGCGGCTTGTCGGCGGCGCCGATGCGATCTGCCTGGCGGGCGGCAGTGCGTTTGGCCTCGCGGCGGCAGACGGCGTGATGGCGGGCCTGAAAGCCGCGGGGCGCGGCTTTGCGCTGGTGCCACGGCCGGGCGTGCCGCCCACGCCGATCGTGCCGGCGGCGATCCTCTACGATCTCGCCAATGGCGGCGACAAGGACTGGGGCGAGACCGCGCCCTATGCCGCGCTCGGGCGCCGTGCGTTCGATACGGCCGGCGAGACCTTCCGGCTTGGCCGGGCCGGGGCGGGGCTGGGCGCGCGCGCCGGGCAGGCGCCGGGCGGCACAGGATCGGCCAGCATCGTCGCCTCGGACGGGCTGACGGTCGGCGCGCTGGCGGCGGTCAACAGTTTCGGTTCGGTGCGGATGCCCGGCAGCGAGGCCTTCTGGGCCTGGCCTTACGAGATCGGCGCGGAGTTCGGCGGCGCGCGGCCCGATGTGACCAAGACCTTTGATGCGGAGGACTGGGGCGCGGCAAAATCCAACCCCGCGCCGCGCGAGAACACGACGATTGCCTGCATTGCCACTGACGCGGCGCTGACGCGGGATGAAGCCGAGCGCGTTGCGCAGATGGCGCTGGCGGGGATGGCGCGGGCGATCCGGCCGGTGTTCGCGCCCACGGATGGTGACGTGGTGTTTGTGATCTCCACGGCGCGCCGCGTGATCGACGGGCCACGTCCGCTGTTGCTGGCGCGGATCGGGGAACTCGCCGCCTCGACGCTCGCGCGCAGCATCGCGCGGGGCGTTTATGAAGCGGAGCGGCAGGGGGATTTTGAATGATCCGTACACTGAAATGGGTCCTCGCCGCTGCGGCCAGCGCGGCGGTGCTTGTGGGATGCATGGTCGCGGGCCGCGACGCCGATCCGGGCGACTGGCCCGGCATGGTGTCGATCCAGACGGTGTCCGGGCGCGAGGTGTTCCATGAATGCGGCGGCACGCTGATCACGCCGGACTGGGTGCTGACGGCCGCACACTGCGCCGAGGACATGCGGATCGAGACCTCTGGCCGGGCGGCGCAGTTTGCACGCGGGCCGGACGGGCAGGTGTCGCGGCAGGGTCTTGTCGCGGTGACCATCGGGCTGGGCGATTTGCGATCGATCCCCACGGGGCGGGTCTATCCGGTCGCGGAGGTGGTGATCCATCCGGACTACCGGTCGGGGGAGCCGGAGCGCGGGCATGACCTGGCACTGCTGCGCCTCGAGAAATCCGCTGCCTCGCCGGCGATGCCGCTCGCCGGGCTCGGCGCCTCGGCTGGCGGGCTGTACGATCCCTATGCGGATGTCTGGGCGGCGGGGTATGGCCGCAAGGGCGAAGGCGCGCAGGGCGAAGGCGGCACGACCGGCAGTGGCCGAAAGGTCGCGGCCGGGTCGCTGCTGCTGCAGGAAGGCTATATCCCGCCGCTGCCCCAGGACGTCTGCGCGCGGCGGATCCTGGCGGGACTGGACCGCGAGGGCCTGGCGCAGGCCTATGCGGGGGTCGGGGTGGACCCGGTCACCCAGCTTTGCGCCGGAAATGGCGGCACGGATGCCTGCCAGGGCGATAGCGGCGGCCCGCTCGTGCTGCGCACGGCAAACGGGCCGGTCCAGGTCGGCGTGGTCAGCTGGGGCCTCGGTTGCGCGCGCCCTGAGAATCCGGGCGTCTACATGCGCGTCTCGGCCTATGCGGACTGGATTGGCGGGATCACGGGACTTTCGCCGCCTGCGCCGCCGCCAGAGCCGGAATTGATCACCGGCCCTCTGCCGGAGCTGCCGCCCACGGCGCCAGAGGAAGGCGCGGCGGCAGAAACCCCCGCGATGCCCGCAGATCCAGCCGAACCGGCGGCTGAAACCGTTCCCGAACTTGTGGCCGAAACACCGGGCTGAACGGCCCGGTTTTTGAGACTTGCAAGCCCGGGGGCGCACCTGTATGTGTCCGCTCCTTGCAGTGGATATGCACCCGTAGCTCAGCTGGATAGAGCACCAGACTACGAATCTGGGGGTCGGGCGTTCGAATCGCTCCGGGTGCACCATAAAAACAAGGACTTACAAGCCTTGGGGGTCAGCAAAAAACACCAGAAATTGCGCCGGGTCCCA
>JBBSDJ010000147.1:0-6789 GCA_038249555.1 Caulobacterales bacterium
CACGAAGTTGCGCACGGCCTTCAGGCGCGGGTTCTTCCAGCGCCTGACCTGGTCCTCGCTCTTGCCGAGCGTCTTCTCCCGGGCAAGGCCCCAGTAAAGCTCCAGCGCCTTCTCCAGCGACAGGGACGGCGCAGGCACCGTGCCGAGCAGAGCAGACGCTTCCACCGGGTCCGGAGCTGCCCGGCGCGCCTCAATCGCCTCGACGCGGGCGACAAGTTCCTCCACCGGCAGACGGGATACAAGGCCGACGTCGAGATAGCGAAAGCCCCGGATACGGGCGAGTTCATGGGCGGCGGCATGGCGGGCCTCGGCGTCCTCGGTATCGCCTGCCAGCCGGGCCTCCCAGGCCTCGACCAGATTGCCCCAGGCCCTGTCTGCCTTGCTGCGCGCCACCGTCTCAGAGTCGGTATGCAGGCTGATCCAGACCACAGCGCGTGGCTCGACCCCGAGATACCTCTGCGGTACCCGGCGGCGCAGCTGGAATGTGCTCCCACGCTTCACGATCGACAGGCTCGCCTCCGTCACATTAAGCGGACTTTGTGCAGCGAAATGTGTAGCAGATTGTGTAGCAGATCAAGTTCGAGTGCGTGCAGCGCAGTGCAAAGCTGCGCAATTAATTATGAAGAATCAGCGCTTTAAATCCCTGGCGCTGCTACACAGATGGCGGAGGAGGAGGGATTCGAACCCCCGGAGCCCTTTCGAGCTCAACGGTTTTCAAGACCGCCGCGTTCAACCACTCCGCCACTCCTCCGCGCGAAGCGCTGTTTGTGGGAAGGCGTACCGGATGGCAAGTCCCTGCAGGGCGCCAGTCAGTGAATCAAGCCTTAATGAGCGGCGCCGGACTTTCTGTTCGGTTTGACCGGGTGGCGACACCTCTCATGGTAAACCGACTTCTGAAACGGCCAGAAGGCCACCGGGCATTTCCAGAAGGAGCCGTCCGGGTTCTCAGAACGAGGAGATTACCGGCGCATGCCGATCGTGAAAACCGGGCTTCGGAACCAGCTCACTTTTGTTGTGTCTGCCATTTTGCTTGCTGCGGCCGCGCTGCCGGCTTCGGCCGGTGCGCGCGCGCCGATCCTCTATGCGAACGACACTGGCGCTGCTGCGTCCATGTCGGCAGCGAAAACGTCTGCGCCTGCCGCAAAGGCTGACAAGGCCACCCAGCGGATCGAATTCCGCTACCCGGGATCGTCCAGAGAACCCGGCCGCATGGACATGGCATCGGTGAGCGTTCCGGCGCGCACGGAACCGGCAGCTCCTGAATCCTTTGCGGAATCGCCTCAATTTGCGCCGAACGTCAGTGCATTCGACGCCCCGGCAACCGCTGCCAAGATCGCTATGACCCGGGGGCCGGTTGTTGAAGCGATGGCGTTGCAGCCTGTCGCTGTGCTGAAACCCGTTCAAATCACACCCATGGCGCAAGCCAGCCTGGGCGAGACCGCCATCGCCATTGTTTATGGCGACGAGTTCGCCGGGCTGCCAACCGCCAACGGTGAAATCTTCGACCAGTCCGCCTTGACCGCCGCGCATCCTTCGCTGCCGCTGCCCAGCTTCGTGAAAGTTTCCAATCCGGCAACGGGGAGGGAAGTGACTGTCCGCGTCAACGACCGGGGTCCGTTTGAAGACGGCGCCTCGCTTCAGGTATCGCGCCAGGTTGCGATTGCGCTTGGCTTTGAAAGGGCAGGGAAGGCTGAACTGGTTCTGCGGTCCGCCGATGAAGCGGCGCCGGTGGTTTCCAAACCCCGCTCCGACTACAAGCCTGCGGTTCTCGTGAAAGCTGCCCAACCGGTTCCCGCCGACGAACTTCTTGGCGGTGACGAACTGGCCGGCGGCGCAGAGTGGAGCGCGCCAGCAGCCCCAACAAAGACCCGCGCGGCCGTGAAATGGCCCGAGCCACCGTCGGACTGGGACGTTGCCCCGGCGGCGTCCAAAGTCAGCGCCGCCGCTTCGGGCACACTTTACGTGCAGCTCGCCTCCTTCTCCGACATTGGCAATGCCGAGACCCTATATCGCGGCCTGCGGGCAGACCTGCCTGTGGAAATCGTACCGGTTCGGGTTAACGGGTCCGACTACTTCCGGGTCCGCGTCGGGCCGCTGGCCAGCCGCGACGCCGCTCAAGAGCTCCGTGACCGCCTCAATGCAGAAGGCAAGGGCGACGGACGGGTGGTCACTGCGGAGTAGAATGCCCGCAGTGTGCCCATTGACGCTGACCACAAACCGGCCCTTTTTCCCGGATATACGGGAAGAGTGGCCGCGTTTGCATGCGGCCATTGCGCAATAGGGAGACGAGGATCGTGAAATTCTGGCGTGGGTTCGTTTCGGCTGCAGCAGCCATAAGTGTGGGCGCGGCATTGTCTGCGTCGGCTCAGATGATCGACACACCGGCGGAGTTCGCCGTGATCATGGACCATGAAACCGGCCAGATCCTGTATTCCAAGCGCGGCGATGAATTGATGACGCCGGCGTCGATGACCAAGATGATGACAGCCTTCGTTGTCTTCGAACTCATCGAGCGCGGCGAGATTTCACTGACCGACAAATTCACCGTGAGCGAAGACGCCTGGCGCCGTGGCGGTTTTCCGTCCGGCACGTCGACCATGGGCCTGAAGCCCAAGGACACGCCGACCGTCGAGGAGCTTTTGCACGGCGTTATCACGATGTCCGGTAACGATGCCTGCATCGTGCTCGCAGAAGGTATTTCGGGCTCCGAACCTGCTTTTTCTGCGCGGATGACGGAGATCGCGCATGAACTCGGCCTGTCGTCGGTCAACTTTGTCAATTCGACGGGCCTTGAAGGCGAGGGACATGTTGTCTCTGCCATAGATCTCGCGAAGCTCGCGAAAATGACGATCGACAAGTATCCGCAGTATTACTCTTGGTACTCGCTGCCGTCATACACTTGGCGCGACTACACGCAGGCAAACCGTAACCCCCTTCTGGAAGTGGCCGGCGCCGATGGCTTGAAAACCGGTCACCTTGAATCTTCCGGTTATGGACTGACGGCCTCGGCCGTGCGCGACGGTGTGCGCCGCACGATCGTGATCAACGGACTTCCAACCATGGCCGCTCGTGCTCAGGAAGCCGAGCGCCTCATGCGCGTCGCGATCCAGAGCTTCGAACTAAAAACGATTGGCCCGGAAACTGTTACCTTGCCGGATGTGCAGGTCTGGCTTGGCGCGCAGACCGCGGTACCTGTCTCGCTTGCAGAGCCGGTAAAGGTTGTCGGACACAAGGCCGCTTTCTCCAAGGCAAAAGCTGAACTCGTGCTCGACAAGACGGTTCGCGCGCCGGTCAAGAAAGGCGATGTCGTCGGCACCTTTGTCGTGACGCTGGACGGGCAGGAGCCCGTGACGGCCCCGGTCATTGCGGAAGCCGACGTCAAGAAACTGGGCTTTGTCGGCCAGGCGATCGCGGGAATCGGCACCCTGATGAAGGGCGAGAGCAAACCGGACGCTGAAGAAGAACTTAAGGGCGGCTGATGTCGCAGACCGCCCGGGGCCGTTTCATCACGCTGGAGGGCGGCGAGGGGACAGGGAAGTCCACCTTGCAGATCGCCTTGCGGGATCGGCTGGCCGGGCAGGGCGTTGATGTGGTCCTGACCCGCGAGCCCGGGGGAACGCCCCGCGCCGAAGCCATTCGCGCGCTGGTGCTAACCCCGCCCGGTGGCCACCCCTTTTCCCCGTTGGCCGAGGCGCTTCTGATGAATGCCGCGCGCCGCGATCATCTCGATGAACTCATCCGTCCGGCACTGGCTGCCGGCACATGGGTCATCTGCGACCGGTTCAGTGACTCTACCCGTGTCTACCAGGGTGTGTCAGGCGAGGTGTCGCCGGAAGTGCTTCGAAGCCTTGAGGGCCATGTCGTGGGACCTACCCGCCCTGATCTTACGCTGATCCTCGACACCCCCGTAAGCATCGCGCATGAGCGCCGCGCGGCCCGCAAAGGTTCGCAGGACGTCTTCGAGCAACGCGATCTCGATTTCCACCAATCGGTCCGCCTCGCCTTTTCGGACATCGCGCGCGCCGAGCCTGTCCGGTGCAAACTGATTGATGCTAGCCTGCCAGCAAATGAAGTTGCCGACGCCGCCTGGTCCCATGTCGCGGAACTTTTGACATCTGCCGAGGCCCGTTGATGGCGACCGGCTGGCCCCTGTTCGGACATGGCGTGGCGGAGCGGCGGTTTCTGGATGCACATGCGCAGACGCGGCTGCATCATGCCTGGCTGATCGAAGGCCCCGAAGGTATCGGCAAGGCGCGGTTTGCACAGCGTCTCGCCGCCTTCCTTCTTGGCGCGCGGGGACCTGCCGAAAATCCCCTCGATGCGGACGAAACGGATCCGGTCTGGCGGGCGTGTTCGTCCGGCGGTCATCCGGACCTTCGCCTGATGCACCGTGAACTCAACGACAAGGGAAAGCTGACGCAGGACATCAGCGTCGACCAGATCCGCGCCCTGACCGAGTTCTTCACGATGAAACCCGCGCTGGGCGGCTGGCGTATCGGGATCATCGACGCCATCGACGAGACCAACAAGAGCGGCGCCAATGCGCTGCTCAAGACGCTTGAGGAACCCCCGCCGAAGTGCGTGCTGTTCCTGATCAATCATGGCCGCGAACCCATTGTGCCGACCATCCGTTCGCGCTGCCGCGTACTGCGGCTGTCGGTTCTCGGTGAGGACGATTGCAAGAAGGCGCTCGAGGCCGCCGGCGCGCCGGCGCAGGCTGCGCGGGTTGCGAAGGGCAGGCCGGGGAAGGGCATCCGGCTCTCTTCAGCACCTGCCCTCGCCGCCGTGGACGCCGCCCGCGCCCTGCTCCGGTCCGCCCCCAATTTCAGCGAAAAACTCGCCGTCGCGGCGCTTTCGGCTGCAGCGGCCGATGACGCTTCGATGGAAGCGTTCCGGTCGGAGCTTTTCGACTGGCTCGCCGAACGGGCCGAGACCGATCCGGCGGCGGCAAAACTCTGGCTGAAACAGGCGCGGCTCGCCGGAGATGCCGAGCAACTGAACATGGATGCAGCCCAGGTCGCCTCAAAACTGGTGGCGGGGCTTTATGAATTGGCCCAGCCCGTCTAAACGGCGCCGAGATGTTCGATACTCACGTAAACCTGCATGGCGAGGCCTTCGCCGAAGACCTTCAAGATGTCCTGGGCCGCGCCCGCGCTTCGGGCGTGCAGCGCTTCCTTGCCATCTGCGACCGGTACGACAACTTCCCGGCAGTGCGCGAGATCGCCGAGGCGCATCCGGATATCTGGTGCTCGGTGGGCGTCCACCCTCATCATGCGAAGGACTTCTCCAGCCTCACGGCCGAGACACTCATCGCTGAGGCGCGGCATCCGAAAGTGGTCGCCATCGGCGAAACCGGGCTGGACTTCCACTACGGCTACAGCGCCGAGGTAGATCAGGTGCGCAGCCTGCGTGAGCATGTGAACGCCGCCCGGGTGACTGGCCTGCCGCTGATCCTGCACACAAGGGAAGCCGACACCCTGATGGCCGATCTGCTCGAGGAAGAATACGCGAAAGGCGCTTTCCAGCCGCTGCTGCATTGCTACACCGGCGGGGAAGACCTGTGCCAACGTGCCCTGGCAATTGGCGCCTTCGTTTCGGTATCCGGCATCCTGTCGTTCAAGAGCGCCAAAGATGTGCGCGCCGTGATCGCCAACGTGCCACTGGACCGGATCATCCTGGAAACCGATTGCCCGTACCTGGCGCCGATGCCGATGCGCGGACGCCGCAATGAGCCGTCGTATCTCGTGCACGTGGCCGAGGCGCTGGGCGCTTTGATGGGCGTGGACACGGAGACAGTCAAACAGGTGACGACACAGAACGCCGTGCGCTTGTTCTCCAAGGTCGCCACCTGATGGCGCGCGCTCGGATCGTCCTTCTCGGAACCGGTTCGTCGGGCGGCGTGCCGCGCGTTGGCGGGGACTGGGGTGCATGCGATCCTGCGGAGCCGCGCAATCGGCGCACGCGCTGCAGCGCGCTGGTGGAACGCTGGAACGAGGCCGGCGCCGTAACCCGGATCCTGATCGACACCTCGCCGGACCTGCGCGAACAACTCCTCGCGTGCGGCACGACCCATCTCGACGCGGTGGTCTACACGCACGATCATGCCGACCAGGCGCATGGCATTGACGATGTGCGCGCGTTTGCCATTCGCCAGCGCGCGCAAATTCCGACTTACTTCGACGGTGCAACGAAAGAGCGCCTCGAGCGGCGCTTCGATTACATCTTCCGCGGCGCCGGCGGTTATCCGCCCATCATGGCGCCTCAGCCCGCTGTCGAGCCTCTGCGTCGGTTCGAGGTCCAAGGCCGCGGCGGTCCTGTGGAATTCCTGCCGCTGGACATGGAGCACGGCCGTATCCGGTGCATGGGCTACCGCATCCGCGATCTGGCTTACTGCAACGACGTCAACGGATTGCCGGCGGAGTCGATGGACGCCCTCAAGGGCCTGGACACGTTGATCATCGATGCGCTGCGCTACACGCCGCACCCGTCGCATGCCCACCTGGAATTAACGCTGTCCTGGATCGCCGCACTCAAGCCGCGCCGCGCGATCCTGACCAATCTGCACGTCGACATGGACTACCAGACACTGGTGCGAGATCTGCCGAACGGCGTGGAGCCTGCATACGACGGCATGGAAATCGCGTTTGAGCTCTAGGCAGAATCGACATTCAGCGCATCCATAGCATTGCGGCGGCAAGCATGACGAAGCTGAGGAAGTTTCGGGCTCGGCGATCGTAGCGGGTGGCGATGCGGCGAAAGTGCTTGAGCTTGTTGAAGCAGCGTTCGACG
>JBBSDJ010000148.1:0-6736 GCA_038249555.1 Caulobacterales bacterium
ACCGCATCTTCACAGACTACGAGCAGATCGTCGCCCTCTGCTGCGAAGCTTGGGAAAAGCTCGCGCAGCGACCGTGGAAAATCATGTCCATCGGTCTGCGAGAATGGGCTCATGGATGACGATCAACGCAGGTTGGTATTACGCCTACATCCGCGCCCGCCCCACTCCAACAAAATCAACCCGCTGTAAAATACTCGCGCCCATCGGAGCTACACCCTCCACACCGGGTGTATCCTGCTCGGCTGACCTGAAACCCTCCGCCCCCGGAGCATGGCCGCCGCCTGCGATAGCAAGTGATAAAAAATGAGAATCTTTGAGAAAGAAACGCGGCTGTACGCGAGAGAAACAGCAAGAAATGTAGACGCAGCGAGACGATAAGAGAGGGGTTCAGGGCAGCCCGTACAGCCGAACCCCCTGTATTCACTCCAGATTCCGGCCTTCGCCTGCGGCGAAACCGGAATTCGGCCCCCAAAACAGCAAATTACTTCGCCGGATTGATCAGGTACTTCGTGCCCGTTGCCTTGGCGTTGTAGGCCTGCAGCGTCTTCAGATTGAGCGCCTCGGCCAGCGAGATTTCCGCCGTGTAGCGGCTCGCGAACGTCGTCGTCAGTTCATCGACAACACGTTGGCGCATCTTGGCGCGAACTTCCGGGCCGACCTTCTGCAGGAACGGCGTCAGCAGGTAACCGCCCAGGTTCCACGCAAAGCCGACGCCCGGCGGCACCTGCGTCTGCGACATGTCGAGCCGGCCGTAGATATAGACCTGCGTTTCCTGGCCCGAGCCATACCGGCTGAACTCCTTCATGTTGCGGCTCGCCGCCGCTTCCATCGCCACCAGCAACTGCCCGGCCAGCGGACCGCCGCCGATCGCGTCGAAGCCCAGCGTGGTCTTCGTTTCGGCCAGCGCCGTGATCAGCTCTTCCATGAAGTTCGGCGAGGAGGAATCGACGATGAATTTCGCGCCGAGGCCCTTCAGCAGGTCCGCCTGCGCCTTTGACCGCACGATGTTGACCAGCGGGACGTTGTCCTTCTGGCAGATCTTCACCAGCATCTGTCCAAGGTTCGAAGCCGCGGCCGTGTGCACGATCCCGGTGCGGCCCTGCATCCGCATCGTCTCCACGAAGGAGAGCGCCGTCAGCGGATTGACGAAGCAGGACGCGCCATCCTTCGCCGAAGTGCCATCCGGCAGCGGCAGGCACTGCGCCACGTTCAGCATCCGGTACTGCGCATACATCTCGCCGCCGAGACCCGCGACCATCTTGCCTAGCAGCGCCTGCGCCGCCGGCGAGGAGCCTGCCTTCACCACCACGCCCGCGCCCTCGTTGCCGACCGGCATCGACTGGTCCATCCGCGCCGCCATCGCCCGCATGGCAGCGCCCGGCACTTTCGCGGTGATGACCGGACGATCTTTCGTACCGGATTGGACGGCCGTGCTGATGTCGGCCCCGCCGACCAGCAGGCCGAGGTCCGAGGGGTTGATCGGCGTCGCCTCGACGCGGATGATCACATCGTCGGGGCCCGGTTCGGGCACGGCGACATCCGCCAGCGAAATCTCGAGTTCGCCCGAAGCCTTCAGATGGCTACGCAGCTGGAGCGCGGTCTTGGGAACCGTGTTGGTCATTGTCTTGTCCTCCCGGAACAGGTTGCGGCGCTAAAGCGCTTCTTCAGAAAAGTCTTCGTAATCAATGAGGATTTCTTCGCCTTCGGCAATCCGCCGGTCGGCGAACAGGCCAACTTCCATCGTTTCCGCATTCACCTCGAAAAAAGCGTTTGGCGTGGGGCTGTGGTTGCACATCGAAA
This sequence comes from Caulobacterales bacterium, assembly GCA_038249555.1. GTDB lineage: Bacteria > Pseudomonadota > Alphaproteobacteria > Caulobacterales > Hyphomonadaceae > Hyphomonas. The sequence continues at coordinate 1,801 of JBBSDJ010000148.1, forward strand.
TCTCTCCAAACGCCACCGCCGTGCGAGTTGCACCGGATGCGTCCTCATCGACATAGAACACATAATGGTAGAGCCGCGTTTGCTTTATCTTGGCCGTTTCTTCCGCCGAGAGGATCAACAACGGAAAAAACCCGATCAAGTGACCCGGGCTGATCTCACGAAAGGCAAACAGTCCGCGTCCGTGAACTGGAGACGTTCGAACAATAATGTGAGGCTGGGCAGAGGAGGCGCTCATCCTCCTGCCACTAGCATCACTTTTCGGGCGGCACCATCAGGTTCCGCCAGACTTTTCAGCCGGCTTTTCAGCCTTCGGGTTCCACTCCCGGATCTCGCGGATCATGCAACGGTTGGAGCCGAACGAGTCGCCCAGCGTACGCGCCACGATGATCGAATCGCCCGGCGTCACGCAGCCGCCATTGCTGTCCACCGCGATGGATTCAGCGTAGTCGAGGTCGGTGCAACCCGCCGTCACCTCGACCATGTACCGGTCGCGGCCCTCATGGAGGACCACCGATTCCCGCTCGTTCATGCTGAACCCGTCGATGTTCGACGCAAAGCAGATACTCCGCTTTTCCGGGCCCAGACGCGGGTCATCGGCATACTTTTCCAGCCCGCGCAGTCGCGGCTCGGTGGGAGCCGTCGAGCAGGCGCCGAGTACGGTCACGGCCAGAACGGCCAGAGTGATGCGTTTCATAGCGGAATCCTCCTAAGCGCTTGTTGGATGTGCAACCAGTCTGCGCCCCGTTACCCGCTGCCGCAATGGGCTCACGAAGACTTGAACTTTTTCCGTCTGGGCCCTAGCAGGCGGGGTTCAACATGAGGCATGCCCGATGACCGATCTCACCGCCCTGACCCTTGCCAAAGCGCTGGACGGGCTGAAATCGAAGCAGTTTTCCTCGGTCGAGCTGACCGAAGCCTTCAACGCGGCCATCGCCAAGGCCCGCATCCTGAACGCCTTCGTCGTCGAAACGCCGGAAAAGGCGCTGGAGATGGCGAAAGCCTCCGACGCCCGCCGCGCCAAGGGCAAGGCCGGCATGCTCGACGGCGCCCCCCTCGGCATCAAGGATCTCTACTGCACCAAGGGCGTCCGCACGACGGCGTGTTCGGGCATCCTCGGCGAGTTCACGCCGACCTACGAATCCACCGTCACCCAGAACCTCTGGGACGAGGGCGCCGTCATGCTCGGCAAGCTGAACATGGACGAGTTCGCGATGGGCTCCTCCAACGAGACCTCGCACTTCGGCAACGTCATCAACCCCTGGCGCCGCAAGGGCGACAACCAGGGCCTGACCCCCGGTGGCTCGTCCGGCGGCTCCGCCTCGTCCGTCGCAGCCAACCTCTGCCTCGCCGCCACCGCCTCCGATACCGGCGGCTCGATCCGCCAGCCCGCCGCCTTCACCGGCACCGTCGGCATCAAGCCGACCTATGGCCGCGCCAGCCGCTACGGCATGGTCGCCTTCGCTTCGTCGCTCGATCAGGCCGGCCCGATCGCCAAGACGGTCGAAGACAGCGCCATCCTGCTCGAAGTCATGTGCAGCTATGACCCGAAGGACTCCACCTCGCTGAACATCAAGACGCCGAACTGGCGACAAGATGTCCGCAAGGGCGTGAAAGGCATGAAGATCGGCATTCCAAAGGAATACCGCATCGACGGTCTCTCCGACGAGATCGACGCCCTCTGGCAGCAGGGCATCAAATGGCTGAAGGAAGCCGGCGCCACCATCGTCGACATCTCCCTTCCGCACACGAAGTATGCGCTTCCCGCTTATTACATCGTCGCCCCGGCGGAGGCCTCGTCCAACCTCGCCCGCTATGACGGCATGCGCTACGGCGCCCGCGTCGAAGGCGGCAACCTCACGCAGACCTATGAAGGCACCCGCGCTTCCGGCTTCGGCAAGGAAGTCCAACGCCGCCTGATGATCGGCACCTATGTGCTCTCGTCCGGCTATTACGACGCCTATTACCTGCGCGCCCAGAAGGTCCGTACCAAGATCTTCCAGGATTTCGTCGACGCCTTCGAAAGCTGCGACGCGATCCTGACGCCGGCCTGCCCATCGCCCGCCTTTGCCTTCGGCGAAAAGTCCGGCGACCCCGTCGAGATGTACCTCAACGACGTGTTCACCGTGACGGCAAACCTCGCAGGGCTTCCCGGCATCGCGGTGCCCGCGGGCCTCTCCGGCAGCGGCCTGCCGCTCGGCCTGCAGGTCATCGGCAAGGCGCTCGACGAGGCCGCCTGCTTCCGTGTCGGCGGCGCGCTGGAAGATGCAGCGGGCTTTGTGGCCAAGCCGGACCGCTGGTGGTAAACTGCCCGCATGGCGCGTTTCCTTGCAATCTTCGCGATCACCCTCATCCTGAGCACGCTCATGATGAGCGGCATCCTTGCCCGCTATGGCTACAGCCTCGCTGACCCCGAAATGCGGATCATGCTGGGCGTCTGCCTGTTCGTGGCGGGCTATGTCGCCTGGCGCATCTCAAACGTCCTGAAGGCCCGCGGCCGCAAGCTCTCCGAAATGCCGGCCCCCGGCGGGGCAGGGCAGGGCAAGCTTGCCGCGCTGTTCGAGCCGCGCAGCAAGGCGCTCGCCGCCCGCCAGGCCGATCTGGAGGCCCGCCGCCGCCGTCTGATTGCCGAAGGCAAGCTGGCCGCCGAGGAAGCCCCCCCGCCCGCCCCGGAACCCGAAGCAGCGCCTCCCACGCAATCCACCTCGACCAACGTCAAGGACCGCATGGCGGCCCGCCGCGAACGCGTGCGCAAGGCCCGCGAAGAAGGCAAGCTGGACTGACTGGCCCGGCTGCCTCTAGAAGCGCCCCAACCCACCCATAAACTTCCGAGACACCGATGACCGAGCGACCCACCTTCCGCATCAAAGGCGACAACGGCGACTGGGAAGTCGTCATGGGGCTGGAAATCCATGCCCAGGTCGCCTCGAATGCGAAGCTGTTCTCCGGCGCGTCCACGGCCTTCGGCTCGGACCCGAACTGCAACGTCTCTCTGGTGGACGCCGCGATGCCCGGCATGCTCCCGGTCATCAACAAGGTCTGCGTCGAACAGGCGATCCGCACCGGCCTCGGCCTGAAAGCGCAGATCAACAATTACAGCCGCTTTGACCGGAAGAACTATTTCTATCCGGACCTTCCGCAAGGCTACCAGATCTCCCAGTTCGCTCACCCCATCGTCGGCGAAGGCGAGATTGATGTGGATGTCGAAGTGCCCGGCAAGGAAGGCTATGCCTTCACCTGCCGGATCGAGCGCCTGCACCTCGAGCAGGACGCCGGCAAGTCGATCCACGACATGGACCCGCACGCGACCTATGTGGACCTCAACCGGTCCGGCGTCGCCCTGATGGAAATCGTCTCGAAGCCCGACGTGCGCTCGCCCGCCGAAGCGGCCGCCTATGTCAAGAAACTGCGCGCCATCGTCATCGCGCTCGGCACCTGCGACGGCGACATGGAAAAGGGCAACCTGCGCGCCGACGTCAACGTCTCGGTCTGCAAGCCCGGCCAATACGAGAAGTTCCGCGAAACCGGCGACTTCAAGCATCTCGGCACGCGCTGCGAGCTGAAGAACATGAACTCCTACCGCTTCATCCAGCAGGCGATCGAATACGAAGCGCGCCGCCAGATCGAGATCATCGAAGGCGGCGGCAAGGTCGACCAGGAAACCCGCCTCTTCGATCCGGTGAAGGGCGAAACCCGCTCCATGCGCTCGAAGGAAGACGCGCACGACTACCGCTATTTCCCGGACCCGGACCTGTTGCCTCTCGAGCTCGAGCAGGCCTGGATCGAGGACATCCGCAAATCGCTGCCCGAGCTGCCAGACCAGAAGCGCGCCCGCTTCGAGAAGGATTACGGCCTCTCACGTTATGACGCGGGCGTGCTGACCTCCGACGCTGACAAGGCGCTGTTCTTCGAGGAAGTGGCCAAGGGCCGCGACGCGAAGCTTGCTGCCAACTGGGTCACGCAGGAACTCTTCGGCTACCTCAACAAGGAAGGCCTCGAGCTGTCGCAAAGCCCGGTCTCCGCGTCTGCACTTGGCGGCCTGATTGCCCTGATCTCCGACAACACGATCAGCGGCAAGATCGCGAAAGACGTCTTTGCCCGGATGATCGAGGGCGAAGGCGAAGCCGCCGCCATCGTCGAGAAGCACGGCCTCAAACAGGTCACCGATACCGGCGCCATCGAAAAGGTCGTCGACGAGATCATCGCCGCGAACCCCGAACAGGTCGCCAAGGTGAAAGACAAGCCGCAAACCCTCGGTTGGTTCGTCGGCCAGGTGATGAAAGCCTCGGGCGGCAAAGCCAACCCGCAGGCCGTCAATGATATCCTGAAAGCGAAGCTGGGTATCTGACGCCCTTAAGCGTGGCACCCAGCCAGCCCCACCCTAGAGCCTCGGGCCGCCTGATTGAATCAAATTGATTCCGGTTTCTCCCGAACTGTGATTCACAGTTCTGGGAGGAACGAGACGATGGCGATCTTGATTTCGAAGGATATCCGGTCCCGCATGATGCGGGGGATTGCGGCTGGTAAGTCGGCCCGCGAGGTTGCGCGTCAGTTTGAGGTGGCGCCCTCGACGGCATCGCGGCTGAAGCGTCATGTGGAAGCGACAGGCTCGATTGCGCCGCGACCGCAGGGCAAACCGAAAGGGTCTGGCCGGCTTGCGCTCTACCGGGACTTTCTGATCGCCCGGGTTCTGGAGACACCTGACATCACGATGCCCGAACTGGCGCGGGTGCTGCTGGCAGAACATGGCGTGACGGCGGATCCATCGACCCTCTCCAAGATGCTCTGTGCGGCGGGCTTCACATATAAAAATGTATGGTCCGCCCCGTCATTGCAAGGGATTTCGGGTAGCGTCTGACGAAGAACAGTTTGCGTAAATGTATCCGGCCTCTCGCGAGTGGACTGCTGTTGCAGCCAGGCCATGATGAGATCCGCGCAC
>JBBSDJ010000149.1:0-6643 GCA_038249555.1 Caulobacterales bacterium
TCCCTTCGCCGCCTTCCGAAGATCCGCCCCCGAATAATCCACTCGTAGCACGATAGCCGTTCCCATGGCGCGGTCCTCCTCGCCACCAGTCGAATCAGAAGTCGGTCAGGTTGGGAATCCCAGTGAGTCGGATTTATTGCCCGTTGGTATAAAGCGCCTGAAGTATGGGCCGCGAAGGGTGTTCGCCGGAGTTTCGCGGCCGTCTTCAGGTCCGCTGCGGCAGGGCTCGCCAAGTTGCGGGTCGTGGTGGTAACTGCGGGTGAAAAATCACCTGAGGAAACATCATGGCCCGTTTTACCCTGCACGGCATCTTTGCGTCCGGCCCGACTTACAAGGCCGGCCTGATGCTGCGCCTGACCGGCACGCCGTTCGACTATGAGCATGTCGATCTGCGGGCAGGGGCCCACAAGGCGGACGCTTTCCTCGTCAAGAACCGCTACGGCCAGGTGCCGGTGCTGGAAGACAGCCAGACCGATTACTGCCTCTGCCAGTCGTCCGTGATTCTCGACTATCTCGCCGACGAGACCGGCCAGTTCGGCGGCAAGGACCGGGGCGAGCGGCTGCGCGCGCGCGAGTGGCAGCTGTGGGGCGCGGGCACGCTGACCACCGGCATCTACCGCACGCGGGCGCTCAAGCTCGGCTTCTTCAAGTTTCCCGAACAGGTCGCCGAGGCGAACCTGCAATCCGCGCAGGGCGGGCTCAAAGAGCTGAACACGCTGCTGGACGGCCGCAACTGGCTGGTCGGCAAAGGCGCCACGATTGCCGATATCGATCTCTATGGCATCGCCGCCTATGCGGGTCAGGCGGGCATCGATCTGGCGCCTTATGGCAATGTCCGCAAATGGCTCGCCCGTGTCGAGGCGTTGCCCGGATTCAAGGGCGTGGGTGACTGCCTGCCGCAGGCGAGCGTCAAGGCATGATCAACGGCGTCGATCACATCGTGATCCTGGCGCCTGAGATCGATGCGGGCACGGCGGTGTATGCCGCCTTGCTCGGCCGGGCGCCGGACTGGCGTGCGGTCAGTGATGGCGGGGTCGCGACCGCGCTGTTCCAACTCGGCAATACGGCGCTGGAGCTGGTTGCGCCGTCCGGGCACGGAGCATCGGCCGAGCACCTGCGCGCGCGGATCACGCAGGAGGGGCCGGGTCTCAAGTCGCTGGCTTTCCGCTCCACCGATCTTTCCGCCGATCACCGCGCGCTGTCCCGCCTCGCGCTGGCGCCCACGCCCATCGAAGAGGCCTTGAGCGAGGACATGGCCCGCGAGGCGCGGCGGACCTGGCGCAGCTTCCGCGTTCCGCCAGAGCAGACGGCCGGCATCCGCTGGTTTTTCGTGGAGCCGCTGGAGGGCGCGCCGGAGCCAGCGGAAGTCCCGCTCGGCCATGTCCATGCGCTCGACCATCTGGTCATCAACACGCCGAATCCGGACCGGGCGATGGCGCTTTACGGCGCCAAGCTTGGCCTGCGGCTGGCGCTGGACAGGTCGGCGCCGGAATGGGGCGTGCGGCTGATCTTCTTCCGCACCGGCGGCCTGACGGTCGAGATCGCGCACCGGCTGGGGCAGGGGGAGGATGCTGCCGGGCCGGACCATTTCTGGGGCCTGACCTGGCGCGTTGGCGATATCGAGGCGGCGCATGACCGGTTGTCTGCTAAAGGCTTCAACCTGTCGGACGTGCGCACGGGGCGGCGCGCGGGCACCCGCGTCTTCACCGTCCGCGACGGCACGATGGGCGTGCCCACCCTGTTCATTTCCGGCGGGACGGATTAAAACGCGGCGATGACGCCTTTTACATCCCTCACTGGAACTGCTGCGCCGCTGCTCGAGAAGGGCAAGCCGATGTCGAATGTCGACACCGACATGATCATCCCGAAACAGTTCCTGAAGACGACGACGCGGACCGGGCTCGCGACCGGCCTGTTCCATGAGCTGAAAACCAAGGCGGACGGCTCGCCGAACCCGGAGTTTGTCCTCAATCGCCCGGAATATGCGAAAGCCTCGATCCTGATCGCCGGCGAGAATTTCGGCTGCGGCTCGTCGCGCGAGCATGCGCCCTGGGCGCTGCTGGACCAGGGTATCACCTGCGTGATCGCGCCGAGCTTTGCCGACATCTTCCACAACAACTGCTACAAGAACGGCATCCTGCCGGTGCGCTTGCCGGTGGAGGTCTGCGAGAAGCTGGCGAAGGCGGCTGGCGGGGCGAACCATGTGTTCACGGTCGACCTCGCCGCGCAGACGGTGATCACGCCAGACGGCGAGGTGCACCGGTTTGACGTCGATCCGGGGCGCAAATCGAACCTGATGGCGGGCCTCGACGAGATTGGCGCCTCGCTGAAGGCGGCGCCCGAGATCGACACGTTCGAGGCGCAGCGCCGCCTTGCCACGCCCTGGCTCGAACCCGCCCGCTGACTGTTCGCGGGCTGCAACCGGAGACACGACCCTATGCCCCGCGCCGCCCGCCTTCTCCTGCCGCTGTTGTTGATGGTTCCGCTGAGCGGATGTCTCGCCGATCCTTTCGGTATGAAGCCTGAGGTGCCGGGCGTCGAGATTCCTGCGAAGCCGGCGCCGGCGGAGCAGACGGCTGGTTCCGAAGAGGGCTCGCGTTTATCGCATGAATGAGTTGCGCGCCTGACCAGGCTTGCTACGACTTGTCCGGAACACCGGATACCAAACGACAAGGACTCCCGCATGACCCGACGCTGCCCGGCTTTGCTCATCGCAGCCTTGGTCACCGCTCTGGCGGCCTGTGCCACGGCCCCTGCCCAGCCTGCGGACACTTCCGGGAAGCTCACCACCTCCATGGAAGGCCAGGCAGCGCCGGATGGCACCCCCATCCGTTGCCGCGCCGTGGAACAGATCGGATCGCGCTTTACGCAGAAGGAGTGCAAGTCCGAGAAGGCCTGGGAACAGTTCGACAAGATCATGGCCGAGAATGCAAAGGAACAAACGGACAAGTTCCAGCGGGTGGGAAGCGGTCCCGCGACAAACGCCGGCGAATAGAGAGCATCCCACGATCGTCATCGAAGGCACTGTCCGTATTCCGCCGGAGAATGTCGAGCGCGCCCGCGCGGTCATGGAGCAGATGATCCGCGCCAGCCGCGCCGAGCCCGGGTGCATTGACTATGCCTATAGCATCGATGTGCTGGACGCAGGGCTGGTGCGGGTGACGGAGCGTTGGGAAAGCCGCGCCGCGCTCGACCTCCACTTCAAGACGGCGCACATGGCGACATGGCGCGCGTTCTATCCTCAGCTCGGCCTGACGGAGCGGTCGCTGCGCCTCTATGAGGCCAATCCGGAGCCCATCTGAAACCGTTGCACTGCCCGCTTTGTCCCGCTACGAAGCATGCCAGCCCGCTGCCTCGAAGGAGATCGCTGTGAACCTCAGCCTCAAGTTAGCTTTCGTCGCTGTTTTCGCCCTCGCGGCCTGCGCGACCCCTCCCGCAGCGACCGGCGCTCAGGCGGCCCTCAAGGCGGGTGATGTCGCGCCGGATGGAACCGTGGTGGCCTGCCGGAACATCGAAGTGATCGGCACACGGTTCAGTGAGCGAACCTGCAAGTCGGAAGCGGCGTGGAAACAGTTCGACGAGATGATGGCCAACAATGCCAAAGAGCAGACCGACAAGTTCCAGCGCGTAGGCACCGGCGCTGCTACCAGCGGTGGCGGCTGATACCGCCCCCTATCCGCACCCATGAAAAAATCACTCCTTCTCCTGCCCGGTGACGGCATCGGACCGGAAGTCATTGCCGAGGCGCGCCGTGTGGCGGAGTTCCTCGTGCCGGACAGCGTCATCCAAACCGGGCTCGTCGGCGGCGCCAGCTTCGATGCGCACGGTACGCCGCTGACGGATGAGACGCTGGAGCGCGCCCGCAAGTCGCACGCGGTCCTGCTCGGCGCGGTCGGCGGGCCGAAATGGAACGGCGCCGCGCGGGACAAGCGCCCCGAGGCCGGCCTGCTGGCGCTGCGCAAGGGGCTCGACGTGTTCGCGAACCTGCGCCCCGCCTTCTGCTTCCCGGCGCTGGTCGATGCATCCAGCCTGAAGCGCGACCGTGTCGAGGGCCTCGACCTGATGATCGTCCGTGAGCTGACGGGCGGCGTCTATTTCGGGACCCCGCGCGGTATCGACGAGAAGGGCGGCCTGCGCCGGGGCTATGACACCGCGATCTATACGCATCCGGAAATCGAGCGTGTGGCGCGCGTTGCGTTTGACATTGCGCGGGGCCGGTCGGGGCGGGTGCTTTCGGTCGAGAAGTCGAACGTGATGGAATCCGGCCTGTTCTGGCGCCAGGAAGTCACGCTGGCGCATGCCGAGTTCGGCGGCGGAGTGGCGCTCAGCCACATGTATGCCGATGCGTGCGCCATGGAACTCGTGCGCCAGCCGAAACAGTTCGATGTGATCCTTGCCGACAACCTGTTCGGCGACATCCTGTCGGACGAAGCGGCGATGCTCACCGGCTCGATCGGCATGCTGCCGTCGGCCTCGCTCGGCGCGCCGGGTGTGCCGGGACTTTACGAGCCCGTCCATGGCTCGGCGCCGGACATTGCGGGGCAGGGCGTTGCCAATCCGTGCGCCGCGATCCTGTCGCTTGAAATGGCGCTGCGCTGGTCGCTCGGGAAGGAGAAGGCGGCTGATGCGCTTCTCGCCGCCGTCGGCAAAGCCCTCGACCGCGGCGCCCGTACGCGGGATCTGGGCGGCGAGCTGACGACGAAGCAGATGGCCGACGCGATTCTCGCCGCGCTTTAGGCCGCACGTTCGCAACCACGTGCAGCTCATCCTGAGCGAAGTCGAAGGATGGGCCACGGGAGACCACAGCTTTGCTTGGCCCATCCTTCGACTTCGCTCAGGATGAGCTGCGTTTTGTGGCGGGCCGTGTGCCGGGTTTTGACTTCCTTGGCGCTTATGACATCCTCCGGGAACATGCCCGGGAGGAACCAACATGTCCTACGCCGCCGGACGGCTCATCCATGATGCTGACAGCCATCTCATGGAGATGACCGACGTGCTCGATCCATATTTCGAGAAGCGCCTGCTGGCGCGGTATTACGACCTGCCGGTGTACAAGTGGAAGCATTCGCATGCGGACTGGATGAATGCGGAGCGCGCCCGGCATGAGGATGCGGCCTACCGCGCTGCGGCGGCGGAGGCGATCCTGCTCAACAAGAACTATACCGCCCTCGGATCTTTCCGCCGGGAAGACCGGCCCGCCGCGATGGACCGGCTCGGCTTTGCCAGCCAGCTGGTGTTCACAACCTTCTGCCTCGGCAATTTCGGGCTCGACCAGTCGGGCGACATGGAACTCTGCTACGCCGCCGCCGATGCGCATAACCGGATGATGACGGATTTCTGTTCGGTTGACCCGCGCCTGCTCGGTGTCGCCTATGTCCCTCTCGAGGACTTCGCCCGCAGCGAAGCAACTGCGCGCCTTGCGATCAAGCTGGGCGCCAAGGCGATCATGGTTCCATCCGTATGCCCACAGAAACATTCGCCCAGCCATATCGGGCTGGACCCCGTCTGGCGGCTCGCGGAGGAGGCGGGGCTGCCCATCCTGCTGCATGTCGGCGGCGAGGAGAAGATGAACCCGGTTTACAAGGCCAACGGCCTGCCGCCGGTGCCGGACTTCCATGGCGGCGACGACAATTTCACTTCCGTCTCCTACATGCCCATCCCGCAATCGGCGATGCAGACGCTGGCCACGCTGATCTTCGACGGCGTGTTCGACCGGTTCCCGAAACTGAAATGGGGCGCCATCGAGCTTGGCGCGGCCTGGGTGCCGGGATGGATGCGGTCGATGGATTCGGCGGCGCATGCTTTCGTGCGAAACGAGGAGCGGTTGCAGAAACTCAGCGCGAAGCCGTCCGAGATCGTGCGCCGGTCTTTCCGTGCCGCGCCTTATCCGCACGAGGATGCCGGCTGGATCATCCGCAATTCGGGCGAGGAGATCTGCCTCTTCTCGTCGGACTATCCGCATGTGGAAGGGGGCCGCAATCCGCTGAAGCGTTTCGACGAAACTCTCAGCGGCTGCACGCCGACGCAGATCACGAACTTCTACTCGGAGAACTTCATCGACCTGATGGGCGAGGGGCTGGCGGCGGATTTGCGGCGGCCGGAGATGAAAGCCACCGCCTGAAGTGCACGCCACCCCGGAAGACTATCCCGAAGACACGGAGCTTCCTGTTCCCCTGCAATGGCGCGCTGCGCTAAAACAGATCGCCGACTCTCTCGTGCACGGGCAGCAACCGGCAGGTATTGCGCCGTTGTTGTGTGCGCCTGTCGATCCGAGGTCGCTGGAAATCAGCCGGGAAAACATCTTGGGATATCCCGATCCCATAAGCCCATTGACCGAAGCGTCATGGGCAACTTCTATCTGCCACCCCGCAGAGGATCGCCGGCACCTTTAGATTGCCTAGTGTTATGTGGACGGAAGCGTGAGCGATCTCGTGCTCCATGCCCGCGTGCACGCAGACCGAGGCCAGTATGAGCTGCTAGTCCGGCTGGTTTAATACCAACCGGCAATAAATCCGACTCACTGGGATTCCCAACCTGACCGACTTCTGATTCGACTGGTGGCGAGGAGGACCGCGCCATGGGAACGGCTATCGTGCTACGAGTGGATTATTCGGGGGCGGATCTTCGGAAGGCGGCGAAGGGA
>JBBSDJ010000150.1:0-6641 GCA_038249555.1 Caulobacterales bacterium
ATCAGCGTGGCCGTGGTGTCCGGATGCTCGAGGCTGCGATGCAGCATGGTCGAGAGATTGGCCGGCGTGAAATGGAGCCGTCCATCGCCCGCGTCTGCCGACGGCGACACCGTCGCGGCGTTGGCGGTCCACATGCTGCTGGCGGAATAGGCCGCCTTCAGCAGGCGCGGCGACGTGCGCGCGGCAGATTCGATCATCTGAGCATCAGTTCCGGAAAAACCGGCGACTGCCAGCAGGTCGAAACTCGGCCGCGCCAGCGGCGGCAGCACGCCTTGCACGAGCCCGGCGCGCACCAGCGTGCGCATCTTCTCGAGGCCCTGCACCGCCGCCTCGCGCGGATTCGACACGTCGCCAGCATTGCGCGCGCTGGCAAGGTTTCCGTCCGACAGGCCGCCATAATTGTGGCTGGGTCCGATCAGGCCATCCAAGTTGACTTCCACGGCATCACTCATGCGGTCGCCTCGACAATCCAGGTAGCGGCCTTGAGCCGGGTGCGCCCTTCGGCGTCTGCCAGCCCCTCGACGCGCGCCACCAGCGCCGCCTTGATCTGGGCCGGATCAAGCCCCTGCTCGGCGATCGTGCGCGACAGCGGGCCGATCTCCAGCATGAACTCCGCTGTCTCCGGCGCGGTCGCACCCGGCAACTCGATCAACCCGTTCCACGGCGAAATCCGGACATCCTTCCAGCCCGCCTCGGTCAGTATACGGTCTATGTGCTCGCGCTGGCCGAAGGCGAACGGCCCCGGCGCGCCGGGTTCGGGCGGCTTCGGCGCCTCGCGCAGGAACGGCATCGCCGCAATGATGGGCGCCAGCGCCCATTCATTCTCGGAAAGCGGTCGCCAGCAGACAAAAGCCAGACGCCCGCCCGGCGCGGTGCCCTTCCGGATATTGGCAAAGGCCCGGACGGGATCGGCAAAGAACATCACGCCAAAGCGCGAGACGATTAGGTCCGCCGCCGCTTCCGGTGTCCATTCCGACGCATCGGCGACCACAAACCGGGTGCCGGGCGCGCTGACAGCCGCTCGCCGGCGCGCCACCTCGATCAGCGGTTCCGATACATCCACACCGGTCGCAATGGCCCCCTTGGCGGCCACGGCCAGCGACAGGGCGCCGCCGCCGCAGCCGATGTCTGTCACGACTTCCCCGGCCTTGGGCTTTGCAAAGTCCATCACCGACTCAAGAAACGGCCGGAGCATCTTGTCCAGCCGGTCCGCATCGCGCACCCATTTCTGGCCCGCTGCGCCGTTCCAGTAGTCGATCTGTGCCGTGTTATCCATCGTGTGCCTTTCAGGCCGGAAATCCCGGCGCCGTCATCCGCGCCGCCCTGGGCGAAAGCTGGCTCGCCTGCGGCCAGGCGCAATAGTCCGCGGCATAGTATGCCCCCGGACGGAAATTGCCGGACAGGCCGGGCCCGCCGAAGGGCATCGAGCCACTGGCGCCGGCCGTCAGGCGATTACGGTTCAGAACGCCCGCCCGCATCTCCCGGTAGGCGCGCTCCCACAGCGCATCGTCATCGCAGACAAGTCCGCCCGACAGGCCATACTTGGTGGCATTGGCGCGCTCGATCGCCGCGTCAAACGTCTTTACCCGGACGACCAGCATCAACGGGCCGAACAATTCCTCATCCGGAAACCCGGACGCGCCCGAGACATCCACGATCCCTGGGGACACGAATCCGCCGCCCCGGTCCATGCCTGTGAGCGCCAGCACGGGCGCCGCGCCATGCGAAACCAGCATGTCCTGGAACGCGACCGCCTGATCGCGCGCCCTCTCCGACACCAGCGGCCCCATGAAAATCTCAGGCTCGTTCCACGCGCCGACCTTGAGCTTGCGCGCCCGGTCCACCATCGCCTCGATCACCCGGTCACCGAAACGGCCTTCCGGCAGGATGATCCGCCGCGCGCAGGAGCAGCGCTGACCCGTCGTCAGGAACGCCGATTGCGCCGCAATGTCTGCAGCCGCTTCGACGTCTGCCGGTTCCCAGATGATAAGCGGATTGTTCCCGCCCATCTCGAGCGCGAGGATGACTTCTGGCCGCCCGGCAAAGTGCCGGTGGAAGAACACGCCGGTGGCCGCAGAGCCGGTAAACAGAAGTCCGTCAATCTCGTGGTCGATCAGGGCTGCGCCGGTCTCGCGCCCGCCCTGAACAATGTTGAGACAACCCGCCGGCAGGCCAGCCGCAGTGAAACACTCCGCCATCAATGCCGCCACGCCCGGCGCCAGTTCGGACGGCTTGAACACGCAGGTATTGCCCGCCAGCAGTGCCGGAACGATATGACCGTTCGGCAGATGGCCCGGAAAATTGAACGGCCCGAACACCGCCATCACCCCGTGCGGGCGATGCGTCAGCTGGGACGAGCCAAACGCGGCGGCCTCGGTCTTGTCCCCCGCCCGCTCCTTCTGGGCGGCGATGGAGACGCCAATCTTGGCCTTCATCGTGGCCGCCTCGCCGCGCGAGTCCCACAGCGCCTTGCCCATGTCGCGGCTTATCACTTCGGCAATCGCTTCCGCGCGCTTGCCGATTTCGTCCGCATACCGCTCGAGGATGGCAGTGCGCTCTGCCTGCGGCCGGCGCGACCAGTCCAGGAACGCCTTGCGCGCAGACGAAACGGCTTCGGCGACTTCTGCGCCATCCGCCGCGGCGCCCTGCCACGTCACCTCTCCCGTCGCCGGGCATGTCTTGGAAAACCTTGCGCCGCGTCCGCCGCGCCATTGTCCATCGATATAGACGCCGTCCGCCATCATTTGCTCCGTACCCAGACCCTTGCCGGCGCGCCGGGCTTCAGTTTCAGCGCGTCCAGCACGTCCGGCGATGCCACCAGCCCCGCCTCCCCGCGCTTGACGAACCTGCCCAGCGTGACCCGGAAATCCGGCAACCGGTTGCTCGACAGCATCCCCTGCCGCGCATCCCCGTCTCCGGCCGTCTCGCCCACCTCGACCGTCACCATCCGGCTTTCCTGGATCGTGCGGATATGCCGGCGCTGCGCCGCCACCAGCGGGCCGCCATCAAAGATGTCCACCGTCCGGTCGAACTCGAAGCCTTCCCACTGCAGCAGCTTGTAGGCGCCCACGCCGTCCGAGTGGCACCGGCCGATCACTTCGCGCGCTTCCGGCGGCAAGAGGTCAACATAGATCGGATAGCGCGGCATCAGGTCGACGATGAACTGGTTGTCCGTCGTCGCCGACAGCTTGTCCGCGTCCGCAAAATCCATCCGGAAAAAGTGCCGCCCGAGGCATTCCCAGAACGGCGACGTACCCTGATCGTCGACGACGCCGCGCAGCTCCGCGAGCACCTTGTCGCTGAACCGTTCCGGCGCCGCCGCCATCAGCAGGTAGCGCGACTGCGCCGCCAGCCTTCCCGCCCCGCCGCCGCGGTGGTCCGGCTTCAGGAACAGCGTGCCGACTTCCGTGAAGCCGACATACTCGTTTGTCAGCACCAATGCGTCCATGTCGAACCGCAGATTGCCCGCCGCATGGCTCGCCTGCGCCAGCGTGATGATGCGGTAGTTGAAGAAGGGCTGGTCGATCCCCGTCCCCGCCTTCACTGCCGAGCACCCGACGACCTGACCGGTCTCTACATGCTCCATCATCATCAGGTATTTGCCGAACTGCAGGTTTCGCTGCCGGCCATTGAAGGCGCGGTCGGATTTCTCCAGCCGCTCCCGCAGGATCGGCTCATCCACCGGCAGGCTGGTAAATCCGGGTCCGGACAATTCGGCCAGCTGCGTCAGCGCGTCAAGATCATCCAGCCGCGAGGGACGCATCACATAGGTCGTCGCCATGGTCAGCGCCCCATCAGGTCCTTGATGCGCCGCCCGTCAAGCCGCCCATCCGCGAGCCGGTTCAGGATCAGCGCGGAGAGCAGGGCGCGTTCCGGAAAGCTCTCTGTAATGACGAATTCATCGTTCGAATGAATCCGCCCGCCCCGCACACCCAGCGTATCAACGTTCGGCACGCCCGCCGCAAAGATGTTGTTGCCTTCGCACACGCCGCCGGTGTCGACAAACTCGATGTCGAGCCCGATCGCGCGGCCTGTCGCGTGCACGGCGTCGAACAGCGCCTGCTGCGCGTTGTTGCGCGGCTTGGGCGGGCGGTAGAATCCGCCATGCAGGTGGCCATGAATGCCGTCCCGCGCTGTCGCTTTCTCGAACAGGCGCTGAACCTGCTGCGCCGCCCATTCCGCCGCCTGCTGATCGGGCGCGCGCGCACCGAACCGGACAATCGCCAGATCCGGCACGATATTGACCGGCGCCCCGCCATCAATCGATCCGACATTGAAAGTCACGCCGCCAAACTGGTTGTTCAAGGCTTCAAGCCCGACCACCAGCTCCGCCGCCGCTTCGACGGCGCTGCGGCCTTCCTCCTTGGCGCGGCCCGCATGCGCAGCGCGCCCGTGCAGCACGATGTCGAACACGGCCGAGCCCTTGCGCCCGCCCGCCATCGCCCCGGTTTCCATCGCCGGCTCATACGTCATGCCGATCAGCGCGCCGGAAGACGCCGCGCGGCGCAGCGCTTCGTTGCTGGAAAAATTGCCGATCTCTTCATCCGGGGTCAGAACAAGCCGGTAGCCAAGCGTGTTCTTCAGGCGGCCCGCTTCGAACGCTTTCAGCGCTTCGAGCATCACGCAGATGCCGCCCTTCATGTCGGCCATGCCGGGCCCGTTGATCGTGCCGTCCTCGCGGTCGATGACTGTCTCGAAAACGCCCGGCGCAAACACCGTGTCATAGTGGCCGGACATCACGACCTGCACCGGCGCCTCAGGGCGCGAGGTGATTTCCACGATCGGTCCGGAATGCGTTTCCGTCACCTTGCCGTCGGCGCCCACCGCTTCGAATCCGGGCCCCTGGACCAGCTGGATGTCGGCCTCAAGCGCCTCAAACGCGTCAGCCAGCATCGGCGCGAATCGCTTGAGCCCGTCGGTGTTCAGGCTGCCGGTATTGTGCGCCGACCAGCTGCGGGTGCGCGCCACCATTCCGGCGGCGCCTGCATACAGGCGCTCGCGCGCGGCTTCATCATCGGCGGATAGCTTGGTGAGGTCTGTCATGGGCCCCTTGGTTTCACAGGTGGAACAGGGCGGCAAGCCTTGGCCGCGAACCCCTAAAACAAAAACGGCCCGGCAAATTGCCGGGCCGTCTGATTTGCAGGTCTTCCAGTGGTTACTGGACGACGATCGTGACTTCCGAACGACGGTTCAGCGGCTCGCGCACGCCGTCATTGGTAGCCTTGGCAAGGGCGGTTTCGCCTTTACCCGACTTGTCGATCGTTGCCGTGATGCCGGCAGCGGACAGGGCTGCTGCAACGACGTCTGCGCGGCGAACCGACAGGGCCTCGTTGTAAGCAGGGGCGCCCGACGTGTCGGTGTGACCGACGATCGTAACGGAACCCGCGGCGCAACCAGTGCCGGCTGCGATGTTCGCAACGGCCTGGTCGATAACCGCAGCAGCCTGGCTCGTCAGATCCGAGCGATCCCACTCGAAGTACACGACAAACTGCTGGTTGAGAGCCGAACACTGCTGAGCAACGGTCTCGGTCGTTTCCACCGGCGGGGGCGGCGGTGGCGGCGGAGGCGGTGGCGGTGGCGGCGGTGGCGGCGGAGGTGCTGGCGGCGGCGGCGTCACGCCAAAGGCGTAGCGCAGACCGATGGTCGCCGTGTGGTCCGTGTAGTCCACGTCGTAGTTCTGGCCGCTGTGCTTGCCGTCGAACTCAAGGTCTTCAGCGCTGAAATACTTGTAACCCAGATCCAGCGACAGGCGATCAGAGATCTTGAAACCGATGCCGGCGAGACCTTGCCAGGCGAGGCCCGTCGCGGTGTCGGCAAAGCCGTTGGTTGCGCTCTGGTTCGGCGCAATGCCGATCGAACGGTTGGAAGCCTTGGCGCGAATACGCGTGCCGCCGACGCCAGCGCCGATATATGGTTTGACGGTTCCGTCTTTGTTAAAGTCGTAGATACCGTTGGCCATCAGGTCCATCACGGTTACGTAGCCGCTAGGATCGACCGTCGTGCCGGGAGCCGTGCCGCCGATGACGCGCGGGACGTCCAGGTCGCCGGTGCGATAGCCGATCACGCCTTCAAAGCGCAGGCCATTGTCGAAACCATAGCCGAGGCCAACTCCGCCGCCGAGCATTTCGGAAGTATCCGAATCGCCAGCCAGCTTGCCGTTGATCGCCGCCGTTGCGTCATGATCGACGCGGCCTTCGAACGTGTAAGAGAGGTCGGTACGGCCGTACCAGCCCTCGGCGTGAGCAGTCAGGCCGGCAGACGCAAAAGCGGCCGCGGCAGTCGCGCACATAAGAGTTTTCTTCATACTCAATCCCCTTCTGTGTGCCGAGGGCGGGATTGCCATCGGCCGCAGGATGATACGGATAGAACCGCATAATCGCGTGTTAATCCGTTTTTGCGGAATCTGCGAGCGAATTCCGGGTAAAATTAGCCATTCGCCGTGGAAAAGTCCGCATACCGCGACCCTTTTGCAACACGTGTACTAACCTGCGTCAATGCCGCAATTTGCTGCAAATACAAGGAACGGAGGGATGGTACCGCCTCCCCGGCTTGAACGGGGGACCTCTGGTTCCACAAACCAGCGCTCTAACCAACTGAGCTAAGGCGGCAATCGGATTTCGGCATACAGGCGAGGGCCACTC
>JBBSDJ010000151.1:0-6481 GCA_038249555.1 Caulobacterales bacterium
AACCGTGTTGACGCGCAGGATTTCCTCGAACCTGTCATAGTCGAGCCGGGAGATATCCGCCCGGTCACCGAGGCCGGCATTGTTGATCAGGAAATCGATGGGCTTGCCCTTGAGCGCCTCAGCGAACGCCTTGATCGAGGATGCGTCAGAAACGTCCAGCGCATAAAGTTCGGCGCCGGTCGCTTTCAGGTCCTTCGCCGAAGCGGGGTCGCGCGCGGTGGCGATGACGGTGTGGCCCTTCGACTGAAATTCCCGGACGAGGGCGAGGCCGATGCCGCGATTGGCACCGGTGATCAGGGTTGTCGGCATGGGGGGCTCCGGGGGGTTGCTCCCCGCCAGCCTAGGCCTTCGGGGTGATCCGGTAAACGGCGGTGGCCGTCATCACGATGCCCTTGGCGCCTTCGGCCGCGCCGCCGGTGAACAGGATGGTGCGCGTCTTGCGGTCGATGCGGGGCTTGTAGGCGAGGTTGCCGGGTTCGGCGCCTGCCGCAGCAACATCGAAGGTGACCGAGACGAGATCCACCCGGTCCGGCGCGCAGACGGCCTCGGCGTCGGCGCGGATGGCCTGGATCAGGCGCAGCGCGATGGCTTCGTCCGGACGGGTCAGCGCGGTATCGCTCATGGCAGTCTCCTTGTCGTTTCCGGCCTCTAGCGGGCGGCGGAACAAAAGAAAAGGGCCGCCCCGAAGGGCGGCCCGGTAATCTGAGGCGACGCGAATGACCACAAAGGGTCTGGATTTAGGCAGCGTCAGCTTCGCTTCGCACGGCCAGTGCGTTATGCGGCGCGCACCCCCTCTCTGCGGGACGGCTCGCCCGCGTGGCCAATCAGGTCACCCAAATGGCCAAAGTCATTCATGCCGTGTACGGATTGCATCCAGCTGCCGATAGACGGCAGGAGCGTGCCGATCTGCTTGTGATCAAGGCCGGCTTCCTGGAGTGCAGAAATCATGGAGAGGGCGACGCGGCGGCGTCCGCCCGGGGTCTGTTCGATCAGACGCGCGATCTCGCCCGTCGGGGCGCCGATCTCGTCACCGGTGCGCGCGGCGAGAACGCGCGCGCCCGGAACCTTCTTGAACATGACGGCTGCGAGCGGGCTGCCCTGGCGCTCGGCGCCGTTGAGGACAATGCCAAGCGCACGCTTGGAAACGGAGTCCGCGAGGCCATTGCGTGTAGCGATGTGCGCTATCAGATCAATCATCATTGGCAAAGGCACTCCTAGGATCAATGGCCTCGGGACAGGCATCAACTTCGTCTCCCGTGGTTTCCAGAGTCTTACCCACGTGAAGTTTTTTTGACCCGGAATGAAGAAAGCGATTAAGCCGCGTTAGTCCGGGGTAAACAGGGCGGGGAGATTTGTTTACGCTCTCTGTAATGAAGCGATACCAGATGAGAAAAATCGGGAAACCTTATGATAAGGATGGGACTACTTGGGGCCTCAAAAATTGCCCCTCAGGCCTTTATCGAGCCCGCCCGGAGGCGCGATGATTGCCAGGTTGTCTGCGTCGCCGCGCGCGACGGTGACCGCGCGAACGCCTACGCCCGGCAGCACGGTATCCCGGAAAGCCTCGGCAGCTACGAAGCCCTGATCGCCCATCCGGGCATCGATCTCATATACAACGCCCTGCCCCCGCACCGCCACGCGGACCTCACCATCGCCGCACTGGAAGCGGGAAAGGCGGTGCTTTGCGAGAAGCCGTTCGCGATGAACGCCCACGAAGCCCGCGCCATGACGGACGCCGCCGCGCGCACCGGAAGGCCGCTGCTCGAAGCCTTCCACTACCGTTTCCATCCCATGTTCGACGACATCCTCACTCAGATACGCAAGGGCGCCATCGGCAAGGTGTGCGCGATCAAGTCCGAGTTCTCTGTGGCCATCAAGTACCGCCCCGGCGAGCTGCGGCATGATCCGGCGCTCGGCGGCGGGGCGCTGATGGATCTCGGCTGCTACGCGCTGCACTGGGCCCGGACGGTAGCGGGATCGGAGCCGCGCGTGACGCAGGCCACGTCCAAGCTGAGCGAACAGGGCGTCGACCTTGTCACCACGGCGCATCTGGAATTCTCGGGCGGCGTGACGGCGCAGGTGCGGACATCCATGGCGCCGGGCCAGCGCTTCAAGGCGCTGCTGGCGATACAGGGCACCGAGGGCATTCTGGTCGCGCGCAACCCGCTGCACCCTCACCGGGGCCACTCGATCACGATCCGCAAGGGACTCTCCATCCGGCGCTACATCGTGCCGGGTGAGACGACTTATGACCACCAGCTGGCGCACATGATCGACGTGCTGAAAACAAACGCCCCGCCGTTGACGGGCGGGGCGGATGCGGTGGCCAACATGGCGCTGATCGATGCGGTGTATGCCGCAGCCGGCGTGGCGAGACCCTAGGCGGCGTCCTGCGCCATCTCGATCCATTCCTCGACTTCGTCTTCGTGCAGAACCTGGTCATCGCGCAGCACGCGCTCGCCCTCCGGCGTGGCGAGGAATTCCATGGCCAGTTCGAAGATGGTCCGGGCGGAAGCGTTCGCGAGGTCTTCGCGCGTGGTGATGCCGGCGCCGACGAGCAGCTGGGCATCGTGCACGCGCAGGCCGGGGACATCCATCATCAGCTGCGTCTGGTCCTGCCAGATGCGGATGGCTTCGGACGTGATGTGGCGGACATTGAGTTCGAGTTCGACCATGTCCGGATCACAATCCAGCAAGTCACCAATCGTCGTGATCCCCGCCTTGGCCAGCTGCTTGGCGGTCTTGCGGCCGATGGACGGCGCGTCGACGACCGGGTCATCCCGCGTGATCGAGGCCATCGGACGGGCCATGTCTTCCGCTTCCGGCTCTGCAGTCACCTCCGGCTCGGGACGGACGGGCGCTTCGACCGGCTGATCGAGGATCAGCTCGCCCGAGATGGCTTCGATTTCCTCTTCGGCTTCGGGTTCGATGTCGGCTTCGATTTCCGGTTCCGGCTCCGGCGCGGCGACGCGTTTGCGCGAGCCCAGAAGGCCGCGCAGCGGCGTGCGGGCGGTATCGCGGCGGGCGATCTCGGTGAGTTCAGCCGGCGGCACGTCATCCATGACGGATTCGGCGGTTTCAGCAGGCTCTGCTGCCGACGCGAGGCGGTTCTCGTTGAGCGTGCCGATGGGCGCGATCTCTTCGGCGTTCAGCTGTTTCAGCGGAATGCGGCGCACCTGTTTGGCGTGCAGCGCCCGGATGGCCTTGTCGTCGGCGGGGAGCGTCTTGATGACCTTCCCGGTCTTCTGGAACTCGGCATACATCCGCTCGACCGTGCGCTTGTCAGCGGCATCCTCAAGCTTGGCGGTGACCCAGCGCAGCGGGATGTCGAGCGTCTCGATATAGCCCTGCAGCGTCAGGTTCACCTTCGGCGGCGCAACGGCTGCTTCTTCGATGCCGCGTGTCAGGATCGCGGCGAAACCGGCGGTAGCGTAGCCGACGAGATCGGCAATCGTGGCGCGCATCGTCTCGTCGAGACCGGAAGGCGGGTCGGCGACGCCGGCGTCTATGTCATAGTGGTCGATGAAGGTCTGGTAGTGCTGGTGGCTGAGTTCGGCGCCGGCGCGGACCATGTCGGAGACGAAGCCCATGCCGTCCGGCACCTCGATCTCGGGATAGCCGTTCGCTTCGATGCGGGCGTCGATTTCGTCCCGGGACTTGGCGATGCTCCATTCCACGGCGCGGTGGATGACGCCTTCGGCTTCGGTCTGGCCGGTGTGGAAGGGCTGGATCGGGTCGGCGTAGTAATGGCTGAGCACGCCGAAGGCATAGGCGGCCTCGCTCCAGCGTTTCTTGGCGAGGAGTTCTACCCCCCGCGCGTACCATTCCTGGGCCTTGCCGCGCGCGCCGCCCCATTCGCCTTCGGCGACGTGGAGGACGTGATTCTTGAAGTCCTTGAACTCGGCGTCCGGCGCCTTGGCGCCTTTCAGCAGGTGCTCGTGGTGGACCAGGAACAGCGACTTCCAGGCCTCGCCCTCCTCGCCGCCGATCAGCGAGAGCGCGTCGAACGCAATGTAATGGTGCGTGGAGCGGCAGCGGTGGTTGCGGATCACGCGTTCGAGCAGGGTCATGGCCGGGTCCTTCGGAAAGCGGGCAGTTCAGTCGGACGAGACTCGGCGAAGATGGTGAATGCGCTGTTAACCCCGGTAGGGCCGCTTGGCGCGCGCGCCCCTGCATGATATGGCCCGGCCATCGCAACAGGCGCTGAGCGCGGCCGTCTTCCGGCAGACCCCGGAGAGGCAACCGCAGCGCAGGAGTTCCTGTGCGCGGGGCGGCAAAAACCGCTCTTCTCTCAGGGACATCTCAGCCCGGGAGTGACCCATGAAGACCATCATTGAACCGTTCCGCATCAAGTCCGTCGAGCCGATCCGGATGACCACGCGCGAGGAGCGCGAACGCCTGCTTAAGGCGGCGGGTTACAATTTGTTCAAGCTGTATTCGGGCGATGTGATTATCGACCTTTTGACCGATAGCGGCACCTCGGCGATGAGCGCGGCGCAGTGGGGCGCGGTGATGACCGGCGACGAAAGCTATGCCGGCGCGCCGAGCTTCTATCGCTTCGAGGCGGCGGTGAAGGACCTGATGGACTTCCGGCACATCATTCCCGCCCACCAGGGCCGGGCGGCGGAGCATCTGCTGTTCTCGCTGATCGCCAAGAAGGGCGACCTGATCCCCTCGAACACGCACTTCGACACGACCCGCGGCAATATCGAGGCGATGGGCGCCGAGGCGCTGGATATTCCGATTGCGGAGGGCCGCGTGCCCTCGCTCGACCATCCGTTCAAGGGCAACATGGATCTCGCTGCGCTGGAGCGCGTGCTGCGCGAGAATGGCGGGCAGATCCCGGCGGTCATGATGACCATCACCAACAATGCCGGCGGCGGCCAGCCGGTGAGCCTTGCCAACATACGCGGCGCCGCGGCGCTGGCGAAGGCGCATGGCAAGCCCTTCTATATCGATGGCTGCCGCTTTGCGGAGAACGCCTGGTTCATCAAGCTGCGCGAGGAAGGCCAGACGGACCGTCCGATCAAGGACATTGTCCGTGACTGCTTTGCGGTCGCCGACGGCATGACGATGAGCGCGAAAAAGGATGCGTTCGCCAACATTGGCGGCTGGCTCGCGCTGAATGACGACGCCCTCGCCGAGCGCGCCCGCACGCTGCTGATCCAGACCGAAGGCTTCCCGACCTATGGCGGCCTTGCAGGGCGCGACCTTGACGCGATTGCGCAGGGCCTGAAGGAAATCATCGACGAGGATTACCTGCGCTACCGTGTACGGAGCAATTCCTACATTGCCGAACGCCTCGACGCGATGGGCATCCCGGTGGTCAAGCCTGCGGGCGGGCATGCCGTGTTCATCGACGCACGCGCCTTCCTGCCGCACATTCCGCCGCTGCAGTATCCGGGTCAGGCGCTGACCTGCGCGATGTATGAAGCCGGCGGCATCCGCGCCTGCGAGATCGGCACCGTGATGTTCGGCCGCAAGCCGGACGGCAGCGAAGCGCCTGGCGCCATGGACCTCGTCCGCCTCGCCATGCCCCGCCGCGTCTATACGCAAAGCCATGCGGACTATGTGGTCGAAGTGCTGGAAGAAGTGGCCGCGTCGAAAGACGCGCTGCGCGGCATGCGCATCGTGAAGGAACCGCCGATGATGCGCCACTTCACGGCTGAGTTTGCGAAGCTTTAGGCAAAAAAATGCCGGGCGCGACGGCCCGGCATATTCTTCATTTCATTTGAGCGGGACTAGCGCACCGCAAAGTCCGTCGGCTCGGTGCTTTTGCCGTCCTTGCCGGTTTCGCCTTTGGGCTGGCCGTGCTTGTTCGGGCCCATGAAGCCGAAGAGGTGGCCGGCGACTTTGCGGATCTGGATCTCCTCCGAGCCTTCGGTGATCCGGTAGCGGCGGTGGTGGCGGTAGATGTGCTCGAACGGCTTGTGGCGGGAATAGCCGATGCCGCCATGCACCTGCATCGCGCGGTCGGCCGCTTCGCAGACGAGGCGGTTTGCGTAATAGTTGCACATCGAGACCTTGTCGGAGAGGCGGATCGCAACTTCCGGCTTCGACATCTGGTCCATTTCCCAGGCGGTCTTGAAGATCAGCAGGCGGAGCATTTCGGCCTGCGTCGCAAGTTCCACCAGCGGGAACTGGATCGCCTGGTTGGTGGAGAGCGGCTTGCCGAAGGGCTTGCGCTCGTTGGCGTACTTCACGCTCTCGTTGATACAGTAGATCGCTGCACCGCTGGAGGACGCCGCCTGGCGGATGCGGTTCTCATGGACGAAGTGCTGGGCCAGCGCGAGGCCGCCTTCGGGCGGGCCGAACAGGGCATCTTCCGGCACCCACACATCCTTGATGGTGAGGCGCGGGTGGTCCGTCGGCATGTTGAAGGTCCACATGTACTCTTCGATGATCACGCCGGGATCGCGCGCCGGGATGATCAGGCAGGTGATGCCTTTGGCGTCGCCGTCCTTGCCGCTGGTGCGGCAGA
>JBBSDJ010000152.1:0-6434 GCA_038249555.1 Caulobacterales bacterium
CTGAACCTCTCCACCGGCCGGCTCGACATTGCCTGGACGGGCGACCTCTCCGCCCAGAGCATCGCGCGCACGGTCAGCGATCTCGGCTACGGCGTCGCCCCTCTCGATACCCGCGCCGGAGACACCGAGCACAAGAAGGAAGAGCAATCCCTGCTGCTCGCCATGGGCGTGGCCGGCTTTGCAACCGCCAACATCATGCTGCTCTCCGTTTCCGTCTGGGGCGGCCATGATGAAATGGGTGAAGCGACCCGGCAGGGGCTACATGCGGTCTCGGGCGTCATTGCGCTGCCGACGCTTATGTTCTCCGGGCGTCCGTTCTTCCGCTCTGCGTGGAACGTCTTGAAACGCCGCCGCACCAACATGGACGTGCCGATCTCCCTGGCCCTGATCCTCGCGTTCAGTGTCAGCGTCGCCGAAACCATCCGCGGCGGCGAGCATGCCTATTTCGACGCGGCCTGCATGCTGCTCTTCTTCCTGCTCATCGGCCGCTTCCTCGATGCCCGCGTGCGCCGCCGTGCCTATTCCGCCGCGCGCGACCTCGCAGCGCTCGCCAGCCGCACCGTCACCCGCATCAGCGCCACAGGCACGCACGAGCCCGTCCGCGCCGAAGACATCCGCCCGGGTGACCGCATCCTGCTGGCCCCCGGCGAACGCGCCGTCGTCGACATGCTGATCGAGCATGGCGAGTCAGAAGTCGACGAGAGCCTCGTCACCGGCGAAAGCCTGCCGCGCTTTTCCGCCGCCGGCATGCAGCTGATGGCGGGATCCATCAACCTGTCCCAGCCGCTCACCGGGCGCGCGACTGCCGCCTCTGCGGACTCGCTTCTGTCCGACATCGGACGAATGCTCGAAGCGGGCGAGCAGAAGCGCGGCGCCTACCGCCGCATCGCCGACAAGGCCGTGTCGCTCTATGTGCCGATCGTCCACTCGACGGCGCTGCTCACCTTCCTCGGCTGGTGGCTCGCCGGGTTGGGCCTGCGCGAATCCATCCTGATTGCCGTATCGACCCTGATCATCACTTGCCCCTGCGCGCTCGCGCTGGCGGCGCCGGTCGTCCAGGTCGTTGCCGCAGGTCGCCTTTTCCGCGGCGGCGCGTATCTAAAATCCGGGGACGCCCTCGAGCGTATCGCTGCGTGCGACCATGTCGTGTTCGACAAGACCGGCACGCTGACCCTCGGCACACCGCGTCTCGTCTCGATCAACCTTCCCGCCGGGACATTGCAGGACGCCGCACAACTCGCCCGCGCCAGCCGTCATCCCCTCTCGAGGGCGCTGACCGCCGCCGCCGGTCCCGGCCCACTCGCGGCCAATGTCAAGGAGCGTCCGGGCCTCGGATTGGAGGGCACCGTGAACGGCATCGCCTGCCGGTTAGGGTCCGCCGAGTGGACTGGCGCACGCGCCAGTATCCACAATGGCGCCACGTTGTTCTTCGTCCGCGGCGCGGAGCTGCCGGTGGAACTCCGCTTCGAGGACGACATCCATGCCAGCGCCTCGGCCACAATCGCCCGCTTGCGCAAGCTTGGCATGGGCGTCGAAATCGTGTCCGGAGATCGCAGTGAAGCCGTGGCCGAAGTCGCGCGCACCCTCGGCATCGATCACTGGACGGCGGCGGCGAGCCCGCAGGACAAGGTGCGCCGGCTGGAGCAGTTGCAGTCCGAGGGCAAGCACGTCCTGATGGTCGGCGACGGCCTCAACGATGCAGGCGCGCTGGCACTCGCTCACGCTTCGGCGGCGCCGGGCGGGGCTCTGGATGTCAGCCAGTCAGCCTCTGACGCGGTCTATTCCGGCGGCCTCGCGCCCCTGCCCCTGCTCGTGTGCACCGCCCGCAAGGCGCGCCAGGTCATGCTGCAGAACTTCGGCTTTGCCGCGGCCTACAATCTCGTGGCGGTTCCCATCGCCGTCCTCGGCCACGCGACGCCGCTGGTTGCCGCCATCGCAATGTCGGGTTCATCCCTCATCGTGTGCCTGAACGCGCTGCGTCTCAATCTGCCTACGGAGAAACCAGCATGAGCGGTCTCGTCTTCCTGATCCCGATTGCCTTGCTGATGGGCCTCGCCGGCCTCGCCGGCTTTGTCTGGGCGGTACGCGCCGGGCAGTTCGACGACCCGGACGGCGCGGCCGCCCGTATCCTGCTGGACACGGACGCCCCCCTCCCGAACCCGGCGGCCGCCCGGTCCAGTCCCGGCAGCGCCGAAGGCTAGGGCTTCCGGCGCAGCGGATCGACCCGCGCCTTCACGCTGCGCGTGGTCTCCGCCGGAAGCAGCTGGGAACCGGGCACAACAACCGTCTGCCACCCACGCCGGCTGGACGTGCGAAACGGTGCAAAGCGGATGCTCACCATCTTCATGTCCTTGCTGGAGTTCAGCAGCGCCATCTTCTCGGCCGGCGACAGCATGTCGACATATTCCGAAATGCTCGCCGCCTTGTCAGCGCGCGCCCGCGCGGTCGCCAGAGGCACATGAACGTCGCTGCGCCCAAGCGGCCAGTAGGGGTCGACCAGATAGTCACGCCGTTGCTGCTCGTGCGGATGCAGCAGCAGGGACGCAAGCCGGTTGGGGCGGAGGTCGGAAAAACGCGGTCGAACACGCAGCGCGTCGGTGCGCGAGGCTGGCGGGTTTGCATCATGCGGCGAGGCCAGCAGGCCAAGCCGCTTTGAGCGAAGCCCCGCCGAGCGCTTGGCCGTGAGATACGACACCGGCGCACTCAGCATCAAACCAATCGTCGCGGGGGCAAGCCACGCCGCATAAATCGGCGAAATCGCGATCGCCGCAATGGTCAGAACAAAGCCGAGCACGGTGGCCGGCAGATTGTGGCGCAGCGTCGTCAGGAATGAGTATCCGTCATCGCCCCGCTTCTGCGGCGCCCATCCGGAATCCTGCCCCGACAGGACGCTGACGACCGCGCTCGTCTGGGTGACCATCAGGATCGGCGCGATGAGAACCGACAGCAGCGTCTCCGAGATCGTCCCGGTGACGGTGCGCCAGGCGCCGACATCCTTGCGCCACACCTTGTTGGTCAGCCCGTAGATCAGCCCGCAAATCTTCGGCGTGAACAGGATCACCATGGTGGCGATGAACAGGTTCAGCGCGCGCTCGGAGTCGATCACCGGCCATTGCGGAAACAGCGACGCGCCTTCCCCGAAATAGTCCGGCACAAGGAAACTGTTCTGAAGCGACAACAGCATGCCGATACAGATGAACAGCAGCCAGAGCGGCGAGGAAAGGTAAGAGAAAATCCCGGTGATCAGGTGGAACCGGCTCGTCCAGGTCAGCCCGCGCGCCTTCAGCAGCACGGCCATGTGCTGCATGTTGCCCTGGCACCAGCGACGGTCGCGCGTCACCATGTCGATGATCGTCGGCGGACCCTGCTCATAGGAACCGGTTATGTCGGGACGGACTTCGACGTTCCAGCCCGCACGCCGGAGCATCGCGGCCTCGACAAAGTCGTGGCTCATGATCGTCCCGCCGAACGGCGCGCGTCCCGGGATCACCGGCAGGCCCGCCGCTTCAGCGAGCGCCCGCACACGGATGATCGCGTTGTGGCCCCAGAAGTTGCCTTCCTTCTGCGCCCACCAGGCAATACCGTGACCGAGCACCGGGCCATACAGGGCCGCCGCAAATTGCTGGCACCGGCCAAACAGTGTTTCCACGCCGACCAGCTGCGGGATCGTCTGGATCAGGCCGGTCTTCGGCGACGCCTGCATCGCATCCACCAGGCGCAGGATGGCGTCGCGCTCCATGTAACTGTCGGCGTCATAGACGACCATGTAGTCGTAGCGGCCGCCCCAGCGGGTGACGAAGTCCCGGATATTGCCGGACTTGCGGTGCAGGTTGATCGTCCGGCGGCGGTAGCGGATCTTCACATCGGCCGGGCCGATCCGAGCCACGCGCTCAAACGCCGCCTCTTCCCGCAGCGCGATGCCCGCGTCCGTCGTGTCGCTGAGAATGAAACACTCGAAATCGCCGGGCGCATTCGAAAGGCTTTGCGCGGTCGCCAGCACTGTCGAGAAGATCTGGTCTACATCCTCGTTGTAGATCGGGAACGCAATCACCGTCCGCGCGCGTGCAATCCGGCTGACACAGATCTTGTCGTTCGCAGGGCTGGCAACCGACAGCGCCGAGCCCAGCCCGGCAATCGCATTCACGAACGCGAAGCACACCCAGCTGATGTTCAGCGCGAACACCGCTAGCAAGGCCCATTCAAACAGCGTCAGGCCGGACACCGAGAGCACCTGGAACATCTCGTGCGTCGCCCAGACCGTCATCAGCACGGTCGTCGCAAACACGAACACCTTGCGCCAGGCGTGGGACTTCGGACGGAACCGGTCACGCTCCGCCGCCGGGCTGCTGAAAGCCTGGTCGGGCATGGACACTGGAAACTCGATCGGACGCGCGCGGGAATCGGTCATTCAGGTCTCCACCGGTAGAGCCAGGTTTCTGAAACGGGTTTACCTCCCTTGGTAAGCAAGGCTCGTAGTTCCGCCACGTCAGCATTCTCTGTGCTGAGCTCGAAGCTGAGCCGGGTCTTCCCGGTCTCAGGGTGGCGCTTGACGACTGGATTGTGGATCGTGCCGTTGGAGGTCGAAATGCTGGCCGAGGCATTGTTCAGCAGCGCTTCTTCCGCTGGTTCGTAATCGATCACGAACAGCTGGCGTTTCTTGTCCGGCGTCTTGCCGGAGCGGGTTTCCGCAATCGGGATGACCGACGACACGGCCGGGGGCCGCAGGCTCCAACGCATGTTGTAGGACAGATCATAGGCCTTGCCGGGCTGCCACGCCGCTTCCGGCTTCCAGAACACGACGATGTTATCATTGTACTCGTTTGCCGTCGGGATTTCGACCAGCGCGAGATGACCGTCGCCCCAGTTGGAAGTCGGCTGGACCCAGACGTTGGGCCGGTGGTGATACTCCGCTTCCACATCGGCGTAGGCGGCGAGATCGCGCTTGCGCTGGATCAGCCCGAAGCCGCGCGGAAGTTCCGTTGCCAGCACGGAGATCTGGAGAGACTGGGGATTGACCAGAGGTCGCCAGACCCACTCGCCATTCTTCATCCGGATCTGGAGGCCTTCGGAATCATGCACGGCCGGGCGGAAATCCTCGGCCTCCTTGCGAAGGTCGTGTGGCGAGAAAAAGTACATTGAGGTCAGCGGCGAAATGCCGACCGAGGTGATCTCCCGGCGCGGGAAGAAGGCCGCCGAGACTTCCATGCGCGTCTCCGGACCCGGCATGATCCGGAATTCGAACGCGCCGGTCACGCTTTCCCCGTCCATCAGCGCATAGACGGTGATCGCGGGCGAAGCCGAAGTCGGCTTGACCAGCCAGAACTCGGTGAAATAGGGAAACTCTTCGCCTTCGGCCGAGGCGGTGCCGATCGACAGTCCCCGCGCAGACGCGCCGTAAACCGTGCCCGCGCCCAGCGCCCGGAAGAAACTCGCGCCCTTGAAACTGACCAGCTCGTCGAACTTGCCGGCCTGGTTCAGCACGGTCAGGACGCGGAAGCCCGCATATCCGAGTGAGCCTTTGATCTTCTCCGACAGCGGCAGGTCCTGGAAGTCGAACTCGGACGCCGCGTACCTGCGCAGCTTTGCGTCGCCCTCTTCGACGAGGTTGATGCGAACCTCGCGCGTGAACAAGTAACCACGCGGATCAAGCAGGACCCGGAAGCCGTTGGCGCTCTCCGGCCATATGGTTGCTGCCGGGCGGTTCTGGATCCGCCGGTACTGGTCGTAGTTCAGCTCCCCGGCGCTTTTCGGCAGATCGTCGCGGCCGTCATAGTCCATCTCGGACAGACGCTTCGCCTTCTGGCGCACATCTTCAAAATCAAACTCGGGCGTGGGCGCTGCCGTTTTTTTGGCTGCGGCGTCCGTCTCGAGGCATCCGGCAGCTGCTGCTTCGGGGGTGCCCGCGATCGCGTCGCAGTCGGCCGCAGCGTCCAACCCGACCACGTCCGCCGAAGCGTCTTCCGCCAAGGCAGCCCCCAGCACGCCCGCATCCGGCGCGGCCGCCACTGAGACCGGCACGACGCTCGCCGGGTCGGCGCCCTGCCCATCCGCCTTCGCGGAGCCTGACGGCGCCGAACAGGCACACAGCACGAAAAACGCCGCTGGAGCAGCCCAGATCATCTTCGGCAAGGCAGTGCCAAAGCGCCGCAAATCACACTCCTGAGCCCGTCATTCAACCACATATCTGGTACCATTATGCTGCGCCGCAACATCTGAGGAGCTTATTCAATGAATGAAGCGCCGGATGGTTGCGAATTGAGCTGAAATCGACCGCAGAATGCGTTGGCGCGTCCGTCACCGACCGATAAGGCGAATTTGTGGCGAATTGCGCCATTTTGCGGCGAATGAAGCAGGCGGCGACGCGGCTTCGCGCTACCCGCGCGTCGGCGGCCCATGTCTACAGGCGGGCTTGCTTGGAAGTGGCGGAGAGGAAG
>JBBSDJ010000153.1:0-6358 GCA_038249555.1 Caulobacterales bacterium
CCCGGTGAAAGCACCGGCGACCCCATCCTGATCCCCCGAAAGGAGCTTTAATATGCCCGAAGCCTATATCTACGACGCCGTGCGCACGCCCCGCGGCAAAGGCAAATCCAGCGGCGCGCTGCACGAGATCACCGCGCTGAGCCTCGGCACGCAGGTGCTGCAGGCCATCCGTGACCGGAACAATCTCGACACCTCGAAGGTGGACGATGTGGTGTTCGGCTGCGTCTCGCCCGTCGGCGAGCAAGGGGGCGATATCGCCCGCATCGCGGTGCTGAACGCCGACTATGCGGAGACGACCGCCGGCGTGCAGGTCGACCGGTTCTGCGCCTCGGGCCTCGAAGCCTGCAACATGGCCGCCTCGAAAGTGATGACCGGCGAGGCCGACATGGCCATCGGCGGCGGCGTCGAGAGCATGAGCCGCGTGCCGATGGGCGCCGCCGGCGGCGCCTGGTCCTCAGATCCGCAGGTCGCCTTCAAGTCCTACTTCACGCCGCAGGGCATCGGCGCCGACACGATCGCCACGAAATACGGCTTCAGCCGCGATGACGTGGACGCCTTCGCCGTCGAGAGCCAGCGCCGCGCGGCGCAGGCCTGGAAGGAAGGCCGCTTCAAGAAATCGGTCGTGCCGGTGCGCGACCAGATGGGCGGCATCCGTCTCGCGCATGACGAGTTCATGCGCCCCGATACGACCATGCAGACGCTGGCGGCGCTCGAGCCGTCCTTCGCCGGTATGGGCGCGATGGGCTTCGACGAAGTGATCAAGCAGCGCTATCCAGAACTCGAAAAGATCAACCACGTGCACCATGCCGGCAACTCGTCGGGCATCGTGGACGGCGCCTCGGCTGTCCTCTTCGGTTCCGAAGCGATGGGCAAGGCCACCGGCCTGAAGCCGCGCGCCCGCGTGCGCGCGATGGCGTCGATCGGTTCAGAGCCCGGCATCATGCTGACCGGTCCAACCTATGTGACGCAGAAGGTGCTGAAGAAGGCGGGCATGACGGTCGAGGACATCGACCTGTTCGAGCTCAACGAAGCTTTCGCGTCGGTCGTCATGCTGATGATGAAGATGCTGAAAATCCCGCACGAGAAGATGAACGTGAACGGCGGCGCGATCGCGATGGGCCACCCGCTCGGCGCGACTGGCGGCATGATCCTCGGCACGATGGTCGATGAGCTTGAGCGCACCGGCAAGAAGACCGCGCTGGTCACCCTGTGCGTCGGCGCCGGCATGGGCACGGCCACGATCATCGAACGCGTCTGATCCACGCATGCGCGGCGCCGACCGGTACAGCGCGCTTTCAGCGGACTCGATCCTCACGACGCTTGCGCGTCTTGGGGACCGGGTGCGCGAGCGCTTTCCGGACCGGGGCCTGACGGGCGTGTGCGCCGAGCTTGACCGGATTGCGCATGCACATGTGAAGCGGGTGGGCGATGTATCAAAGCCTCACCTGCTGCTGCGCGGACTGGTTGCGCTGGTCCTCATTGCAGGCCTGTTCATGGCCGGCGTGGGGATCGAGCAGAAAGTCCGCCTGCTGATGGAAAATCCGGACGAGATCGGGTTTGAGGGCATTGAGGCGATTGCCAATATCCTGATCCTGATGGGTGCAGCGATCTGGTTCCTCCTGAACCTGGAGGCCCGCATCAAGAGATCTCAGGCGCTCAACGCGCTGCATGAGCTGCGCTCCATCGCGCACGTGATCGACATGCACCAGCTGACCAAGGATCCGGCGAGCCTGCTGGGCGCGGGGCCGACGGCCTCTTCGCCCGACCGGGATCTCTCGCCCGCCGACCTGATGCGCTACCTCGACTATTGCACCGAGATGCTGTCGCTGACCGGGAAACTCGCTGCGCTCTGCATGCAGAGCGTTCGCGACGAAGTCGTGATCCACACCGTCAACGAGATTGAAGGCCTGACCACCAACCTTTCCAGCAAGATCTGGCAGAAGATCATGATCATCCGTTCCGAGATCGATCTGCCTGTTCCCAAACAATGACCCAATTCCGAATTCAAGGAGACCTCTCATGAACCTCGAAACCTTCAAATGGGACATCGATGCCGACGGCATTGCCCATGCCATCTTCGACGTGCCCGGCCGCAGCATGAACACGCTGACCGGCAAGGCGGTGGCCGACATCATCGCGATCACCAAGGAAGTCGCCACCAACGACGCCATCAAGGGCCTTGTGCTCTCTTCCGGCAAGGCGAGCGGCTTCTGCGCCGGCGCTGACCTCGGCGAGATGGGCGACCGCGCGGGCGCGGGCGGCGAGAAGAAGCCGAAGTCCGTAGACGAACAGAAGAAAGAACAGTTCGACGCCGGCTTCTCGCTGAACGGCACGCTGCGCAAGCTGGAGACCTGCGGCAAGCCGGTGGCGGTCGCGCTCAACGGTCTCGCCCTCGGCGGCGGCCTCGAAGTGGCGCTCGCCTGTCACTACCGCGTCGCAGCGAATGACAATCCGAAGCTGCAGTTCGGCCTGCCGGAAGCGAAGATCGGGCTGCTCCCGGGCGCCGGCGGTACGCAGCGCCTGCCGCGCCTCGTCGGCGTGCAGGCGGCTCTGCCGTTGATCCTACAGGGTGAAAGCTTTACCGCCGAGCAGGCAAAATCCATGGGCGTGGTCAACGAACTTGCGCCGTCCTCGGAGACAGTCGCCAAGGCGAAAGCCTGGGTGAAGGCGAACCCCAAGGCGAAGGCGCCGTGGGACGAGAAGGGCTACAAGGTTCCGGGCGGCGTGCCGCACAAGTCGCCGGGCGTCGGCCAGGTTGCGACGATGGCGAACATGATGCTCGCCTCGAAAACCTATGGCAATTATCCCGCCCAGAAGAACATCCTGTCCTGCATCTATGAAGGCATCCAGGTGCCGATCGACGCCGGCCTGCGCATCGAGACGCGCTATTTCATCAACACGCAGCAGCGCCCTGAAGCGAAGGCGATGATCCGCTCGCTCTTCCTGTCGATGCAGGAACTCGGCAAGGGCGCCAACCGCCCGGCCGGCCATCCGAAGACGGAGTTCAAGAAGATCGCCGTGATCGGCGCGGGCCTGATGGGCGCCGGAATTGCCTATGTGCAGGCCAAGGCCGGCATTCCGACCGTGCTGGTCGATGTGACGAAGGAAGCCGCCGAGAAGGGCAAGCAATACTCCGTACGCCTCGTCGAGAAAGATGTCTCGCGCGGCAAGATGACCAAGGAAAAGGGCGACGCACTCCTCGCCCTGATCACGGCGACCGACAATTATGACGACTTCAAAGGCGCCGACCTTGTCGTCGAGGCGGTCTACGAGAACGAGGAGCTGAAAGCCAAGATCACCAAGCAGGCCGAAGCCGTGCTGGGCGACGACGCCGTGTTCGGCTCCAACACCTCGACGCTGCCGATCACCGGCCTTGCGAAAGCCTCTAAACGCCCGGCGAACTTCATCGGCATCCACTTCTTCTCGCCGGTCGAGCGGATGGGGCTGGTCGAGATCATCAAGGGCAAGGAGACGAGCGAGGCGACGCTGGCGAAATCGATCGACTATGTGCTGGCGATCCGCAAGACGCCGATCGTGGTCAATGACAGCCGCGGCTTCTACACCTCGCGCTGCTTCGGCACCTACACGCGCGAAGGCATGGAAATGCTGGGCGAAGGCATCAAGCCGGCGATCATCGAGAACGTGGGCCGCCAGGCCGGCATGCCGATGGGCGCGCTGGAAGTCTCCGACTCGGTCGGCCTCGATACCGCGCTGAAAGTGACGCGCGCGATGGCGGAAGCCACCGGTATTGATCTGCAGACGGATGAACGCACGAACTTCCTGGCCTGGCTGGTCGAAGACCAGGGCCGCGTGGGCCGCAAGGCGGGCAAGGGCTTCTATGACTATGACGAGAAGGGCAAGCCGTCGCGCCTCTGGCCGGACATCAACAAGCAGCTCGAGATCAAGATCGACGAGTGCCCGCCGGCGCTGAAGAAGGAGCTGACCAACCGCTTCCTGGTGCGCCAGGCCGTTGAGGTGGCCCGCTGCTTCGAGGAAGGCGTGATCACCGATGCGCGCGACGCCGATATCGGCTCGATCCTCGCCTGGGGCTTCGCCCCGTTCACCGGCGGCTGCTGCTCCTATGTCGACCTGATCTGGGGCATCAAGGAGTTCGTCGCCGAAGCCGACCGTCTCGCCGACAAGTACGGTGACCGGTTCCGCCCCAACAAGCTGCTGCGCGACATGGCCGCCAAGGGCGAAGGCTTCTACGACCGCTTCCCTCCGGCAGGCACCAAGGCGAAAGTGGCGGCGTAGGTTCAGTCGAAGCTTTCGCGATGCGGGCCGCTTTGCTTATCGCACAGGTGAGCAAAGCGGCCTAAATCTTGTGAAAAACTGATCTGCGGAACTATTTTGGGTTGCCGATCTGAAATTCTTGGGTTCTTCTGATTTCGCTCAAAACGAGCGTAACAAAATCTGGGGGTTACCTTGAAACTTGTTTTCAATGCGGCGCTTGTCGCCGCTAGCGCATTTGCTCTGACCGCTTGCACAACGACGCAGAAAGTTGCGGTGCAAGAGCCCTCCGACTTTAATCTCAATTGTACCGAAATTGAGGGCGAGTTCGCCAAGCTTGATCAAATCATGGACGACGCTTCCGGCGACAAGGGCGTCAACACTGCCAACGTTGCAGCTGTCGTTCTGTTCTGGCCTGCTGCAGTCGGCAATTACATGAACGCGGCTGACGCTGAAAAGCTTGTTGAAAAGCGGCGTGCGCACCTGATCGATCTTTATAAAAAGAAGGGCTGCGTTGCAGCCGAATAACAAGCAATGCGCATAAAGATGAAGACCGGAGCAGCAATGCTCCGGTCTTTTTTGTTCGGAGGCGGATCAACATTCGACACTTCCGCTAGTGCGTCACTCCGTTGGCCGCAGATCAGCGAAGGTGACGCGGAGAGTGGGCGGCACAAAAAAGGGGGCAGCTTGCGCTGCCCCCTATCGAAAATCCAGTGATCCGGTCCCGGGCTATTTCTTGCCGCGGTTCCACCAGCCGGTCTTGCGTGGGCCTTCCGGTTGGGCCGCAGGCGCAGGCGCGGGTGCCGGGGTGGGCTCCGGCGCGGGGGCAGGCGCCGGCGTTTCGGCGGCGGCCATCACCGGCTCCGGTTCGGGCGCAGTCGCTTCGATCACAGGAGCGGGCTCGGCGGCCGGTACTTCGGCTTCGGCGGCAGGCTCATCTGCTTCCGCTTCAACCGGCGCGGCTTTCGCGCGGCTGCGGCGCGGAGGCCGAGGCTTGCGGGCCGGTGCCTCTTCGGCTTCCGGTGGCTCGTTTGCCGCTACGTCCAATTCGACCGGCGCATCCGCCACGGCGAACTCGCCGTCACCGACGACATCCTCGTCTGACAGCATGGCTTCAGCGCTGGCCGAAAGGCCGTCGAGATAGGCCCCGCCATCGGCGATGGCGGCAATCTCGGAGCCTTCCGGGCGGCCTTCGCCCGAACGGCGGCGGCGGCGTCCGCCCCGGCGTCCGCGGCGGCGGCGCTTGCGCGGGCCTTCTTCGCCTTCGGCGCGGGGGGCAACACCGCCCTCGTCGCCGTCTTCGTCCTCATCATCGCCTTCGTCGTCGTCCGACATCGGCGAAGCCTCGGCCGTGACCCGCGCATCGGCATCGACCACTTCAAGTCCCGTCTCGCGGGCCTCACGGCCCTTGCCGCCGCGGCGGCGGCGGCGGCGCTTGCGTCCGCCATTTCCGCCTTCGGCGCCTTCAGGCTTTTCGGCGCGCGGTTCGGCGGCGTCGTCTTCTGCCTCATCGTCGGCATCGACCGTGTCGTCGATGTCCTCGGCGTCTTCATCATCCTCGTCACGCACGGAGGCCGGGGTCGGCTTCATGAGCGAGCGCGGGGTGGAGCGCTTCTTCGGCTTGGCATTCGGGTCACGCTCGGCGTCGAGCTGGAAGTCACCCGGCAGCATGTCTTCGGAGGAATGGATCGACACGGCAAAGCCGGCGACCCGTTCGATCTCGATCAGCGCTTCGCGCTTGTTGTTGAGAATGTAGAGGGCGACATCCGTCGGCGCCTTCACCGAAATGCCCTTGAGGGCGCCGATGGCGGCGCGGGCTTCGATGGCGCGGATCAGCTGCAGCGCGGCCGACGGGATCGAGCGGCGGCGGCCCGTGCCGTTACAGGCCGGGCAGGGATCGGACGTTGCCTGGAGCACGCCCTGGCGGCGGCGCTGGCGGGAGATTTCCATCAGGCCGAACTGCGAGATGCGGCCATGCTGGACGCGCGCGCGGTCGCCCTTCAGGCATTCCTTCAGGCGTGTCTCGACGGCGCGGTTATTCTAGGTCTCCTCCATGTCGATTAAGTCGATCACGAACAGGCCGGCGAGATCGCGCAGGCGCATATGGCGGCAGGCCTCTTCGGCCGCC
>JBBSDJ010000154.1:0-6322 GCA_038249555.1 Caulobacterales bacterium
CGGGCAAACGGCGCTTGGCAGCCCGGCGTGAACTGCCTAGACAGGCCCCAGCAACCACGAGTGATCCGATGACCGCCTACCGCCTGTTCGGCGCCGAGACTTCTCCCTACTCGCTGAAGGTGAGATCCGCGCTCCTGTACAAGGGCGTCGCGTTCGACTGGGTGAGCCGTTCGGTGGCCAACGAGGCGGAGTTCCGCAAGAGCGCGACGACGCCGACTGTGCCGCTCCTCCTCTCGCCGCATCACGCTCCTGCGCAGGATTCAACGCTGATCCTCGCCGCGCTGGAAGCGGCCTATCCTGATCCGCCGGCTCAGCCGGAAGAACGGGCCGCGCAGGCCTTGTCCCTGATCCTCGAGGATTACGGGGATGAGTGGCTGAACAAGTGCATGTTCCAGCAACGCTGGGGCCAGCAGCCAGACCGGGACGCCGCGGCGCTGCGCGTACTCTTGCAGCTGAATGACGGCAAGCGGCCGCGCGCGTTCAAGGCGCCGGCCAAGCAGATCGCGACGCGCATGCTGGCCCGCCTGCCGCTGGTCGGCGCCGAGCCCGAGAATGCGGGGACGCTGGAAAACTCCTACCGCCGCTTTGCGCTGCGGCTGAACACGCACCTGCAGGACCACCTCTTCATTTTCGGCGGCCGGCCGAGCGCGGCGGATTTTGCGATTGCCGCGCAGTTCCAGCAAATGCTGACCGACCCGACGCCGGGCACCTGGATCAAGGAGCGCGCGCCGTTCCTGGTGGCCTGGTGCGAGATGATGGAAAACCCGAAGGCGTCCGGGCCGTTCGAGCCGCTTGCCGCGCTTGAGGCGACGCTGCTGCCGATCTTCGAGGGCGAAGTCTCGCGAACCTACCTGCCCTGGGCGTTTGCGAACGCGGCGAGTGCGTCGCGCGAGAAGAAGCGCTTCTCGGTCACCTTCGATGACGGGTTGTTCGAGCAGGCCACGCAAACCTATGCTGCGCGGGCGTTCGGGAACGTGCGGGCCGAGGTTGCCGCGCGGATGAGCGAGCCGGCGCTGCCCGCTTTCCTCGAAGCCGCCGGGGCTTCCACCTTCTTCAGCTGAAACGGAAAACTCCCGCAGGAGGGGCTCTGCGGGAGTTCGTCCGTTAACGGAGGTTCAGGCGCGGATCAGGCCGCGTCGGAGGCTTTCTTCTTGCCGATCAGGCGCGGCTCTGCCGGAACGGCGGTCTGGCCGATCTCGATCTTGCGGGCTTTCTTCTCTTCGGGGATCTCGCGGACGAGATCGATCCGGAGGACGCCGTGCTCAAGATTCGCCCCGGTCACGAGAACGTGATCGGCGAGCTGGAAGCGGCGGATGAAACTGCGCTGGGCAATGCCGCGGTGCAGGAAATTGCGGTCCCCCGCATCTTCGTTTTCGGCTTTCTTGCCGGCGACCGTCAGCAGGCCTTCCTTGGTTTCAATGTCGAGTTCGGCCTCGGTGAAACCGGCGACGGCGATCTCGACGGCGAAGGCGTCTTCGCCGACGCGCTCGATGTTATACGGGGGATAGCCTTGCGTCCCGTCGAGGCGGGCGGCCTGGTCGATCATGCCGGCGAGGCGGTCGAATCCGACCATCGTGCGGTAGAGGGGGGTGAGGTCAATCGTGCTCATGGAAGTTCAGTCCTTTCACTAAAAGCAACTGGGGGTGGAAAAACCCACCCGGTTTCGAAACGCGTGAACGTCCAGAAGTCCGGCCCGGAAACCCGGCGCCGGGAGGGCGTCCCAAGCCGCGGCCCGCTTTGCGGCACCGTGACAAGCCCTATGTGGGTAGCGTATGGGGTCTATCAAGAGGTCCTGGGGATGGAGAAACACCGATGAAAACACTTTTGTTCGTGGCCGTATCGGCCCTCGCGCTGGCCGCCTGCACGCCGGCCAAAACCCCTGCCCCGGCCTCGGTCGAAACGGCCACTGTTGCCGTTGAAACCGCGCCAACTATGACCCTCGCCGAAGCGGTCGCCTCCGACCTGCGCAGCGACGAGGAAAAGGCCCGCGATGTCTGGCGCAACCCGGTCAAGACGCTGGAATTCTTCGGCGTCGAATCGGATGACAAGGTGGTCGAAGTCTGGCCCGGCGGCGGCTGGTACACCAACATCCTCGCGCCCTGGCTCGCCTCCGGCGGCGGCACGCTGGTCGCGGCCGGCTTTGACGCCGCCTCCATTGAGGACGCCGAACGCCGCGCCCGCACCGAGCAGCGCCTCGCCGAATTCAAGGCAACCTATGCCGACCCGAAATTCGGCACCATCGAACACAACGCCTTCTCGGCCACCTCTGGCCCGCTGACGGCGGACGGCACCGCCGATGTGGTGGTGACCTTCCGCAACATCCACAACTGGATGGGCGGCGGCTATACCGAGAAATTCTTCGCTGACGCCTATACCGCGCTGAAGCCCGGCGGCGTGCTGGGCGTGGTGGAACACCGCCTGCCCTCGACGCAGGCGCAGGACCCGAAAGCAACCAGCGGCTATGTCCACGAGGACTATGTGAAGGCGCTGGCCACCGCCGCCGGTTTCGAGTTTGTCGAAGCGAGCGAGATCAACGCCAACCCGGCCGATACGGCCGACCACCCGTTCGGCGTCTGGACCCTGCCGCCAAACCTGGCGACCACCGACCGGGACGGCAAGCCGGTCGAAGGCTTCGACCCCGAGAAATACAAGGCCATCGGCGAAAGCGACCGGATGACCCTGAAGTTCCGCAAGCCGGAATAGACCCCCGTCCCTGATCCGAAGCAGTCCAGAAACCGTCCACACACCCGTGTGGACGGTTTTTCTCTTTTGGATTGCAGCGCGCTTCCTGGCATCGTTCTGGCTGGACAGACGCGAGTCAGCTGCCCTTGAAGTCGCCCGGACGGCGTTCGTTTACGGCCTTCACGCCCTCGCGGAAATCGTCCGTCTTCATCAGCCATTGCTGCTCTGCGAATTCGCGGTCCGTCGCCGCACGGACACTCGCAGCGAGATCGGCGCGCAGTGTCTTGCGCGTCGAGCGCACGGCCAGCGGCGCGTTCTCCGCAATGGAGGCTGCATGTGTCTGTGCTGCCGAAAGCAGATCCTTCTGCAGGACAATCTCGTTCACCAGTCCGATACGTCGCGCTTCTTCCGCGTCGACGCGCGCACCTGTCAGAAACATGACCTCCGCCGGCCCGCGTCCGATCAGGCGAGGCAAGGTGTAGGTCAATCCAAAGCCGGGATGGAAACCCAGTTTCACGAAGTTGGCGGCGAACCGTGCCTCCGGCGTTGCGATGCGCATATCCGCAACCATCGCAAGCCCCAACCCGGCGCCGACTGCGGCCCCCTGTATCGCGGCCACGATGGGCAACTCCGTCGAGAACAGCCTTACGGCCTGATCGTAGAGCGGATTCGTGCCGGGCGCGTCAGCACTGGGCGCGATGCCGATTTCATCGG
The DNA here is from genome assembly GCA_038249555.1 of Caulobacterales bacterium. Classification (GTDB taxonomy): domain Bacteria; phylum Pseudomonadota; class Alphaproteobacteria; order Caulobacterales; family Hyphomonadaceae; genus Hyphomonas. Next base: position 3,397 of record JBBSDJ010000154.1, read on the forward strand.
CGCGCCGTGTCAGGTCCGCGCCGGCGCAGAACACCTTGCCGCGCGTCGCCAGCACAACCGCTCGCGTCGCGCCATCCTTGCCGAGATCTTCGAGCGCGTCAGCGAGATCGCGCATGAGATCGACGCTCATCGAGTTCACTGGAGGCCGGTCGATGGTGACGGTGGCGACGAAGTCGTCGCGCTCGATGTGGATGTCGCCGATGCGGGTGGTCATCGCGCTCAACGCTTCAACCCCAAAAGATTTCTTGCGACCACCCATTTGTGCACCTCGGTGGGGCCATCGTAGATGCGCATGGTGCGCAGATGGCCGGACATCAGGGAGAGTGGAATCTCTTTCGTCATGCCCATGGCGCCATACATCTGCATGGCGTGATCCAACACCTCATAGGCCATTTCGGTCGAATAGGCCTTCACGGATGAGATATCGGTGCGCACGTCCGCGCCCTGGTCCAGTTTCCAGGCTGTTTCATAAGTCATCAGCGTCGCGGCCTTGATGCGCGTCCAGGCATCAGCGATCCAACCCTGCACGGCCTGCCGGTTCGCGAGTGGTTCGCCGAACACCACGCGCTGGGGCGCATACTCCAGCATCATGTCAAGCGCGCGTTGCGCCATGCCGATTGACCAGCTCGCCATCTGCAGGCGCCTCGTGGAAAGCCGCACCTGCATCGGCGCAAAGCCCTGTCCTTCTTTTCCCAGCAGGTTCGCCGCCGGCACACGGCAATCTTCGAGCACCACTTCATAGGTGAACTGGCCGCCCAGCATAGGAATGCGCCGAAGCACGTTGAAGCCGGGCGTGCCGCGATCCACCAGGAAGGCCGAGATGCCGCCGCGCGCGCCTTTCTGCTTGTCGGTCACGGCCATCAGGATGGTGAAGTCAGCCTCCTGCGCGCGGCTGATCCAGATCTTGCGGCCGTTGATGATCCATTCGTCGCCCTCGCGCACTGCGCGGGTGATCATGGCGGCGGGATCGGCGCCCGCGCCCGGCTCAGAAATCCCGATGGCCGAGACCGTGCGCTTCTGCACGTAGGGCACGAGATATCGCTCGCGCTGGTCCTCGTTCACCGTCGCCATGAGCATGCGCAGGTTTGGCGAGTCCGGTGGCAGGTAGTAGGGAACGCAGGTCTTCCCCATCTCCATATTGACGCCGATCATCGCGACGGCCGGCAGGTCTGTTCCGCCCACATCCGGGGGCGCATCCAGCCCCCACAGCCCGAGGTCACGCGAACGCGCATCGATACGGTCACGCTCTTCCTGGGTCAGATAGGCGCCTTGTCCTTGCGCATCGCGTTCGAGGACTTTTTGCTCGAGCGGGATCAGGTTCTCCCGCACGAACCGCGCGACAAGCTCCTGCAACATCCTGTGCTCTTCGATGAGTTCGAAATGCATGAAAACCTCCCGGCGGTCTGACACCGATGGGGCGAACGTGGACTTGCATCCTGGGGAAGTAAAGTCGCCCGGATCGCAAGTCCGGCCTCAGACTTCGAGACGACGGCCGCTTCGCGCTACCTCCCCCAAAGATGAACCGCATACCCATCAAGTCTGCCGCGGAGCGCTTTCATCCTGAGGGCCGTGCGCGCGCCCAGGATCAACCAGGATGGCCGCCAACTTGGCGTGTTCCCTTGCCGCCCACCTGATTTCCAGGCGCTTCCCTTCTCGCGTCACCTTCAATGCGCGGCGCACAGGAGAGCATGGGCTATGGGGCCCCTCGCACTCTGACGCGGCGTGAAGGGGGCGGCTGACTATACCGGAGGGGCACATTGAGGCATCAATATCCCAGATAACAGCCGGGTGCCGATGAGCAGCCGCATGAGGGAGGATATCGCCATGGCCACGTCGTCGCCGTCCACATCTGCACAGCCGATTGATGCCCTGATTGTCGGGGCGGGGTTTGCGGGCATGTACATGCTGCACAAGCTGCGCGGGCTGGGCTTCAATCCGCAGGTGGTGGAAGCCGGCAGCGGCGTCGGCGGCACCTGGTACTGGAACCGGTATCCCGGCGCGCGGGTGGATATCCAGAGCCTGGAATACAGTTTCGGCTTTGACGAGGACCTGGAGAAGGACTGGCGCTGGTCGGAGCGGTATGCGCCGCAGCCCGAGCTGCTTAAATATGCCGAGCATGTGGCGGAGCGGTTCGACCTGAAGCGCGACATCCGGTTCAACACGCGGGTGACGGCGGCGCACTGGGACGAGGCGGCGCAGGTCTGGAAGGTCGAGACGGACAAGGGCGAGGCGATGGCCTGCCGGCACCTGATCCTCGCGACGGGGTGTCTGTCTATCCCGACGGATGTGACCTTCCCCGGGCTCGACAGTTACAAGGGCGCCGTCTACCGCACCTCGCGCTGGCCGCATGAGGGCGTGGATTTTTCCGGGCAGCGCGTCGGCATCATCGGCACGGGATCCTCCGCGATCCAGTCGATCCCGATCATTGCGCAGCAGGCCGGGCACCTGACAGTGTTCCAGCGCACGCCGAACTATTCGATGCCGGCGCACAATGGCCCGATCCCGGAGGCCGACTTCGAGGCCTGGGCAAAAGATCCGCGCGCCTACCGCGCCGCCTCGCGCGATACCGTGGGCGGCTTCCAGAACGAGGCGTCCGAGGCAATGGCGACCGAGACGGCGCCGGAGGAGATCAAGGCCGAGCTTGAGCGGCGCTGGACCTGGGGCGGATTCCGCATCCTTGGCGCGTTTGCCGACACAGCGGTTGACCCGGAAGCGAACCGGATCGTGCAGGAATTCATTGCCGAAAAGATCCGGCAGCAAGTGGCCGACCCGGCGGTGGCGGAGAAGCTGACGCCGAAAGATCACCCGTTCGGCACCAAGCGGCCGTGCGTGGACACGGGGTATTATGCGACGTTCAACCGCCCCAATGTCGAGTTGGTGGACCTGCGCGCCGAGCCGCTGGTGGAATTCAATGCCGAGGGCATCA
>JBBSDJ010000155.1:0-6262 GCA_038249555.1 Caulobacterales bacterium
AACAGGGCGCTGAGCGAACCACAATCGGCGGCATTGTCGGCCGGATAGCCATCAGGCGGTCAGCGCCACACTGAAACCGCATTGTTCGAGGTGCCCTTAATTTGCTCTGGTTATAGCTTCACGAGATCATGAAGCCAAACGAGAGTGGGGCATGAGCCAAATGGCAAAATTGAATCTCAAGAGCGTTGAACGCCTTGCGCAACAAGACCCGGTACAGGCCCGTCGCCGCAAGCTGATTGCTGCACTAGCCAAACAAAGCTAGCATCTTTCAAGCGCAGTAAGGTAATTTGTTCTACAACTATCCCAGGTGCTTTCAGGCCCATAAAGGCAGGACTCTAGCGTGGCCTGAGCACTAGCTTGGCAGGAGCCGCCCGAATAACTAGAGGCGGGTGCGCCGCCCATCATGCAGGTCATGCCGGCAGACATCAGCGCGCCCATGACGGCGCCCTGCTTGTCGGCGGGAAGCGCTTCCATCATCTGCTCGCCGGCCGCGTCATCGGCTGCCATCGCGGTTGCGACGACCTTGAACGTATCGGCATCGAGGTTCGTCTCGAGATTGTCGGCGATGCAGGTGCAATCCTTCTCGGCCTCGCCGCTGTCGGTGCAGGCCTTGACCATGGCGGCCTTCTCGCCGCCGCCGATGGCGCCGCAACCTGTAAGTGCCAGTGCGGCCACAGCCGCCAGAATGATATGTTTCATTGGGAACCCCCCTCTCGAATGAACCGAAAGGGTGGCACGGTTCGAAGGGCCGGGAAACCGAAAATGTCGGTTCTGGTCGCCCCTACTCCGCCGCTTCTTCCATCGGGGCGATGTCGGCTGCCGAAGCGCGGGGAAGCGTGACCTCGACGCGGGTGCCCTTGCCGGGCTTTGACGTGATGCGCAGGCTGCCGCCGTGAAGCTCGGCGAAGCGGCGCACGACGGAAAGGCCGAGGCCGGTGCCCGGTTTGGCGCCGGTGCCTTGCGCGAAGGGCTCGGTCAGGCGGCCGAGATCGGCGGCGGCGATGCCGGCGCCCCGGTCAGTGACGCTGAGCAGGGCCGCGCCATTGTCGAGGCGCGTTTCCAGCGTCACCGTTTTTCCGCTGGCGGAGTATTTGATCGCGTTGGAGACGAGGTTCTGCCAGATCTGGCGCACCGCGCGCGCGTCGGCTTCGGCCCAGACTTCGTCGCCGGATTTCAGTTTCAAGGTAATGCCCAGCCGGTCCGCCTGACCCGTCAGCTGGCGGATGACGGATTCGGCGGACGCGGTGAGGTCCACCGGTTCCGGCTCGAGCCGCGGCTGACCGGCTTCGGAGCGTGCGAGGTCGAGGATATCGTCGACCAGCAGCAGAAGGTCCGTGCCACTCTCATGGATGATCGAAGGATAGTCCGCATACGGTTTGGGCATCGGGCCCATCAGCTCGGCCTGCATCACTTCGGCGTAGCCGAGGATGGCATTCAGCGGCGTCTTCAGGTCATGGCCGAGCGAGGCAAAGAAGGCGGTGCGCGATTGCAGCTTGGCTTCGAGGTCCGCCACGGCGCTCGAGGGCAAGGCGGGCGTCTCGTCCAGCGCGTCCACCATCAGCAGATGGCAGCCCTTGGCATGGCGTTCGGCGATGACGCGCACGCGCTGGCCGGAGACGAGTTCGACCGTCACCAGCTTGCGCCCTGTGCGGCCCGGCGGCGGCAGCGGGAAATCATGATCCGTGAACAGACTGCCGAGCGCCGAGCCCGGCCGCATGGTAACGAGGCCGAACGTGTCGCCCTGCACACGGCGCAGGCGCCCCTCGGGGGTGACATCGATCCAGCTGATGCCGGTCATGGCGATCGGTTGCGGGTCCGGCTCGCCCTTCGGCAACTCGGTGGGCAGCGCGGCAGCGGGCGCTGCGTCGCTTCGTGACACTAGATGCCAGATCTTCAGCGCCGCCAGCACAAGCCCCGCAAAGGCAAACGGCGCGGCCAGTTCCAGAGCCCCGCGCGGCGGCGGCGGAATCCAGCCGGCAGGTGTAGCGATGAACACCGCGAACAGCGCGAGCGCGGCAAAGGTGCCGGCCTCCGCCGCCATGCGGGGCGCGCCGGCCAGCAAGGCGGCGAGCGGCGCGGCCACCAGCAGCACGATCAGCGGCGAAGCGCCCCCGCCCGTCAGCACGACCGCGATCAGCGCGCAGACCAGCCAGGCAATCACCACAAGACCGCGCCGCAGCGTGTCGCCCGCGCCGGCCACGGCAAAGCCTGTAAGGCCGGGAATGAGAGTCAAAATCATTGCCACGATGAGGCTCGCCAGAGGCGCCCCGCCGATGCCGCCGGACACGGCCGCCGTAAGCCCCAGCGCGATCCACGCGAGGTGAACGAATTGTAACCGCTTCTGCGCCGTTTCGGGGGCCAAGTCTTAACACCCCATAGAGAATTGTTAGGCATTCTTGCCGGATCAGGTGCCCGCTCTGCTGTATTTGTAATGCGCAAATCACACAAGGCATGGTTCCCCATGCCGGGAAGTTCGGGCATCACTAATCGCGTGACGCGTGAGGGAGTTTAGAATGAAGACCTCTGGGGTGTTGGCTGCACTGGTTTGCGGCTTCGGACTTGCAGCTGGCGCGTCGGCACAGAAAGCCGATCCGATCTCGGAAAGCGCTGCCGTCTACATGACGTACCAGTCGGACGCCGAAGACGTAGCAGCCAATCCGTTTAAGGACGCCGGCGATATCGATTCCGCCCTCAACACGCTGGGCGCCTACAACGCTGACCAGCTGACACGCGGCTGGATGGCTTATTCCGCGCTGGTTGCGTCTCAGGACCCCGAATTCAGCGCCACCGTGCGCGACATCGAGGCCTTCTATGGCCGTGAGCCGGTGATGAAGAGCTTCGCCGCCGGCAACAATTACGCCCGCTCGCTCGCAGGCGGCGACAATGCCGTCGGCGGCGCCATTGCGGTCACCGATTCGGACCTTCCGAAAATCTACTCCTCCGCGGCGATCGTGAAGGAACAGGGCTATTCGCTGCAAGGTTATGGCTGGGCGAAATCGCGCATCCGCAATGGCGGCCAGCGCGCCGAGGTCGTGAAGGTTCTGCAGGGCAAGGGCAAACCGGCTGACAACCTGATTGTCACTGCCCTCACCAGCGCCACGCCGCTCTCGGGCGACACCAAGGCCGGCATCATCACCGCCGCCGCCACGACCGAAGACGTCACCGGCGCCGTGCGCCTGCCCGCCTTCCTCACCAGCGGCTTCACCGGCAAGCGCGAGAAGGTCGCCTTCGGCAAGGAAGCCGTCGCCAACCAGATCGCCTCGCTCGCCGCCATGCGCGTGATCGGCGCCGGCTCGGTCGACCAGGCCCGCCTTGCCAAGGTCATGATGGAACCGGCGGTTCAGAGCTGCCTCAAGATGCAGAACCTGCAGCTGCAGGGCTGCGTGGCCGGCGTCGGCCAGGAATTCGAGCTGCCGCACTGCATCAGTCAGCACACCCTGACGGAAGTCGCTGACTGTCTCGGCACCGTCTACAAATAGTCCACACGCTCCAGACTCACTCTGCAACTCGAACCCCGGCAGGCAATGGCCCGCCGGGGTTTTCTTTTGGGGTTTTGCAACTCATATGGATGCAGATGAGCATCGAGACCAAAGCGGCAGACGTACGGGAAGAATTCTCCTGGCTTGAGGATTGGGAGGCGCGCTACGCGCACCTGATCGATCTCGGCAAGGCAAACCCGCCACTGGCGCCGGACGAGCGCAGCGAAGAGACGCGGGTGCGCGGCTGCGCCTCCCAGGTCTGGATGGTGACCGGTGTGGCGGACGGAAAGCTGGGGGTACGGGCCGAGTCCGATGCCATCATCGTGTCCGGCCTGATTGCACTCCTCACGCGCCTTTATTCCGGCGAGCCGGTGGGCGACATCCTGAAGTTCGACGTGAAGGCCCTGCTCGACGAGATCGGCGTGACCGGCGCCCTCACCGCGCAGCGCTCCAACGGCCTTGCCTCGATGCTGGCGCGCATCCGCACCGACGCGCAGGCCGCCGTGAAAGTTTAGAACGGCCTGCGTCCGCTGGAAATGAAACCGGACCCGCCTGACCGCTCCTGGCTCCAGTTTTCACTCAGGCCGCAAAGCGCGGGGAGGTTTCGGATAGGTCGGCGGGCGGTAGGAGAGCGCGGCGGCTCGGGATCAGTTCGTCGTGGCAGATGACCATCGTCAGGTCGCCAAGATCGTCGGCGACCGGGAGGCGCAGCCAGGCGTGCAGGCGTCCGCCGGTTTCGATGACACCGCCGACCGGCAGGCCGCGATCCACCGCCGAGGTCAGGCCGAGGGCGTAGCACTCGCCATGCGCGCCGGCGATTTCGGCGACGCGGCGGCCGCGCACGTCCATGCCGAAGATGTCGCGCAGGCGGGAGCCGGCGATGCGGAAACGGCCTTCGCCCTGTTCGTCGACTTCGACGACCGACAGGCAGGCGAGCGTGCTGCGCACGATGCCCGGATCGATGGCGTCGCGCGGGACAAGTCCGTCAGATGCCCGGCACGCATACCAATGCGCGATCAGGAGGCGCTGGGCCTCGGTCACGCCCGAAAAATTCGGCTTGTTGAACATGTTGTCGCCACCCCCGTGGTGATTCGGAAGATTCACCTATTGCGCGAGTGGACTCGCCGATCAAGAGTCTTCGTAGGGATTTATTAACGCTGGTGTACGGAATATTTCATTCCGGATACGGAACAAACCTGCTTTTACTGGGTTATTCTTCGCGAGTGTTGCGCCCAAGACCCATCTTCTTTGCAAGTTTTGATCGTTTCTCTGAGTAACCCGGCGCCACCATCGGGTAATCTGCCGGCAGGCCCCACTTGGCGCGGTATTCTTCCGGCGACATTCCGTACTTGGACCGCAGGTGCCGTTTCAGGGATTTGAACTTCAGCCCGTCTTCCAGGCAGATCAGGTAATCCTTGTAGATCGACTTCTTGACCGGCACCGCCGGCCGGGGCGCTTCCGGCGCGGCCGCGGCGGGCCGTGACAGGTCCATCAGGGCCGCGTGGACGCTGCGGATCAGGTCCGGCAACTCGTTGGTCTGCAGGGTGTTGTTGCGGACATAGGCCGAGACGATCCCGGTCGCAAACGCGACGTTGGTGCTGCCCAGGGCGTTTGTTTCACCTTCAAACATCGACACTTGCCTCCCCAGCAAGGGCCGGCCGCGGACGCCCGCGCCAGAGGCAACGGACGGGCCGCAGCAGGCCGTGCTCCGGGTTTCAAGGCGTAATATGGCGTAATTTTGTCACCCCGCCACTGCAGGGTTTTCAGCTTGTCAGATAGCTTACCAGCAGGACAAGCCCGAGAATCACGGCCGTCCAGAGGGTCATTCCGCCTGAAAACACGTTGCGGGAGAGCATGCCCCGGGGGCTGAACGTGGCGACCATGTTTTCGTAGGCACGGCTGGCGAGGCGGGCAGCAATCGCGGCAGTGGCCGGGCCGATCTTCGACCAGACGGTATCCACCCAGCGGAACGCACCATAGCCGACCTTCCGGTAGAGCCAATCCGTATCGAGGATGACGCCGGGCTTTTCGGCCGGATAGAGCATCAGGCGCTTCAGCAGGATGAAGGCGAAGACGGCCAGGATCAGCAGCTGCATCTGCGTCAGGATATGGTCCAGCGTGAACGGCTGGTAGGCCGCCGCCTCGATCGGGTATGGCAACAGTCCGTAGAGCCACTGGTAGCCAAGGCCCGGCACCAGCGCCGGCAGGCCGACCGCGATGCACAGGAACGCCGCCATGCCCATCGCGAGGAGCATGTTGAAGGGCGCCTCTTTCACCCGCTTTCCGCTGTCATGCCCGAAGAAGGCAAAATACGGGATCTTGATGCCCGAGTGTTCGAGCACGCCGGCGGAGGCAAACAGCAGCATCAGCCAGACGACGATCATGGCCGGGTTGGCCGCGCCTTCGGCGGCCACCGCGCTCATGGTCAGCGACTTGGCGATGAAGCCCGAGAAGAACGGGAAGGCCGAAATCGACAGGCCGCCGATGATGCAGAACACCGCGGTCCACGGCATCGAGCGGTAGAGGCCGCCGAGTTCGGAGGCCTTGGCGGTGCCCGTCCGGTAGAGGACAGCGCCGATGCTCATGAACAGCAACGCCTTGTAGATGATGTGCACGAAGGCGTGGGCCGCGGCGCCGTTGAGGGCGAGCGGGTTGCCGACACCGGCCACGCCGACGCCAATGGCGCAGATCATGAAGCCGACCTGGTTGTTCAGCGAATAGGCGAGCACGCGGCGCAGGTCGTTCTCGATGACGGCGAAGAAGACCGGGAAGATGGTCATCAC
>JBBSDJ010000156.1:0-6235 GCA_038249555.1 Caulobacterales bacterium
AAGCGCAGACACTCGAAGCCGCCGAACTGCAGATGATGTCCGAACTCGCCGGCGGCGGCACGCCGGGGCTGAAAGCCTCGATGATGAAGATCCGCGGCACCGAGCTCAGCCAGCATCTCACCGAACTCGGCCTCGAACTCGCAGGCGCCTACGCCGCCCCGTTCCAGCCGCACCACACCTCGCCCGGCGGCCCCGTCCCCGGCTTCGACGGCGCCAACACGCCGCTCGTCGGCCCGGAAAGCGCGGTCACCGTCTCGGCGAAGTATCTGAACGACCGCGCCGGCTCGATCTATGCAGGCTCAAACGAAATCCAGCGCGGCATCCTGTCAAAGGGGCAGCTGGGTCTTTAGAACCCGCCACCGGTCTTGAACCCGCCGCCACGCCGTCCGCCGCCGCCGCTGCGCCCGCCCCCGCTGGGGAAGGATCGTCCGCCTGAGGACGACGAACGCGAGGACCGCTTCGGCGGCCCCGGAAAGATCGGTCCGCTGCCATAGCCCCCGCTGCCGCGCGTGGTCTCCTTGATCACTTCCTCGAGAACTTCGCCAAGGATACCGCCGATCACGCCGCCCATGATGTCTGGCAACCCGATCGTGTCCTGACGGCTACGCCCGCCGAAATCCGGATGCGCCTGTGCCTCGGCCCGGCGCACCGACCGGCTGAGGCCGCGCAGCGTGTCGCGCACGTCCATGCCGCCCTTCATCAGGTTCGACATCATCTCGTCAAACGCAGCACGCGACATCAACGCATACGGACTGTCGAACCGCGCCTCCTTGAACTGCCGCCGCAGCGCTTCCATCCGCGCAAGGTCCTCGCGCAGCACGCGCGGCCGCATCAGGCGCTTGCCTGCTTCCAGGTCCAGCGACATTTCCTCGGCGCGCAGGCGCACCAGCGCGTCCACCAGCCGGTCATCTTCGGTGTCCACCGTTTCCGCTGCCAGAACGCGCAGGTCCGGAAAACTCGCCTTGCGCAGCTGCGCTGCGAGCAGCTCGCGCGCTTCCACCGCAGGTCCGGCCTCTTCCTTCAGCGCGGCTTCATGGCGCTTCGCCCGCTCGCGGTGCGCTTCCTCGGCCGCCGCAATGTCCTTGTCACACGCCTCAATGTCCGCCTTCAGACGATCCGCATCGGCTTGCAGCGCCTCGATCCCGGCCTCCCGCATCGCCTGCTGCTCGGCCGCCACCAGCGCCGTTTCGGCCTTGTCCTCCAGCCCCGCGACAAACACCGCATGCTCGGCAATCCGGTCCGGCAGCTCGGTCAGGCGCTGATAGTTGAGGAAGGCCTGGTCATACCGGCAGAGCTTTGCCACCCAGCCATCCAGCATACGGATGATCCCGCCCGCCTTGTACTCCGGCGACCGGAACTTGCGCTTCCAGAGATAGCTGAACAGCGCGTCCTCCTCATACGGCGCGCCTTTCTCCGTGCGGTCCGTCCGCGCAAGTTCCAGCTTCTGCTGCGCGCGCAGGGTCACCGCCCGCGCCTCTTCCGCCGTCTCGACCAGCTCCGCATAAGCCGCACTGCCCTTGAGGCTCGCCTCGGCATCCGCAACCCGCGTCTCATACGCCGCGATCGCCGCGTCATGGCGCAGAGCGAGTTCCGCCCGCTTCGCCTCAAGCGCGGCAAGCTCGGCCGATGCCGTCTCCAGCGCGGCTTTCTCGGCCTCGACGAATTCCGCATGCCGCTCCGTCAGCGCCCGCGCGGAGGCTTCCAGCTTGCCGAACTCGGCGCCGTTGCCGCCCGCCTGCATCAGGTCCAGCCGCATCGCGGCCAGCGCGCCATAGGCCGCCGCCTGCTCGCGCTGGATCGTGCCGCGCCGCGACTCCACGCCGTCCGCATCCGCCAGCGCCGCCGCCAGCGAGTGGCGCAGCTTGCCGAGCTCGCCGTCGAGCAGCGCCAGAGCGTCGCGTCCGTTCAATGCGTTGCTCATGCGCTTACCACTCAAGGATCGCCCCGCCCGGCGTTTCCACCGTATACTGAGGGTTGATATACCCAGCTGTCTTCTGCCCGATCACTGACTTCTGGATAATCTGGTCATCGCCCTTGTCGGCGGCCACGCCATTGAATACGGCCTCGCTCACCCGCTGGCCCCAGCGCGACACCCGGTCAGACCGCCGGTCTTCCTCACTGGTCACCGGTACTTCGACGAGCCGTCCCGACAGATCCACCGCCTCCACGATCAAGTAATAGTTGCGCGCGCCCGGCACATCGTCTGGTATCCGGAACACGCCCGTATACTCCTCCCCCGGACCATACACGACGCGCACCTGGTAGATCGCGCCAAGGTCCGCCTGCAAGGTGCCAAGCCCCTCAACCGCGCTGCGCGCCGCCTTGGCATCGCCCGCCGAAATCGCCCGTTGGCCGTCCGCCAGCAGGCCGTCCGCCTGCAGCTTCGCACTGTCCTCAAGCGCAACCGCGCTCACCGCGCCGTGCAGCCGCGTCAGCTCTGCCGGCAGCGTCTGTGTCAGCTCGATCTCGGCGCGCGCCGCATTCGCTTTCGCGGGTGCCGCGACACCAACCTGGTACGCGCCAAACAGAGCCACCACTGCCACCACCGCAAACGAAACCGGCGCCAACCAGCGGTCCCGCGTGATGTAAAGCTTCGCGAGGCTCACCCCCAGCGACGGCTTCGGCGGCTCATACAGGAACCGCTTCTCCTCCAGCGCCTTGACGCCTTCCTTCAGGATGCGCTCGGGCACATCGATGCCCTGCGCGGCGTAGATATCTTTCAGCCGGGCGAGCAGTGCCGCCTCCCGCGCCCCCGCGTCCAGCTCCGTCAGGACGAGTTGTTCGCGGTGGCGCAGCGTGTCGACGACGTCCATCGCAAGGAGGACATCGTCGAGCTTGTTCTTGTCACGGACGGCCGGAACGGCAGTGTCGCTCACGGCTTGGGAAGCAGCGCGAGGGTCGCGCCCTCCTCAACCAGTTTCGTCAGGCGGCGCTTGCCATCTTCCACCGCCTCGCGGATTTCTTCCGAGTTCTGGGTCGACAGCTTGCGCATCTCGGCGATGATCGTCTGTGTACGTTCCTGATAGGAGACGACCGAGTCGACCAGCATCTTTACCGAAGCAGCCGAAACCGTCGGGCCATAGCCCGCCTTCACCGCCGCTTCCTGCACCTTGCCGCCGATCTCGGCGAGCACTTCCAGGCTCTGGTTCACGCCCTTCTTCATCGCTTCCAGCGTCTGCGTGCTTTCATGCAGGCCGTACATGCCGGTGAAGCTCGCGGTCAGCGCCGTCAGCACCACCTCGTTGGTCGAGAAGAAGCTGACCGACTGCGCGTACACGCGGTCCTTGGCGGTCGTCGTCTGCACCAACCGCGCCATCACCACTTCGGACGTGTTGTAGCCGATGGTGATATTGTCCGAGAGGTCCTTGGCGATCTGGTAGCGCTTCTCCTCGTTCTGCAGGAAGCGCAGTTTCTCGTCGCGCGTCAGCTCCAGCGTCGCGCGCTCGGCCGGGTCCGTGCCCGCATAGGCCGCCAGCGCCGCGACTGCTTCGCCCACCTGCCCCCGCGCGGCATTCAGCTTGCCTTCCGCCGCCTTCAGCACTTCCAGCGCCAGCACTTCGGACTGTTTCATCGCGCCGCGGAAATCGAGATAGGCTTCGAGGATCTTCTGCTCACGGTCGATCTGGTTGGCCGTCTCGTCCTGCACCTCGAGGTACACGTCCTTGATCTTGCCGAACCGGCTCGCGATGTCGCCGCGCGTCATCTTCATCCAGGAGGTGGAAAGGCGCTCCATCGTCGAAATCTTGCCATCCGCATACTGGTCCACCAGCGATTTCGCATCGTCGCGGATCGTGTTGAACGCCTTGGTCACCTCTTCATAGCGCTCGCCCACCGTGATCCCGGCCACCTGCTCGCGTACCACGTCGTTGAACAGGCTCGCCTGGTCCAGCGTGCGCGCAATCGCCGCCACCTTTTCCGGCTCGAGATCGGAAATCTGCTCCAGCAGCGCCACGATCGGCGCCGCCCCACTCTTGCCGCCCGGCACCAGGCCAAGCTGCTTCAGCCCGCCCATCGCCTTGTCGAGATACTGAAGCGCCGTCGGGCTCTTGGTCACTGTCGCCATGATCGAAATCTCCCTTGCCATCCGCGAGGCCTGCGAACGTTCCGGTATACGTAGCGACGGACAGCCGCCGCACAAGGGAGAATTTATCGAAAAACGACGAACACCTTCCTCCAGGCGGGTAGACCAACGGCGTCAGCGGAATCCGCGCCGGGATGGGTCCCGCCCGGCGCATTCTTTGACCCGCCCGCCCCGCTCAGTCACCGAAGCCGCTCTGGGCCCGCAAAACCTTGTGACGACGGCAATTTCCATAAAATTTAACAGGCTTTCAAACGTCAAGTTTACGCGGGTGTGAGACGAATGCCTGGCGTTTCAGTGTTGGGTGTGCGGGCTCCATGGCAAACAGGTTGCGGCATAGGGGCCAGAAATGGCCGATGACGCTGGTCAGCGCCGCCTTGGGCATCGGAGTCATCATCGCCTTGATGGCCTTCGCGCACATCGCCGACAAATCCGCCGTTGAACGGGAACAAGCCCTTCTCAAGAATGGCTTTAACGGCCTGCTCGACGAGCACGCGCGGCGCCCGACCGCCGTTGCGCTCTGGGACGAAGCCGTCCGGAACCTCGACGTCTCGTTCGATCCGGAATGGACGGACTCGAACATCGGCGAATACCTCGCCGGTGTGTTGAACTTCGACCTGACGGTCGTTCTCGACCGGACAGACGCACCCCTCTACGCAAAATGGGAGGAAGACTCGGACGCCCTGTCCAGGATCGGTTCCGCACTCGCTGCCGCTTCCCCGATGGTTGAGGAAGTGCGCGAGGCCGAGCGCCGCCGCGGGCCGATTGCGGATCATCTGCGGGACTTGGCCGGCCAGCCGCCGAAAGTGATCTACGCGACCTCCGTTTCGCAAACCGACTTCGGCCCCATGGCCCTGACCGCCACACTGGTTCAGCCCGACTTCGGACTGACGCTGCCGCAGACATCCAGATCCGCCGTGCTGATTTCGGGCGAAGTCATCGATCAGGATTTCCTGTCCGTCCTCGCCGAACGCTACCTCCTGAGCGAGGCTACGCTTACTGCACCCACGGCGCCGCGCCTGCCAGACCATGCCACACTCATTCTGCGCGACTCCGCGGGCGAGGCAGTGGCGCTGGTTCAGTGGCACCCCCAACAACCCGGCGCAGAGATGCTTCGTCTTTCTATGCCGCTTGTTTTCATTGCCCTGACGGCGCTCATCATCCTGGCCATGCGGTATCAGAGCAAGGGTCGTCTGGCCACGGAGCGACTGGTGGCCAGCGAGGCACGGGTAACCCACCTCGCCTACCACGACGCCCTCACGGGCTTGCCCAACCGTCTTCTGCTCGTAGACCGCCTGAACAGTGCCCTCGGCAGGGTCCGGGCCGATCAGCAAGGCTTTGCCGTTCATTGCATCGATCTCGACCGGTTCAACGAGATCAATGACAGCTTCGGCCAGCAAGCGGGCGATGACCTCATCACGGCCGTGTCGCGGCTGTTCGCCGAGGCTTGCGGCCCTGGCGACACGCTGGCGCGCCTCGGCAAGGACGAGTTCGGGATCCTTCAATCCAATGCCACGCGCGACAGCGCCGACGCCATGGCGATGCGCCTGATCCACCTGGCCAACCAGCCCGTCGAGATCGAGGCCGGCCGGGTATTCTCCGGCTGCACGGTCGGCGTTACGCTGATCGAGGATGCAAGCCTTGATGCCGTCGAATGTCTGCGGCGCGCGGATCTCGCGCTGAACCGCGCCAAGGCGGCCGGACGCGGCCAATACGCCTGGTTCCTGCCGGACATGGACGCCACGTTGCGCCTCCGTCTCGATGTTCGCGAGGATCTGCGCACCGCGATCGCGAATGGCGAGTTGACCGTTGCCTATCAGCCGCAGGTCCACCAGG
This sequence comes from Caulobacterales bacterium, assembly GCA_038249555.1. Taxonomy (GTDB): domain Bacteria; phylum Pseudomonadota; class Alphaproteobacteria; order Caulobacterales; family Hyphomonadaceae; genus Hyphomonas. The sequence continues at coordinate 5,915 of JBBSDJ010000156.1, forward strand.
GCGGAAAGCTCTACGGCGTCGAAGCGCTCGTGCGCTGGAACCATCCGGTGCGCGGCCAGGTGCCACCCTCGCTCTTTGTTCCGATCGCGGAAGAATGCGATCTGATCAGCAGCCTCGGCATGTTCGTGCTCAGACGCGCCTTCGAAGACAGCAAGCGAATGGGCCGTCTGCGGGTTGCCGTGAACATTTCAGCGGCGCAGTGTTGATTTCTGCTCAGAACTGACCCGGGGTTTCCATCGAGAAGTGACCCGCCTTGTGACTATCTTTCGGGTTTCATCGCCGCGTCAAGTTGATGCTTTCTCCTTTTTCGATTTCGGCTTC
>JBBSDJ010000157.1:0-6203 GCA_038249555.1 Caulobacterales bacterium
CCATCAGCACCGGCTTGTCGGTGGCGAGCAGCGTGGTGGAGGCAAGATCATTCGCGAGACCGGCCGCGGCCTTCGCCATCAGGTCTGCCGTCGCCGGGCAGACGACGACGAGATCGGCCGAGCGCGACAGCTCGATATGCCCCATCTCGGTCTCGTCGGTCAGATCGAACAGTTCGGAATAGACTTTCTCGCCCGACAGGGCCGAGACCGACAGCGGCGTGACAAACTCGGCGCCCGCCTTGGTCAGGATCGCACGCGAGGCAATCCCGCGCCGCCCGAGCTCGCGGATCAGCTCAAGGCTCTTGTAGGCGGCAATGCCGCCGCCGATGATCAGGAGGATTCTCGGGCTTTTCATCAGGTCTGCCAGTCCGGTTTGAGGCCCTTCCTAGCGCAAAACCCTTGAAATCGTCCCATCAAATACGCGGGATCGCCGGCCCGGCGTCAAGGATGCGGTAAGACTTGGCGCCCGGGCCTATTCGCCGACGCGGATCAGTTTCGCGGTCGAAGTGCCGGACGACGCGCGGTTTCCGCCGTCAACGCCGGTCTTGTCAGCGCTCCGCTTCAACTCGCGCACGATGACCGACGTGCCGGAAGCGCCCTGGCTGCGGTGGAGCACAAAGGTCTGGCGCTCCCCGTCGCAGGTGACGCGGACCGTGGCGGTGCGCCGTCCGGCGGCAGCGGCAGAATCGAGCGCCGCGCGGGTGGCCGCTTCGGTGGCGGCCGCGCAGGTGTCGGCGAAGGCGGGCGCGGAGAACAGGCCGGCGGCGATGAGCATGGCGGCAAACTTCATGGCGCGTGTTCCTTCTGGACGCAGGCCGCAAAGGTAACCAAGTTCTTAACGCTAAGAAGCCCTTACGCTTCAGGCGGGAAACTCACAGGGGCCGAGGCGCCGCAGCCGCGAGAAATTCGCGTGGCCCTCGCGGCCAGACAAGTCTCCCCCTCCCCGGCCCGGCCAAACAGCGCTATGACAAGCGAACAGGGGAAACAGCACATGAAAACTCATATTCTCAGACTGCGCGTGGTTCTGGCCGCGCCGTTACTGGCCATCGTTGCCGCATGCCCGGCTGCAGCTCCGGAACTTGCGCCGCACGACATGACGGTCACGATTTCGGAGTCCAACGCCTTTCTGGACAGCTGGCTGGCCGCCCGCGAGGCCGGCGACGCGACGACGCTAACGCCCATGTATTACGCCAAGACGGGGTTCATCTGGATCGAGGAAGGCCGCACGAAGCATTCGGCGGGCGGCGAGGCGGCGGCAGCGCTCGATTTCGCCTCCACCGGTGGCTACACGCCGCGGCTCAGCTTCGGGGACCGTGAGATCACGCCGCTCGCCCCGAACATCGCCGCAGTCTCGGCTGACTATACGCAGACTTTCAAACTGGGCGGCCTTCAGGTCGAGACCGATGGTGTGTTCACGGGCGTGATCGTCAACGAAGAGGGCCAGTGGAAGTTCGTCCAGGGGCATTTCAGCACGCCAATGACCGAGGCACTCCCCGAAGTGCCTGCACCGGCGGCGGACGCTGTGCCCGCACCAGTAATCGAACCGGCCACGACGGAGCCGGCCGTTCCGCCTAACTGAAGGCACGCGCGCCCCAGGCGGCGGCAACGCCGAGAACGCCGATCAGTCCGAACCAGCCCCACCAGGGCGCGAAGCGTTGCGGCGGAGGCGGCGGCACAGGCTCGGCGTCGAGGCTTTTCTCGAACCGGTCCATCACCTCGGGCAGGCGTTTCAGCCGGTTCGTCACCTCGCGGACGTTCTCGCGGATCATCCGCATCGCGCCTTCCGGGCCGAAATTGCGGCGCATCCAGGCCTCGATGACGGGCTCGGACGCGTTCCAGATATTGTGCGTGGGATCAATGGCGCGGGCGACGCCTTCGACCTGGACCATGGTTTTCTGGAGCAGCACGAGTTCAGGCCGCAGCGCCATGCCGAACGTGTGCGTATAGTCGAACAGCTGCAGCAGCACGCGGCCCATCGAGACTTCTTCGGCAGGGCGCCCGAACAGCGGCTCGCCGATCGAGCGCAGCGCCTGCGCAAAATCGCCGACCGATTGCGACGGCGGCACGTAGCCAGCTTCGAAGTGAACTTCGGCGATCCGCATGTAGTCGCGCTTCAGGAAGCCCCAGAGGATTTCGGCGAGGAAGCGGCGCTCCATCGGGCCGATGCGGCCGATGATGCCGAAATCGACCAGCGCGATGCGGCCCTCCGGCGTCAGGATCGCGTTGCCCTCATGCATGTCGGCATGGAAGACGCCGTGCTCGATGGCGCTCGACAGGAAGCCCTGCGTGATGTCGTTGGCGAGCCGCACGCGGTCGAGGCCCGGACGGTCGAGAACGCCTGCTTGAGTCAAGGGAGTCCCGTTGATCCAGGAGATCGTCAGTACGCGTTTTCCGGTCCGCTCCCAGTCAACCTTCGGAATATCGAAGAATCCGGTCTTCTCGTTGATGGCGCGCATCTCGTCGGCGCCGCCCGCTTCAAGGCGCAAGTCGAGTTCGCGCAGCATGAAGTTGGAGATCGTGTCGGTGAGGGCGACGGGCTTCAGGCGGCGGCTCTCGGCAGAGACGCCTTCAATCGTGCGCGCGGCGCGGCGCATGGCCGAGAGCTCCAGCGCCAACTGGCGTTCGATCCCGGGACGGAGGATTTTCACCGCGCGGTCGCCGTCCGGCAGCGACATCTTGTGGACCTGCGCAAGCGAGGCGGCAGCAACGGGCTCCGACAGGCCCGGGAAGAGCCGGATCGCCTCCGCCTCAGTGAACTCGGCTGCGAGCGCAGCGCGCGCGAGTTTCATCGAGAAGGGCGGCAGCTTGTCCTTCAGGCGCCCGAGATCGCCCGCGACTTCGGAGCCGAACACATCGGGGCGTGTCGCGAGGAACTGGCCGAGCTTGATATAGGCAGGGCCGAGGCCTTCGAGGGCGGTGGCGAGGCGCTGGCCGGGCCGGCCCCGGGCGCCGCCGAACAGGCGCAGCACGCTGCCCGCAACGCGCGCCGGGATCGGCAGGCGAGACTGGTAGGCGCCCGGCAGCACGACATCGTGCCGCGCGAGCGAGGTGCCCGCACGCAAAAGCCGCCAATAGTCACCGAGCGCGCCCATCTAGGTATTTTCCGCGGTCATGGAACCGGGCGCCGTAGCTGCGCGTTCATACCGAGAAACAAAATTGCAGAGAGCGAGTTCCATCATGTCCGATTCCCCGTCATCCAACAATTTCCTGTACCTGATCGTCGGTGTACTGGTAGCCGCAGCCGTGGCGTTCGGCATCTACTACTTCACCGAAGGTGCCGGCGGCCCGGACAGGGTCGAAATCTCGGTCGGCGAAGACGGCGTTAAGATCGACGGGAACTGATCGGTTCATGATCACGCCGCCCAGCCGAAGTGCAGGGCGGCGATGCCGCCCGAATAGTTCGTCACCGAAACCTGCTTGAAACCGGCCCCTTCGATTTCGGCCTTGAACACGGATTGCTCCGGGAACTGACGGATCGATTCCACCAGATACTGGTAGCTTGACCTGTCGCCGGCGATCAGCTCGCCAAGGCGGGGGATCACGGCGTAGCTGTAGGTGTCATAAGCTTCCTGGAGTAGCGGCGCGGTCATCTGGCTGAATTCCAGCACGGCGAGACGGCCACCGGTCTTCAGCACGCGCCGGAATTCGCGCAGGCCAGCCACCCGGTCGGCAAAGTTGCGGATGCCGAAGGAGACGGTGACCACGTCAAAGCTCTTGTCCGGATAGGGCAGCTTCTGACCATCGGCGCAGACCCAGTCGAGCCGGCCCTCCCATTTGGCATTGTCGGCGCGCGCCTTGCCGGCGTCCAGCATCGCATCGTTGATGTCGCAGACGATCGCCGTGGCCGGGCGTGCATCGCCGCGCCGCGCGCCGGCCTTGTCGGCCAGTTCCAGGAATGCGCGCGCCAGTTCGCCCGTGCCGCCTGCAACATCCAGATGCCGCTCGCCGGGCTGGGGGTTCACCTTGTTCATCGCATCGTGTTTCCACAGGCGGTGGACCCCGGCGCTCATCAGGTCGTTCATCAGGTCATAGCGCGAGGCCACCGAGCGGAACACGCCTTTGACCCGGGTGACCTTCTCGGCCTCCGTCACCTCCTCGAACCCGAAGGAGACCTTACGCTCTTTGCCGTCCATTTCAGCCATGCTGAACCACCTTACATGTCCCCTTCGCCTTAGCGTATATGCGATAAGGATGCCTGAATTACCCGAAGTCGAGACAGTTCGCCGCGGACTTGCCCCTGTGATGGAGGGCAAACGCATCCTGCGGCTGGAACAGCGGCGGGCGGACCTGCGCTTTCCCCTGCCCGAGCGGTTTGCCGAACGGGTGGCGAATGCGCGGATCGACCGGCTCGCCCGGCAGGCGAAATTCCTCAGCGCCCACCTCTCCACGGGGGAAGTGCTGGTCATGCATCTCGGCATGACCGGGCGGTTCACGATCTCCGGAAAGCCGCAGGGCGATTTCCACCACGAGACCGGCGGCCTTACTGCGCATGACCATGTCGTCTTCCACATGGAAGGCGGCGAGACCGTCACCTACAACGACCCCCGCCGGTTCGGCTTCATGGAACTCTGGCCCGCCGCGAATTTCGAGGCCTACCCGCGGTTAATGACCATGGGGCCGGAGCCGCTGTCGAACGGCTTCTCCGCCGCCTACCTGGATACGGCGCTGAGCGGCAAGGCCGCGCCGATCAAGGCCGCCCTGCTCGACCAGTCGATCATCGCGGGGCTCGGCAATATCTATGTCTGCGAAGCGCTCTACCGGGCCGGCGTGTCGCCGAAGCGGTTGTCACGCTCCGTGCCGGGCATGCGCGCCGGAAGGCTCGCACCCGCCATCAACGCCGTAATCGCAGAAGCGATTGCCGCAGGCGGCTCCTCGATCTCGGACTTTGCAGGGACGGACGGAAACCTCGGCTACTTCCAGCACCGGTTCGACGTCTATGACCGCGAAGGCGAAGCCTGCAAACGCTGCGGCGCGAGTGTGAAGCGGATCGTCCAGTCCGGGCGGTCGACGTTCTATTGCAGCGGTTGCCAGAAATAACGCAACAAAATCCGTATACGCTTCAACGCGCTAAAAAAATCGCGCCAGAACTTACGCCACACCCCTCCGCCCGGAGTTATACTCCGCGGCGCACCCGTACCGTATGTCGGATAGAGGCCAGAGGCCGAAATCCGACACCCCCGAGAGCCGGCGAGAAAGAATCGATACGAAGTGATAAAAAATGAGAACCAATGAGAAAGATTCGCCATCAGGCGTACACGGATCGAGAGGTGGTGAGGCAGCCTGAAGAGACAAAATCGCCAACTTGCACCTACAGCAAACACGCCTCGGGAAAATCAAATCCCATCCCGATCAATCCCTTACAAAATCCGAAGCCATTCCTTGCGCAACACCTCCGCCCACGGATCTGGTCCGAAAACACCTTCAACCGTGAAATTCCAAAACTCCAGCCCCTCACCTCCCATTGCTCCGCAATGGGCCCCTCCTCTCCCGGAGGGAGAGGGGTTTGGGACGTCACCGCTGGCGCTAGGCCACCCCTCTCCCGCAACGCGGGAGAGGAGGGACCCGCCGCGACGCGGTGGGAGGTGAGGGTCTACCTCCCCGGCTTCAACCCCAGCTTCGCCAGCGGCGATCCCAGCGCGCCGCTGACCAGCGCTGCCAGGATCGGCGGCGCGGGCCAGAGTTTCGAAATGGGCGCCACCAGCCGGTCGCGCAGCCAGGGCAGGATTTCGGAATCCGACTGGTAGACCGGCGTGAAGGCCCAGGTCATCAGCTGGTAGAGCCGCACATGCGCCGCGCGCTGGCGGACATACATCGCGGCGAAATCGGCCGCCTCACCGCCGGCCTCGACCGCGCGGGCGAGTGCATACGCGTCCAGCAGCGCCATGTTCGCCCCCTGCCCGAGTTGCGGACTGGCGGCGTGCCAGCTGTCACCGAGATGGATCAGGCGGCCCTCAGTGGCCGGCCAGTGCGTGCGGTGGCGGTAGCGCGCGAAGGTCAGCTGGTCATGATCCGAGATTTGATCAACCAGCATCGCCGTCTCCGGCCAGAGGGCCCGCGCGGCATCCTTCCAGTGCACCAGCGGAGCAGACCGGAATGCCTGATGCGCATCCCCGCGGATCGACCAGAAATAGGTGAGGCTCTGACCAGCACCCTCGTGCGGGCGCCCGGACGGCATCACGCCCGCCATCTTGCGCGCGGCTTCG
>JBBSDJ010000158.1:0-6052 GCA_038249555.1 Caulobacterales bacterium
ATCGGCGCGGGCGAGCAACGTATCGAGATCGACTTTCTCGACGCCGAGTTCCACGGCGCGCTCTTCCGTCAGGAACGGGTCATAGGCCACGACTTTCATCTTGAGGCCGATGGCGCGCTCGGCGACGCGGCTGCCGATATTGCCGCAACCGATGAGGCCGAGCGTCTTGTAAGAGACTTCGAGGCCCATATAGCCGGACTTCGGCCACTTTCCGGCCTGCGTGTCATTGTTGGCCGCCGGGATCTGGCGGGCGACGGCGAACATCATCGCGATGGCATGCTCGGCGGTGGTGATGGCGTTGCCGAACGGCGTGTTCATGACGACGACACCCTTGGCGGTGGCGGCCTTGATGTCGATATTGTCGACGCCGATACCGGCCCGGCCGATGACCTTGAGGTTGGTGGCGGCGGCGATCACGTCAGCGTCGGGCTTGCAGGCCGAGCGCACGGCAAGGCCGTCATATTGCGGGATGATCTTGATCAGATCTTCCTTGGACAGACCAACCTTGATGTCGGTTTCGATGCCGCGCGCCTTGAAGATTTCGACGGCGGCGGGGGAGAGCGTGTCTCCGATGAGGACTTTAGGCATTGGGGTTTCCTGCTTCTGTGACCGCTCGTCCCCGCGCAGGCGGGGACCGGATCAAGGATGTGATTGGGTGTACGCGGCCCACGCCTTCGCGGGGGCGAGCGGTTTGTCTGTGTACGTTACGAAAGCTTCGCCGCTTCCTCATGGAAAGCCCAATCGAGCCAGGGGAGAAGTTTCGAGACGTCGGACGGCTCCACCGATCCGCCGCACCAGATGCGCAGGCCCGGAGGCGCCTTGGCATAGCCGGCGGCGTCAAAGCAGGCATTCTCGGACTCGAGGCGTTTCATGAACTTCTTGATGAAGTCGCGCTGCCCGGCCTCGTCCAGCTTCATCACGCGCGGATCGACGATCTTGAACGTCACGCCGGTGTTGGACCGCACGGCGGCATCCTCACAGAGGAAGTCCACCCAGTCAGTGCGCTTCACCCAATCCGTCAGGGTACGGAGGCTGTCGTCCGAACGGGCTTTCAGCTGCTTCCAGCCGCCGAGCCGCTCGACCCAGTCCAGCGCCTGGAGGTAATCTTCGACGCAGAGCATCGAGGGCGTGTTGATCGTCGCGCCTTCGAACAGCTCCTCGTCGAGCTTGCCGCCCTTGGTCATGCGGAAGAGTTTCGGCAGCGGCCGGTCCGGCGTGTAGCTTTCGAGGCGCTTCACGGCGTTGGGGCTGAGGATCAGCATGCCGTGCGCCGCTTCCCCGCCGAGGCATTTCTGCCAGCTATAGGTGACCACATCGAGCTTTTCCCACTCGATGTCCTGGCTGAAGGCGGCGGAAGTGGCATCGCAGATCACGACACGGTCCGGGTTCGGCTTGATCCAGTCGGCATTCGCCACGCGCACGCCGGACGTGGTGCCGTTCCAGGTGAAGATGATGTCGGCGTCGTCGCGGGCTTTCGAGAAGTCCGGCAGCGCGCCGTAATCGGCGGTGTAGGTCTTGCAGTCGGCCAGCTTGAGCTGCTTGGTCGCGTCCGTCACCCAATCAGAGCCGAAACTTTCCCAGGCGAACACGTCGACGGGCTTTACGCCGAGCATCGACCACATGCACATCTCGACGGCGCCGGTGTCTGAGGCCGGCACGATGGCGACCCGGTAGCCTTCCGGCAGGCCGAGGATCAGCTTGGTGCGGTCAATCGCGGCTTTGAGTTTTTTCTTGGCGTCGCCCGAACGGTGGGACCGGCCGAGGGCGGCGGTCACCAGGTTCTGGAGCGAAAATCCGGGATACTTTGCAGTGGGGCCCGAAGAAAAATGCGGGCACGCCGGGCGCACGACCGGCTTGGCGGTAGTCATCGTCATCTGTTTTACTCCTATCCTTACAGATAGGCTGGGCGCCGTTGGGGGCGCCTGGCCCGCCGGCGGTGTCTCACAATACGGCGGTGTCCGCAAACGGCATTTTTGTGACGCGGCGGGAGGTGACCTGAGGCGCAATACGGTTATGGTGGCGCCCACTGTTCATCTGCTGGAGGGCGCCCATGCGTAACCTGTTGATTTCATCCGCAATCCTGCTCGCGTCCGCGTGCGCCAGCCCTCCCCCTGCCGAGGCCCCGGCTGAACTCGCTGCAACCCCCGCCGCTCCGGCCGGCTTCAAGACGTACACCGCGCAGCAGCTTTACGACACGGTCAGCTATAGCGTTGCCGCGGGCCGCGGCCGGTGTTTCGCGCCGGATGGCCAGTCCCTGCTGACAAGCTCGGACGCAACCGGCATCTTCAACGCCTACACCCTGAGCCCCGACGGTACGAAAACCGCGCTGACCCAGTCCACGGAGAACTCCACCTATGCCGAATCCTACTTTCCATCGGATGGCCGGGTGCTGGTGGAGGCGGACGGCGGCGGCAACGAACTGAGCCATCTTTACGTGCGTGAAGCGGATGGCACGCTGAAGGACCTGACGCCGGGCGAGAAGACGCGGGCCTATTTCCTGGGATGGGACCAGAGCGGCGAGACGTTCTATGTGGCGACCAACGCGCGGGACGAGGCCACCGATGACGTCTACGCTTATTCGGCGGCGGACTACAGCAGCCGGATGATCTATCAGAATGACGGTCTGGAAATCGGCGCAATCAGCCCGGACGGCAAGCTGCTGGCGCTGGTCGAGAACGTGTCCAGCGCGGACGCCAATCTCTACCTGTATGACCTGGGCGCGGCTGCGCCAGCAAAGACGCTGATCACGCCGCACGACGGCAACATCGCCTACACAGCCTATGGCTTCACACCGGACAGCCAGAAGTTGGTATACGGAACAAACGAACACGGCGAGTTCACCGAGGCCTGGACGCATGATGTGGCCACCGGCGAGAAGGCCGCGCTGGTCTCCGCAGACTGGGACGTGCTGGCGGTGAGCTATTCGCCCACCGGCCGCTACCGCGTCAGCACGGTCAATGCGGACGGTCTCTGGGAAGTCACTTTCCTCGACACCTTGACAGGCAAGCCGCTTGCCCTGTCCGGCGTTCCGGACGGCGAGGTCACGCAGGTCTGTTTCAATGATGACGAGACGCGCGTCGCGTTCGGCGTCAACACCGATAGGTCTCCGCGCAACATCTATACCGCAGACCTTGCAACCGGCGTTGCCACGCGCCTGACCAATGCGCTCTCGCCGGCCATCGACGAAGCCAACCTCGTGACCGCCTCGATCGTGCGCTACCCGAGTTTTGACGGGCTGGAGATACCCGCCATCTTCTATGTGCCGAAGACCGCGTCTGCCGACACGCCGGTTCCGGCGATCGTCTGGGTGCATGGCGGGCCCGGCGGGCAGAGCCAGAAAGGGTATGCGGCTGAGATCCAGTTCCTCGTGAACAATGGCTATGCCGTGCTCGCCGCCAATAACCGGGGCTCCTCCGGCTACGGAAAAACCTTCTTCCACATGGATGACAAGCGCCACGGGCAGGAAGACCTGCAGGATATCGTCTGGGGACGGACCTATCTTGAATCGCTCGACTATATCGACGGCGACAGGATCGGGATCCTCGGCGGCTCGTATGGCGGCTTCATGACGGCCGCAGCGCTCGCCTTCGAGCCGGAAGCGTTCGATGTGGGCGTGAATATCTTCGGCGTCACGAACTGGGTGCGCACGCTCGAGAGCATCCCTGCCTGGTGGGGCTCGTTCCGCGTCGCGCTCTATGACGAGATGGGTGATCCGGCGACCGACGCCGAGCGCCACCGCGCGATCTCGCCGCTGTTCCATGCGTCGAACATCGTGAAGCCCATGCTGGTCGTGCAGGGCGCCAACGATCCGCGCGTGCTGCAAGTGGAAAGCGACGAAATCGTCGCCGCCGTGCGCGCCAACGGGGTGCCGGTTGAATATGTCGTGTTCCCGGACGAAGGGCACGGTTTCCAGAAAAAGGCGAACCGGATCACCGCCGCAGAGGCCTATCTCGGGTTCCTCGACAAATACCTGAAAGGCAAGGCGACCAGCCCCGCGCCTGCCGCAACAGAATCTCTAAACTGACGCCTGCCTTGCGCCGCTGGCGGCCGGATGGTTCACTCGGGGGGTGAGCATAGACATCCTCCCCCTGTCCGGCACGCTGGGCGCTGAAATCTTCGGGCTGGACCTGCAGTCCGGCCTGTCGAATGCGGAGTTTGACCGCGTCCATCAGGCGTTTCTGGACTACAAGGTCATCGTGATGCGGGGCCAGAAAACCCTCCAGCCGGACCAGCACAAGGCGTTCGCGCGCCGCTTCGGCACGCTGAACATCCACCCCTATGTGAAGGGGATGAAGGACCATCCGGAACTCCTCGAGATCATCAAGGAGAAAGAGGACAAGGTGAATTTCGGCGGCGGCTGGCACACCGACATGAGCTTCGAGGAGACGCCCGCGCTCGGCTCCATCCTGCACGCCATCGAGCTGCCGCCCTATGGCGGGGACACGCTGTTTGCCGACCAGCAGGCGGCCTATGACGCGCTGTCGCCGGGCCTGAAGGCCACGCTGGCGGGCCTCAAGGCGGTCCATTCGGCCAGCCGCGAATACAGCACGCACGGCACCTCTGCGCAGAAGCGCCAGTCGATGGAAACCTCTGAGGCGGAAGACGCGCCGGAATACGAACACCCGGTGATCCGCACCCATCCGGAAACCGGCCGCAAAGGCCTGTACGTGAACCCGGCCTTCACCCTGCGTTTCGCCGGTTGGTCCACGCGCGAGAGCAAGCCGCTGCTCGACTACCTGTTCAACCTGTCCCGCGAGGAACGCTTCACCTGCCGGGTCCGGTGGCAGGCGGGCGACGTGACGATGTGGGACAATCGCTGCACCTGGCACTATGCGCTGAATGATTATCCCGGCCATCGCCGGCACATGCGGCGCGCCACCGTGAACGGCGACAAGCCGGTCTAGGCGGCCGTCGGCAGAAGGCCGAGCGTGATCGCCGCCTGCCCGAAGAAATACAGAAACCAGACCGCGTAGGAGGGCAGCTTCTGCGGCGGCGCCTCCGCCGGGCGGCAGAACAGCTGGTGCGCGAGGATGGCGTCTGACGCGATGAACATCAGGGCGCCGAGACTGACCAGCCAGTAAGTGGCAGGCAGCGCGATCGCGGCGGCGCCCATCATCAGGATGACGGCTCCGTAAGCGAGGACCGGCACGAGCATCTTGCCGAGCCAGGGCATCAGCCAGCGGATATACGCCGCGCCGCCGAGCACGAGCGCGGCTTGTCCGATCTTGACCGGCCAGCTCCAGCCGGCGCCCTCCCCCAGCTGCCAAAACAGGATGACGTAGAAGACGTGCGCCAGGAAAAAGGCCGCCATGCCCGGCAGTAGCCAGCGGTCAGGCTTGCCCGCCAGGAACGCATCACCGATCGCAGATGCCGCCAGCGCCGCCGAGACAAGCCAGGTCGCGCCGGAGGCAAAGGCGATCAGCGCGAGGATCGCAACGCCGGAAACCTTCAGGACGGCGCGGCCGGCGCCTTCGCCCCGGAAGCTGTACACAAAGCCATAGGCCAGCGCGGCGAGGCTGGCGGTTGCGAAGGCAGCCCAGAGCGCAGGCGCGCTCAGGTCTTGTCTCCGATGGGCTCCGGCAGGCGCAGCAGGCGGCGGGCCATCACGCGGTGACGTTCCTTGACGTGCGAGCCGACGACGCCGAGGGCGGTGGCGAGCACGGCGGCGTCATCGGTAAAGCCGAGGCCCACGATGACATCCGGCAGCATGTCAGCCGGCATGACAAAATAGGCCGCCGCGGCAAACAGCACGGCCTTCGCCTTGGCGGGCGTCAGCGGGTCGCGGGCACAGTAATAGGCGCTGGCGAGGTCGTCCGCGAACGGAAGCTGGCCGGCGAGGCGCAGCAGCTTCGTAATCAGGCCGCGCGCCACGCGCTCATTGCGCTGGATCGACTTGGGAAGGTACATGCCGCCTTCGCCCTTCACCGTATTGATGATTTCCGCTGCGTCAGTCATTGCGCTCTCCTAGCGGCATTATAGTGCAGTGCGGTCATAGCCGATAACTCGGTCAACATCAAAGGAAGGCAGCTGCCCATGGAATTGAACTCGAACA
>JBBSDJ010000159.1:0-6031 GCA_038249555.1 Caulobacterales bacterium
AGGGGCGGGGATCAACTGATCCTCGACCGGCCGCGCGTCACGCACAGTCGGACAGGCGCCGGCTCTCGATGACGGTCTTGATCTTTTCGATGCGCCGCAACGCTTTTTCCATTTGCGCGTCGCTGGCTTCTGGACCGCCCGCGCCTTTTGGCAGGTCGACGTCAATCACCATGTTGCCCTTCAGTGTTAGACGCTCAGGTTCGATTTCGCCGGTATAGACAAACCGGATGGAGCCTTCCGCGACCTTCCGGTCCGCAGCGCAAATGACTTCGCCGGAGACCGTGTTGCCTTCGCGGGGTGCACGGACGGTCCTGCAGCCTCTTTGTGCCACGAAATAGTCTTCGGCCAGTTTGTGCGGAAAGGCATCGATATCATACGACCGCACGCAGATGGGCTTCGGGGCCGTCTTCTGGTCGGAAACGTGCTGGAGCGATTGTGACACCGAGATTTCATACAGGCCCGGCGCCAGGCTGGCCGGTTCCTTCGAGGCGGGCGCGGAGGCGCCCGAGCAGGCCGTGGCCGTCCACATGAGGGCGCCGATACAAGCCAGGTGGCAGGGGCGAAGGGAAGGGCGCATGCTAGTAGTTTCCTGTCAGGTCGCGGTAGAGATTCACGAGGCGCTTCGGCAGTTGCGAGATTGCGCTGGCGCCCAGCAGAAGGGGGATGACCGCTTCCGGCCGGCCGCCCATCGCCAGCGCCACGCCGACGCCGGTGAACACCAAACTGAGCAGCACAAGCGCCGCCAGACGGATCACCTCCGAAAGGCTGCCGAGTGATCTTGTTGCCTGTTCGAGCATGCGTCGCGCCTTGTGCCGGTGGGTCAGTGGCAGTCAGGCCGAGAGGCTAATGCAATTGCGTTAAGGGCCGATTTCGTGGTTCTGGAGAATCCGGACGCCGCCCGTAACACGGCGCTTAGCGGCGCCCGCCCTTCTCAGGCCGGTACAAGTTCAAAGTTGAGCCCGGCATGGGCCTCGAGGCGCGCGATCAGCTTGTCGCCCATCAGGCTCGCCGGCGTCCAGAATCCGCCCGGGGTGGTGTCCGGCAGGTCCCTGGCCAGACAGGCCGCGGCCTGCGCCAGCATCTTGGCCGTCGACCCATAGCCCGGGTCGCGGTCACCCGTCACCCGGCAACGGATCTTGTCGCCCTTCGGTGTCTTGCCGAGGAACACGAGGTCGTACTCACCCTCGCGCTGCTGTTTTTCGCTCGGCCCTTCGCCCGGCTTGGGCAGGACGTGGTTTTCGAGCAGCCACCGCGTCGGGGGCAGGGCCAGCCCGATCATCGCGCCCGTCATGCCCCAGCTGATCGCCCGTGCCGCGCGCTTTCCGCTCGCGCCTTCGCCGGACACCATCGCCTCCTCATACAGGAAGCCGTCGCCATAGCTGTTCTGGCTCAGCGCGTTGGAGCGATGCACCACCCGCGCGTTGATGGCCGCCATGATGAACGGCGCGATCCAGCTCCCATACTCTTCGTCATACGCCATCTGCACATCGGGCTGGCGCGCCGTGAAGCCATGGCCGGGCGGGCAAATGCTGTAGGGGTCTTTCAGTTGCTGGCGCAGTTCGGCATCGCCCGACGCCTCCTTGACCATATTGATCATGCTCGCGATCGTCCCGCCGGACGCGCCGCCTTTGATCTTCACCACCCGCATGTTGATCCGGTTGCAGGTCTGGCCGAACCGTTTCGCGGCCTGCTGCTGGAGATAGTGCACGCCCAGATCGGACGGGATGGAGTCGAACCCGCAGCAATGCACGATCCACGCGCCGCTTTTCCGGGCCGCGTCTTCGTGGCGGTCCTGCATCCTGCGGATCCATTGCGGCTCACCCGTCAGGTCGCAGTAATGCGTCCCGGTCTCCGCGCAGACCTTGACCAGCGTGTCGCCGTACAGCGCATACGGCCCCACGGTGGAGACGATCACCTTGGCGCGCGCGCACATCGCCTTGAGGGCCGCTTCGTCGCCGGCATCGGCGACCAGCATCTCGATGCCGGTGAGGCCGGCGTCCCTGCTGAGTGCCTCGAGCTTGCTTTTCGAGCGCCCGGCGATGGCCCATCGAATCGATCCATCCGCAAACTGCGCCTGCATGTAGCGGGTCATGATCTGCCCCACGAAGCTGGTCGCTCCGTAAACGATGATGTCGAAGGTCTTGTCTGTCATGCGGGTCTCGAAAGCGGTGTGGGGTGAGCAATGGGTGGCCCGGGGCAGCCCCCGCTCAGGGAGGGGCGCCGGGTTTGAACGGCGGACTTACTCCTCGCCCTCGCGGATTTCTCCCAGCCCGTCCTTCATGCCGAAGCGCGCATAGAAGAACATCGCCAGAAGCATCGCCGCGCACAGCACGAAGGGCAGGTGCGGGTTGACATATTCGTACACGAACAATCCGAACAGCGGCGTCACGATATAGCCCATGCCGTTGGCGGAGATCACGAGGCCCGCCACATTGCCCTGCAGCTGCGGCGGCACGGCGAGCGAGGCCCCGCTGGAGAAGCCGGGCCGCGCCAGGCCCTGTCCGAGTCCGATCAGGAATTGCGAGAGGATCAGCGAGGCATAGTTGTTGGCGAAGATCATCAGCACCGCGCCGATCAGCAGCGGGATGCAGCCGACCCACATCAGCGTCTTGTTCTTCATGTGCAGCCGCGGGATCAGCACCAGCTGCGCCAGCAGCACCGCCACCGCGCCGACGGTGAAGGCCGGGCCGGTATACGCCGCCGCCTCGCGCCCCGAGACGTCCAGCTTGTCCATCACCGCAAACACGAACACCTGCGTCAGCACGCCGGTCACCAGCGACAGTGCGACCGCATAAATCAGGAAGGGCAGCACGCTTTCGGTGCGCCAGAGATGCTTGCCGGCGGCTTCCGCCTCGATACGCACCGCGTCGGCCACCGGCGCGCGCGTCTCCGGCAGGCGGAACCAGATCAGCGCCGCCATCAGCGCCGCCAGCACCGCCGTGAACAGGGCAGGGGAGAGGATGCCGGCCGAGGCCGCCAGCGCCGCCGCGAAGGCCGGGCCGATCACCGTGCCGACGCTGAAGCCGGACGACAGGAACGCAATCTCGCTCTGGCGCTCCGCCTTGCTGGTGCGGTCGGCCACATAGGCCTGCGCTGCCGGGTTCGCCGCCGAGCCGAGCAGGCCGAACAGGCTGCGCGCCAGGCACAGGCAGATGAACACCGAGACGAGGTTGGTCATGATGCCCGCCAGCGCCAGCGTCCCGGTCAGCCAGAGCAGGAACATCGACAGCGAATACCCGCCGAGCCCGATCGCCGCGATCCGGCGCCGGCCCCAGGTGTTGGACGCCTTGCCCCAGAACGGCGAGGTGATCGACCAGAGCAGGGCCGACAGCGAGAACACCGCTCCCGCCATCCAGTCGGGCATCGCCATTTCGCGCGTCAGCTGCGGCAGCACGGCGGCCAGCAGCATCGTGTTGCCCGCGCCGATCGCCATCAACGCAAAGAAGAGCAGGATGAACGCATTGCGCCTATCCGGTCTCGGTTGATCGGGAAGGCGTTCAGTCTCACCAGCCATCAGGTTTCTTCCCGCCAGCCGCAGCAAATGTCCAGACGGGAAACCGTGGCGTGGTGAAACGCCGCCTTAAGGTGCGTATGGCAGGATGATGCCTTGAGCTGAAGGGAAATTCCGCCGCGTGTTGCAGATTGCCGGCCTTGTCATCGTGTTGCTGCTGGTCGGCGGCGGCCTCGTCATCACCGGCGGCCCGGCGACCATGGAAGCGCTGCCGTTCGAGCTGGCGCTGATCGGCGGCGCGGCCTTCGGCACGGTGCTGCTCGGCAACGCGCCGGATGTCGCGCGCGAGGCCTTCTCCGGCTTCGGCCGCGCCTTTCGCGGCGCGCACTGGACGAAGCAGGACTACGCCGATCTCTTCACCCTGCTGGGCACGCTGATGCGCCAGGCCAAGCGCGGCGGCTTCATCGCCATCGAGGCCGATATCGAGCGGCCGGAAGAGTCGCCCATCTTCCAGGCCGCCCCGCGCATCCTCGCCGATGCCGGCGCCCGCGCGCTGATCTGCGACGCCTTCCGCCTGATGGCGTTGGACCTCGCCGATCCCGCCCGCGCCGATGCCCGCATGGAACAGGCAATCATTGCCCAGCTCGACCGCCGCATGAAGGCCGTCGGCGCGCTCAACACGCTGGCCGACGCGCTGCCCGCCCTCGGCATCGTCGCCGCCGTGCTCGGCATCATCCGCACCATGGGCGCCATCGACCAGGACCCCGCCATCCTCGGTGCGATGATCGGCGCCGCCCTCCTCGGCACCTTCCTCGGCGTCTTCCTCGCCTACGGCCTCGTCGGCCCCATCGCGGCGCGCTACGGCCAGATCGTCGAGGAGGAGGCCGGCTTCCTCGACACGATCCGCGCCGTCATCCGCAGCTATGGCGAAGGCCTCGCCCCGGCGCTTGCGGTCGAACTCGCGCGCACCGCCGTGCCGCCGCGCCTGCAGCCGGAGCCCGCCGCCGCCCCGCCGGTCAGGCTCCAGCGCGTGGCCTGACGCCGCCCCCGGCGTTTGATGCATCGGGCGATCCGGTCTAGCCTTTCTGCTCCAAGCATTTGCAAGGCTCGCGCATGTCCCGCTTCGAACAGCTGATTGAAACCGTCGAGACCTACCAGAAGCTGGCGGAGGAGAACTATTCCCGCATCCGCCGCCTCGCCGAAGACGTCCGCTCCGGGCTCTGCGACTATATCGGCGCGCCGGACGGCGTCTGCGTGCACCTCGTCCCGCCCACGGGACCGTTCGAGCCGCGCGCCTATGGCGACGCCGCCTTCTCCGTGCCGCCCCGGGGCTTCCGCCAGCTCGGGCCTGTCTCCTTCGGCCTCGCCTTCCGCGTCTCGAAACAGGCCGACTGGCTGCGCCTGCGCTTCGAATGCCGCAAGACCGGTGAGGAGGTCGTCGTCGGCATCGAGGACGGCGCGCAGTACACGTTCAGCCTGCCTATCGAGGACGGCGATTCCGCGCCGTTCTATTCGCATATTTTCGAGTACATTCTCGGCTGGTTCCAGGAGAATATCGAAAGCTACCGCGACGGCGCGTACGGCGCGCGGGGCATAGGCTTCGATTTCGCAGGTGAACCCAGCCCCGCTCCGGAGCGCGGAAAGTCCTGAATCCGGACTGCGAACCGGGCCAAAGCCTATCTAGGTTCGTAATCTGAACTCGTCCGTAGCGCGAGTAAAAATATTTTTGCGGCCAGCCCACAAAAATCGTCTTGACACGGATTATTCGCCGGCGGCCTGCAGCTCGGTCCCGTGCAGGCGCAGCCAGGCGCGCTGACGCTGCCAATCCGGGCAACATCTGGCCACATGTGCCCAGAATTTTGCCGAATGGTTCATTTCCTTCAGATGGGCGCATTCATGGGCGGCCACGTAGTCCAGAACCTCTGGCGGGGCCATGATCAGCCGCCACGAGAAGGCCAGCTGCCCGTCCACCGTGCAGGAGCCCCAGCGCGAGCGCGTATCCTTGACCGAAATGCCCGTATTGGCGACCCGCAGGGTCTCGCAATGCCGGGTCGCGGCCTTGGTCAGCTCGGCTTTGGCCTGCTTTTTCAGGAAGCGGACGACCCGCGACTGGGTGGTCTCCGGATCCCCGGGAACCGAGAGAATACGGGGTTCGCCGGGGCAAAGACGGGCAATCCGGCCTTCCCCTTCGAGGGTGATCAGGCAATCCTCGCCCTTGTACTGGATCGTCTCGCCATCCTCGAACCGGGTGACTTCCGGCAGGTGCTGCAGACGGGTCGAAATCCAGTCGACGCGCTCGGCCGCAAAGGCGGCGGCGGCATCGATCTGGCGGGAAGAGGGGGCGACCGCCACCGCCTCGCGGCGGCGCTCGTCCAGGCGGATGATCAGGCGCCGTGCCTTTGCGTTAACCTCAAGCCGCACCTTGACCCGGTGTCCGCAGGGGGCGCGCAAGGTCATGGTCTGGCCATCATTGAAACGCATGTGTACAACACCTGTCAGGTCGTCTGCGACCCACACCATTTGAGGGACCAAATATGAAGTATCTGCTCACGGGCATGATCGCGCTTACAATGCTTACGG
>JBBSDJ010000160.1:0-5998 GCA_038249555.1 Caulobacterales bacterium
GCGGCGCGCAGGATCTGAAAGCGGCGGCGAAGTCCTACAAGATCATGTGCGACGGGCGCGATGGCCGCGGCTGTTCGGGCCTTGCGTACCTGACGGTGCAGGGGCGCGGCGTTGCGGAGAACAAGACTGAAGGGCGCACGCTGTACAAGGCTGCGTGTGATTATGGCGACGTGTCCGGCTGCGCGGCTTACGGGAACATGGCGTATACCGGCACGGGCGGGCGCAAGGATGTGCTCGGCGGCACGAATGCGCTGACGGATGCGTGTAACCGGGAGTATGAATGGGCCTGCACGCGTATGCGCGAGCTGGGCGTCTATGATCCGACCGAGAACCCGTTCGACCGGCTCAGGGACCTGCGCAACTGATCAGACAGCGGCGGCCTTCGGGGCGCCGGTATCTGCGGCCGGGAGTTTAGCCCGGGCCGGCGACAGGGGCGCGACGTTCGACAGGTCCGGCACGGGGGCGGCCTTGTTGATGTGGGCGACGGTGCGCTCCGGCGCGATCAGCAGATCGGCGCTGACGATGGTGCGCTCTTCGACCCGCATGCACGGCGCATAGGCGACGCCTTCGAGGCGGCCGCCGGTGCAGACTTCCAGGCTCTTGCTCGCTTCGATATCGCCGCTGACGGCGCCGTGGATGATCAGCGTGGCGCAGCGGACGCGGCCTTCGATCCGGCCGGTGGCCTCCACCAGGACCAGGTCGTCGGAATCGACATCGCCGCGGATATGCGCGCCGACAATCACCGGTCCCGAAAACTGGAACTTGCCTTCGAGCCGTCCGCCGGCCGCAATCGCGTTGCCGAGGCCGGACTTGGCCGGTTTGGCGGGCGCCTCGGGTCTGCTAGGTGTCACTGCCATGACGCGGTTCCTTCATTAGGCCCTTCTCCACAGGTTAACCTATTGTTAACGAAAGAAGAAGGGTTCCAGCTGGATGCTTGCAAGAATTGTGCGGAAACCTTTGCTCGCGGCGGCGGCTTTCGGGCTGGCCGCTTGCGGGGCGCAGCCTGCGGCCCCGAACGCCTCGGCTCCCGCGCCGCTGCTGCCGCCCGGCGCGGAGGGCATCGACCTGTCGCACCATAACGGGCCGGTGGACTGGGGCCGTCTTGGCACGGAGCCGCTGGAGTTCGTCTACCTGAAAGCCACCGAAGGGACGGATCATACCGACCCGCGCTTCCAGGAGAACTGGCAGGCCGCCACCCGGCTCGGCTGGCAGGTCGGCGCTTACCATTTCTACCTTCTCTGCCGGGAAGGCGCTCCGCAGGCGGAGAATTTC
This sequence comes from Caulobacterales bacterium, assembly GCA_038249555.1. GTDB lineage: Bacteria > Pseudomonadota > Alphaproteobacteria > Caulobacterales > Hyphomonadaceae > Hyphomonas. Next base: position 1,273 of record JBBSDJ010000160.1, read on the forward strand.
ATCCGCCAGGTCGAAGTGCGTCCCGGCACGCTGCCCCCCGCCGTTGACCGTGAGCATGCCCATAATTGCAAGGCGCGCGGGGGACGCGAAGCGGCGCTGACGGAGCTGCGCGCCTTCCTTGGCGCGCTGGAAACCGAATATGGCGCGGCGGCGGTGATCTACACCACGCCCGCCTTCCACGCCGAATGGCTGGCCGGGGAGGGCTTTGACGCGCACCCGGTCTGGATACGGTCACTCGACGGCGCACCCACGCTGCCGCACGCGATCTGGCAGTATTCGATGAAGGGCAGGGTGGCCGGCATCGAGGGTGCTGTCGATCTCAACCGGGCGGCTGACTAGAGCGCCTTGCCCATCCGCAGCCCCGGCACGTCCACGCCGCCGACGGACGCACTGATGATGCGCTCGATCTCTTCATAGCCGCAGGCGCGGTAGAGCGGCTCGCCTGCCAGCGTCGCCATCAGTTCGGCGCGGCCGAATCCTGCGCTCCGCGCAGCTTGTTCGCATACGGACAAGACGTACCGGCCCAGCCCGCGCCGCACGAAGACCGGATGCGTGTACATTGCCCGGATGCGGGCGGCGTCCTTGCCGATCTGCAGGAGGGCGTGATTGCGCTGCGCGGTCGAATGATTGCCGCCATAGAGCGTTGCGCGGTGGCTCCAGCCGCCGCAGGCCGCGAGGCGGCCGGACGCGGTTTCATGCACCACGAAATAGGTACCGTCCGCGATCAGCTGCCGGTCGAGCCCCATGATGGAGTGGGAGACGGCGACCTGCTCAGGCGTCAGGAAGCCGCGCAGAAGGTCGCCGATTGCGGCGTCCATCAGCGCGGCTATGCCCGTTTCATCCGCCTCGCCTGCGAGACGGTGCGCGAAGCCCTCAAGAAAGGGCTGCGGCATGCCTAGTTGCGGCTCTTATCGACGAGGCGGTCATTCTTCGCCCAGTGCATCATGCCGCGCAGTTTCTCGCCGACTTCCTCGATGCTGTGCGAAGCCATCCGTTGGCGCATGGCGTGGAAGCCCGGCGCGCCGGCCTGGTTTTCCAGAACCCAATTGCGCGCGAAGGTTCCGTTCTGGATGTCTTCCAGAACCTTCTTCATTTCCTTCTTCGTCTCGGCGTTCACGATGCGCGGGCCGGTGACATATTCTCCGTACTCGGCCGTGTTCGAGATCGAGTAGTTCATGTTGGCGATGCCGCCTTCATAGATCAGGTCGACGATCAGCTTGGTCTCGTGGAGGCATTCGAAATAGGCCATCTCCGGTGCATAGCCGGCCTCGACCAGCGTCTCGTAACCGGCCTTGATCAGCTCGACGATGCCGCCGCACAGCACGGCCTGCTCGCCGAAGAGATCCGTCTCGGTCTCTTCGCGGAACGAGGTTTCGATGACGCCCGCGCGCGTGTTGCCGATGGCTTTGGAGTAGGACAGGGCAACAGCCTGGGCAGAACCGGTCGCGTCCTGGTGGATGGCGATCAGGCCCGGCAGGCCGAAGCCCATCTGGTACTGCGCGCGCAGCGTATGGCCCGGGCCCTTCGGCGCCGACAGCGACACGTCAATATCCTTCCGGGGACGGATGAGGTTGTAGTGGATGTTGAAGCCGTGGCCGAACATGATGTGCTGGCCGGCGCGCAGGTGCGGCTCGATCTCGTTGGCGAACATCACGGCCTGCTTCTCGTCGGGCACGAGGATCATCAGCACGTCAGCCCATTTCGCGGCTTCGGCCGGGGTGACGACTTCCAGCTTCTCGGCTTCGCATTTCTTGCGGCTGGCGGAGCCTTCCTGAAGCGCGACCTTGATGTTCTTCACGCCCGAGTCGCGCAGGTTCAGCGCATGGGCATGGCCCTGGCTGCCATAGCCGACGACCGCGACCTTCCTCTTCTGGATCAGCGAGATGTCGGCGTCTTGTTCGTAGTAGATTTTCATGTGCGTTCGGAAGCTCCGCTAAGGGGTAAGGGGGGATGGCGTTGGAAGGGATCCGTCAGAAAGAGGCGTTGCAAACCCAGCCGGGGCTGACATTGGCAACGCCGATGACGAGATTGTTGAGCCGGCTCACCGGATCGTCGGATCCGGCATGGCGGGAAAAGTTGCGAGGGCCGTTTTCGGTATCGGCGCGGGTTATGATGTCATGGCTGTCGATCACGAGCCGCACGGTGCGCGAGCCATCGGGATTGAGCGTCACGTCTTCGCGCGGGCCGTAGTCCGGCACATCGGGCGCGGCAGACTGGGTCAGCAACACGCTCAGCGCATTGGCGGTATCATCGGGCAGGGTGGCCAGCAAACGGCAGCGCGGCCCGCGGCCCTCTGGCACCGAGCGGGCTTCAAGGCGCAGCTTCGGCCCATCCGCGAGGACATCGTAGACATAGGCCGCGCCGCTCGGCGACGCGGTGTCGATGATCTCGACAAGTGAGTTGGCACGCGCGCCGTAAAGGGAGACTGCCCGGTCGCGGATGGCCGACGCACGCTCGAGGTCGCAGCGCATTTTGGCCGCGTCAGGGCCGGCATCGGCGGCATAGGCGGCATTCGACAGGGCAGGGTTGCACCCGCCGTCTTGCGCCGCCGCCGCAAGCGGCGCCGCCAAGACTGCAAGGCCCACCAGTGCGGCGCGCCAGGAAAAGGGTTTCATCCTTTCTCCTTCCCGCGTTTGATCGACAGGACACCGGTCCGGCTGACTTCGACCAAGCCCAGTGGGCGCATCAGGTCGACAAATTGCGTCAGCTTTTCGGAAGCCCCTGTGACCTCGAAAATGAAGCTCTCGTTGGTGGTGTCTATCACATGCGCGCGGAAAATCTCAGCGATCCTGAGCGCCTCGACGCGTTTTTCCCCGGTGCCGGCGACTTTCACGAGCGCGAGTTCCCGCTCGATACCGGTCTTGGAATTGGTGATGTCGATGACTTCGGCGACCGGCACGATGCGCAGCAGCTGCGCTTCGATCTGCTCGAGGATGTGCGCGGTGCCCTGCGTGACAATGGTGATGCGCGAGCGGTGCTGGCTGGAATCGACTTCGGCGACGGTCAGAGAGTCGATGTTGTAGCCGCGCCCTGAGAACAGGCCGACGACACGGGCAAGCACGCCCGGCTCGTTGTCGACGAGAACGGCGAGCGTCCGCCGCTCGATCTCCTGATCTGCGTGCGACAGGAAATAAGCCGATTTCGGCCCGTTGCCGTTACCGCCCAGGGGCTTGGGTGCGTCGGTCATTGCAGCCTCGTGGGTTGTGCGGCGTCAGCGCCGAACTTGAAATCCGGACGGCGTGTTTCGAGTTTTGCGCGCAGGGCCTTCGACTTCGCAATGGCATCGCCGCGGTCATCATCATCCTGGTCGTCATAGCGCTCGACGATCTCGTCCTTGCGGCGCGGATCGAGATAGGCCTGCAGCTCGGACACCAGAAGCCGGCGGCACTCGTCGATGTAAGCCGCGCTGTCGTCGGCGGCGGGGCCACCTTCGCGGGTCAGCGCTTCCAGTTCGTGATAGGTCCACATCAGCGCGTCGAGGATCGGCGGACGGTGGCCGCGGTAAGCGCCTTCCTTCTCGGCGCCCTTCTTGTCGGGGTTGAGGTTCGGAAAGAACAGCCGGCCCCGGTCCACGAGCGTCGATAGCCCCACCAGAAGGTTCGCCTTGGTGGCCTGGAAGCCGACTTCATTGGCCTGCATGTGACGGGTGCGGGCGAACATCGCGCAGCGCGCCATCGTGTCGATCGCGGCATTGCCCCAGTCGAGGCTGGCGGCGTCGATGTTCTGGCGAAGGCTCGCCGTCTGCAGCCTGCGCTGGCGTTTGGTCTCGCCGCGCGCGACCAGCGCACTGATCACCGCGATGAGGGCCGAGCCCACGCCGACGAAGACTTCAAGGTAAGTCTGGCTGAACTGCAACAGGCCTGCCACGTCCATTATTGCCCCCACGCGCCCGGTTCCCGGACCTTTTTGTGCTAGACGAGCTTGCGGCCCGCTTCTCCGACTTCGTTACCTGTTATCTCGCCGAGAATCATCTGGTTGTGCGCAGAGCCCGACGGGATCATCGGCAGGCAGTTCTCCGCCCGCTCGACCCGGCAATCGAACAATACCGGGCCGGGATGGTCAATCATTTCAAGGATCTTGGCGTCCAGCTCGTCCGGCTTGTCGCAGCGGATACCGTGGCCGCCGAGCGCCTTGGCGAGCATCACGAAGTCCGGCAGGCTTTCGGAATAGGAATGTGAATAGCGCTCGCCATGCAGCAATTCCTGCCACTGGCGCACCATGCCCATCCATTCATTGTTGAGGATGAACACCTTCACCGGCAGCTTGTGCTGAACCGCCGTGGAGAGTTCCTGCATCATCATCTGGATCGAGGCCTCGCCGGCGATGTCGATGACCAGCGCCTCCGGATGCGCCGCCTGGACGCCGACGGCGGCGGGCAGGCCATAGCCCATGGTGCCGAGGCCGCCGGAGGTCATCCAGCGGTTCGGTTCCTCAAAATGATAGAACTGCGCCGCCCACATCTGGTGCTGGCCGACTTCGGTCGTGATGTAGGTCTTGCGGTCCTTGGTCAGCGCGTAGAGCCGCTCGACGGCGTATTGCGGTTTGATCACCTCGGCCGAGTTTGCGTAGGTGAAGCAGCGCCGGGCGCGCCAGGCATCGATCTGGTCGCGCCAGGGCGTGAGGTCCGGCATCTTGCGCTTCAGCGCCTTTATCTCGGTGATCAGCGCGTCCAGCGCCTCGGCGCAATCGGCGACCACCGGCACGTCCACCCGCACGATCTTGTTGA
>JBBSDJ010000161.1:0-5963 GCA_038249555.1 Caulobacterales bacterium
GCCGCCGGCGTCGTCTTTGTCTTCGTCGCCGCGCTGAACCGTCTCGCCCGCGAGCGCGGCATCGCCCCTCCGGTCGGCCTGCCGGACATCATGCCGCTGCTCGATCTCTGCGCCCTCGGCACCCTCTGCGACATGGCCCCGCTGCACGGCGTCAACCGCGCCTTCGTCCGCCAGGGCCTCAGCATGATGGCGCGCGACCAGAACCCCGGCCTGCGCGCGCTCGCCGATGTCTCCGGCATCGGCAAGATCGAGACCGTCTACCATGCGACCTTCCTGCTCGGCCCGCGCCTCAATGCCGGCGGCCGCGTCGGAGATCCGTGGCTCGCCGCCAAACTCCTTGCCACCGACGACCGCGCCGAAGCCATCGAACTCGCCGAGCGGCTCCACGGCCTCAACGACGAACGCAAGGCGCTGGAATCCGCCATCCTCGACGCCGCCACCGCGCAGGCCGAACGCGCGCTCGCCGAAAACCCGTCTCGCGGCGTGCTCATCGCCGCCGGCGAAGGCTGGCACCCCGGCGTCATCGGCATCGTCGCCGGCCGTCTCAAGGACCGTTTCCACCTCCCCAGCATCGTCATCGGCTGGGGCGATGGTCTCGGCCCGGTCGCCAAGGGCTCCGGCCGCTCGGTCAAGGGCGTCAATCTCGGCGCCGCCATCTCCGAAGCCGCCCGCCAGGGCGTCATCCTCTCCGGCGGCGGCCACGCCATGGCCGGCGGCCTCAGCATGGATCCGGAGCAGCTGCCGGCGCTCGATGCCTGGATGCTCGACCACATGTCCTCCTTCGCCGCCGAACGCGACGCCGCGCTCGACATGGACATCGACGCCGTCCTTGCCCCCGGCGCCGCCACGCCGCAGCTGGTCACCGCCATCGCCTCCATCGGCCCGTTCGGTGTCGGCGCGCCGGAACCGGTCTTCCTTCTGAAGGATGTCAACATCACCGGCGTCCGCCGCGTCGGCACGCAGCACCTGCGCTTCACCGTCGAGGACGCCTCGGGCCGTCTCGAGTCCATCGCCTGGCGCGCCGAAGGCACGCCGATGGGCGACGCGCTGCGGCAGGGCGGGCGGCTCAGCCTCGCCGGCCGCCTGAAGGCCGATACCTGGAACGGACGCGAGCGCGTGCAGCTCGAAACACTGGATGTCAGCCGCGTCTGAACAAACTGTCTCAAACGCGGCGAGGTGGGTTGCCCTGTCCTGAATCAGCCGCTATATCGCGCCTCTCAAAGCCGTGCGGTCCCTTCGTCTATCGGTTAGGACGTCAGGTTTTCAACCTGAAAAGAGGGGTTCGACTCCCCTAGGGACTGCCAGCTTCTCCGCCCTTATTTTGCCGCATCTTGCCTCGAATGAGGTCCCGAATCACTCGGGGCTTGTGAACATCGCGTGACAAGCGCGTTTTCGCGCACTAGTTTTCGTGTCTGGGGAATGTGGTTGATGACAAATAACGTGGCCAGAAGCGAATCAGATCCGCCAGCTGCCGAACCGGTGGTCCGGGTGATCGGCCACGTGAAGTGGTTCGACACCGTCAAGGGTTATGGCTTCATCGTCGCGGAATCGGCGTCGGATGCGTCGCTGACCGGCGACGTGATGATCCACATCTCCTGCCTGCGCGACTATGGCGAGACCGTCGCCGACGAGGGCGCCAAGATCGTCTGCGACGCCGCATTGCGTCCGCGCGGCTGGCAGACCGTCCACATCATCGAGATGGAGCGCCCCCGCGCCGCCGTCGCCAAGGAGCGGGGCGAGCGTCCGGACTATGAAACCGTCACCCTCAAATGGTTCAACAAGGCCCGCGGCTACGGCTTCGTCCGCCGCGGCACCGACGAGATCGACATTTTCGTCCACGCCGTCGCCCTGCGCAAAGCCGGCTATGACGAGGTCGAACCCGGCACGCTGATCGAGGTTGTCATCGAGTCCGGCGCCAAGGGCGACCACGTGCTGTCGGTTCGTGCAAAACGGTAAACAGCGTCCGGCGCTTGCCGCTTTCGATTCCGGTGATTATTCCTGCCGCATGACCCGTTTCCTGTTTGCCTCTGCCGCCGCGCTGGCCTTTTTCGCCCAGCTTGCTTTTGCCCAACTGGCGGTGACCCCGCTGACCGTGAAAACCGATGAGGCCTCGCACGCCTTCACGGTCGAGATCGCCGACACGCCGGACGCGATCCGCGAAGGCCTGATGAACCGGGAAAGCCTCGCGCCGGATGCCGGCATGCTGTTCGATTTCGGCGAAGTCCGCCCCGCCGCGATGTGGATGAAGAACACGCTGATCCCGCTCGACATGCTCTACATGGACGAGGCCGGCCAGGTCATCGCCATTGCCCGCAACGCCGTCCCCGGCTCGCTCCGCTCCCTCGGTCCGGGCGTGCCCGTACGCGCCGTGCTCGAAATTCCGGGCGGCCGCGCCAAGGAGTTGGGGATCAACCCGGGCGACACCGTCGAACATCCGATCTTCAAGAAAACGCGTGGCTGATTCCGCCTCGCCGGCGCGCGAACCCCGGCCGGGATTTGCCGCCTCGCCCTCTCGGGGCAAGTTCACCATCCATAACGGGCCCAGCTACCGGGCGACCGCCGAGGGCGACATGCGCACCGGCCTCTGGGTGCTCGACCGGCATTGCAACGGCATGGGCTTCCTGCACGGCGGCATGGCCTGCGCCTTTGCTGACAGCGCGCTCGCCTGGGCCGTCTGGACCGCCACCGGGAAGATGTCCGTCACCATCAAGCTGACCGTCGAGTTCATGGAAATCGCCCGCGAAGGCGAATGGATCGAAGCCCACCCGAGGGTCACCGCCGTCGACGGCGAATTTGTCCACGTCACCGCCCGCATCGTGAAGGAAGACGGCGCCCTCGCGGCCCGCGCCGACGCCGTGTTCCGCACCGTCCGCCGCAAGGTCTGAAGCCTAGAGCCCCAGTTCCTTCAGCGCGAATTCCTTGATCGACTTGTAGTCGGCCTTGCCGTTCGGCGCGCGGCCAAGGTTCTCCTTGAACAGCACGCGCTTCGGCGCCTTGTAGCGCGCCAGCTTGCCTTGAACGAAGGCGCGTAGCTCATCCTCGGACACATCCCGCTCCAGCGACACGACCGCCGTCACGGCCTGTCCCCACTTGTCATCCGGCACGCCAACGACCAGCGCATCCCGCACCGCCGCATGAGACTTCAACGCCTCTTCGACTTCCTCCGGATACACTTTCTCGCCCGCCGTATTGATGCAGTTCGAGCCGCGTCCGAGCAGCGTGATCGAGCCGTCCGCTTCCACCGTGCACCAGTCGCCCGGGATCGCGTAGCGCATCCCGCCTATGGTCTTGTAGGTCTTCGCGGTCTTGTCCGGATCCTTGTAATAGCCCAGCGGCACTGCGCCGCCGCGCGCAATGAAGCCCGGCTCGCCGCTGCCGGGAAGCACTTCGCGGTCATCCTCGGTGAACACCTTGCAGCTGACACCGATCTCGAACTTGGAGGTCTGCGTGCCGCCATCCGCCGTGGTGATCGACGAGCCGAAGCCCACCGCTTCGGACGCGCCGAAACTGTCGGTCAACGCCGTCTGCCGGATGTGTTTCAGCAGGCCCTGCTTCACCTCCGAACTCCACATCACTCCGGAAGAGACGATGTTCAGCACGCTCGACAGGTTCCAGCGGCCGGGGTTCTCGTCCAGCGTCTGCAGCATCGGCTTGGCAAACGCGTCGCCCACGATGGCCATCGACGTCACGCTATTGGCCTGCACCGTGTCCCACAGGTTCGCCGGGCTGAACTTCGTCTTCTCCGACAGGGTCACCACCGCGCCGCCATTCAGCATCGCGCCCATCGCCGTGAACCAGCCGGTGCCATGCATCAGCGGGCAGGCGGGCAGCTGGCGCGAGAAGCGGCCAACCGTCAGCGCGTTCTGGACATGCTCGTCCATCGTCTCCGGCACTGGCAGGCCCATCTTGCGCACGCCTTCCATGCTGGCTTCGCGCCAGATGTTGTGCGTCCACATAACGCCCTTGGGCAGGCCCGTGGTGCCACCCGTGTAGAGAAGGAAAATGTCGTCACCGGAACGCTTCGGCGCGAGCGGAGACGGGTCTCCGGACGTCGCGAGTTTCTCGTAGTCCTGCGCAAACGGTGCCACCGGGCCGCCGCCGATCTGCACCCAGGCCACCACGCGGGGCAGGCGCTGACGCACCCGCTCGACCTCAGCCATGAACTCCGCGTCGAAGAACACGACCGTCGAGTCCGAGTTGTCGATGATGTAGACCAGCTCGTCATCGAGATAGCGGTAATTGACGTTCACCGGAGACAGGCTCGCTTTGAAACAACCCGCCATGGCTTCCATGTATTCCGGCTGGTTGCGCATGTAGAAGCCGGCCTTGTCACCGGCCTTGGCGCCGAGTGAAATCAGGCCCCGCGCAAGCCGGTTGGTGCGGGCCGTGAACTCCGGCCAGTAGATCTTGCGATCGCCGTGCGCCAGCGCGAGGTCGGAGGGGCCGAGCGCCGCGCCAACGGCGTCCAGCATGTCACCAAAGTTCCAGTCCATCCGCGTTCTCCCCTTCGCCGTCTGGCGATTATGTCATTGCGCAGGATCGTAGGAGCGTGGCCGGGCACCGGCAATCCTTGCCCCAACGCAAACGGCCCCCCGGACTGATCCGGAGGGCCGCTCGTTTTGTAGGGAGGGAAGGGGTTGGACTTAGAAGTCCATACCGCCCATGCCGCCCATGCCGCCGCCGCCCATGCCGCCACCGCCGGCCGAGTCTTTCTTCGGAGCGTCGGCAATGCCGGCTTCCGTCGTGATCAGCAGGCTGGCGACCGAGGCCGCGTTCTGGAGGGCCGAACGGACCACCTTCACCGGGTCGATGACGCCCATGGCGACCAGGTCACCATACTCTTCGGTCTGGGCGTTGAAGCCGTAGGAACGGGCTTTGTTCTGGAGGATCGTGTTGACGACCACCGAACCTTCAACACCGGCGTTCTCGGCGATCTGGCGGATCGGCGCTTCGAGCGCCTTGCGCACGATGTCGATACCGGCTTTTTCGTCGTCGTTCAGGCCGACCACACCGATGTTCTTCGAAGCGCGGAGAAGAGCCACGCCGCCGCCCGGAACGATGCCTTCTTCGACAGCCGCGCGGGTTGCGTTGAGCGCGTCATCGACGCGGTCCTTCTTCTCTTTCACTTCGATCTCGGTGGCGCCGCCAACCTTGATCACGGCCACGCCGCCAGCAAGTTTCGCGAGACGCTCCTGGAGCTTCTCCTTGTCATAGTCGGAGCTCGTGTCTTCGATCTGCTTGCGGATCTGGCCGACACGGGCCTCGATTTCTTTCTTCTTGCCGCCGCCGTCGACGATCGTGGTGTTGTCCTTGTCGATCGTGATGCGTTTGGCTTTGCCGAGCATTTCCATGCCGACGTTCTCGAGCTTGATGCCGAGGTCTTCGGAGATGACCTGGCCGCCCGTCAGGACAGCGATGTCCTGCAGCATGGCCTTGCGGCGGTCGCCGAAGCCCGGGGCTTTGACGGCTGCGATGCGCAGGCCGCCGCGCAGCTTGTTGACGACGAGGGTCGCGAGGGCTTCGCCGTCGACGTCTTCAGCGATGATGATCAGCGGCTTCTGCGACTGGACCACGGCTTCGAGGATCGGCAGCAGCGGCTGCAGGCTCGACAGTTTCGACTCGTGAAGCAGGATCAGCGGATCCTCGAGTTCAACCATCATCTTGTCGGCGTTGGTGATGAAGTACGGGCTGATATAGCCACGGTCGAACTGCATGCCTTCGACGACGTCGAGTTCGGTGTCGGCCGATTTGGCTTCTTCAACCGTGATGACGCCTTCGTTGCCGACTTTCGCCATCGCTTCAGCGATCATCGCGCCGATTTCGCTCTGGCCGTTCGCCGAGATCGTGCCCACCTGGGCGATCTCTTCGTTGGTCTTCACTTTCTTGGCGTGGTGGGCGAGGTCCTTGACGACTTCGGACACAGCCTTGTCGATGCCGCGCTTCAGGTCCATCGGGTTCATGCC
>JBBSDJ010000162.1:0-5926 GCA_038249555.1 Caulobacterales bacterium
CCTCAACATAAAGGGCGGCGACGGCATGCGCATTATGAAGAAGGACATGGGCGGGGCGGCGCACGCCATCGCGCTCGCCGAACTTGTCATGGGCGCTGGCCTTCCCGTGCACCTGAAGCTCTATGTCTCCGCCGCCGAGAACGCGATCGCCGGGAATTCCTTCCGGCCAGGCGACATCCTCTCCAGCCGCAAGGGCCTGACGGTCGAGATCGACAATACGGACGCCGAAGGCCGCCTCGTTCTGGGCGACGCGCTCGCACGCGCCAGTGAAGACGACCCGGACCTTCTGCTCGATTTCGCCACCCTCACCGGCGCCGCTCGTGTCGCGCTCGGCGCGGACCTTGCGCCGCTCTACACCGACGACGACCAGCTCGCCGCCGACATCCTTGCCGCCTCCGCCCGTACCGGCGATCCGGTCTGGCGTATGCCGCTCTGGGATCCCGACCTGGCTGAGCTCAAGAGCCCGGTCGCCGATCTCGTGAACTCGGGCGGCAGCTTCGCCGGCTCGATCACGGCGGCGGTGTTCCTCAAGCAATTCGTCAGTGCCAGGAGCTGGGCGCACTTCGACATCTGGGCCTGGCGCAAGTCGAAATACGGCCGGCCGGACGGCGGCGCGCCGTGCAGCCTGCGCGCGGTTTGGTCGATGCTGGAAGCCCGGTACGGCGCCTGAGGCGGCGCGTTACTGCGGAATGCCGTCCTGCTCGGCGAGCCGGATCGCCTCACGCACGCGCCCGCGCACCAGCAGCGTGTCGATGTTCTTCGGATCGGCGGCCATGGCGGATTCCACGTCGCGCATCGCCAGGTCATAGCTCTTCTTGTTGAGATAGACCTCCGCGCGCAGCTGGTGCGCCGGGCCAAAGCCGGGCGAATTGGCGAGCGCAAGGTCGAGATCCGACAGCGCCGTGTCCCATTCCTCGGTGAGGATGTAGGCGCTGGCCCGGTCGAGCAGCAAATCGACCGTTCCAGGCGCCATCGTCAAGGCGTCGGAAAAAGACACGACGGCCACTTCCGGCGCCCCGGCCATGATCCAGGCCTGACCGGCCTGCGACAGGTAGATCGCGCGTTGCTCCATCGAGCCGCCATCCGTGGAGGTCGCCAGCGACTCCAGCCGCTCGGCGCCCGTCGCGTAATTGCCAAGCGCGATCAGGGCCAGCGCCGTGCACTGGCGCGCGCCCGGCCGGTTGCCTTCATAGCTCCAGGCCAGTCCGTCCTCGTAGGCGTTCTCGGGATCGGTCTCGATCTTGGCGACACAGGCCTCGAGCCGGGCCTCTTCGGCCTTGGCAAGCTCTGCCCCCGCCGACTGCATCATCAGAACGGTTCCAGCGGCGAAGGCGATCAGGGACATGGGCAGTTGGCTCCGAACCGTTTATTCAGCGCCGTGTAGGCAACGGCGCTCTGGTATTGGCAAATGACATCCCCGCAATCTCTGCTTTTTGTTTTCGGGCTTGGCTATAGCGCCCTGCAGCTGTCCGCGCAGCTGCGGCCGGCGGGCTGGCAGGTCGCCGGAACGGTCAGAACGGCGGCCAAGGCGGCGGATCTGAAGGCGCGCGGCATCGAGGCGGCCGTCTGGACCGGGGAAGGGCCCGTCGATGTGCCGGCGGGCGCGCACTGGCTGATCACCCTGCCGCCCGGCCGGCAAGGCTGCCCCGCTGCATTGGCGGCGGCAAGCCAGGCCGACGGTGCCCGGTCCATAACATATCTTTCAACGACGGGGGTCTATGGCGACCTGCAGGGCGGCTGGGCGTTCGAGTGGAGCCCCGTGGCGCCCTCGTCACCGCGCGCGGCCGCCCGCGTGCTGGCGGAAACCCAATGGCAAGCGGCCAGCGAAGGCCGCGCCCGGCTCGTTCGCTTGCCGGGCATCTACGGACCCGGCCGCTCGCCCTTCGACCGGCTGCGCGACGGCACCGCCCAGCGCATCATAAAGCCGGGCCAGGTCTTCTCCCGCGTGCATGTCGATGACATCGCCAGCGGACTGGCCGCGCTGGTCCAGCGACCGGATGCATCCGGCGTCTTCCACCTGTGCGACGATCTTTCGGCGCCGCCGCAGGACGTGACCGCCTTCGCTGCGGAACTTCTCGGCATGGCCCCGCCACCTGACATCTCCTTCGAGGACGCACATCTCAGCGAGATGGCGGCGAGCTTCTACGCCGAATGCAAGCGTGTCGCGAACGCCCGCGCCAAAGCCGCGCTCGGCTGGCGGCCCGCCTATCCGACTTACCGCGAAGGCCTGCGCGCCATTCTCGCCGCGGAAAACGCTGCAACTTCTTGAATACTCTTGCTTCCGCCAGATTCTCGCCCCTATGGCGCCGCCCGGATCGTGTGTAAGAGTCTGCAGATACTCGGGAGGAGTTTCATCGATGTCAGTCAAGGTCCAGGGCCGTTGGACGGTCCTAGGTGCGCTCGCCTCTGCAGCAATGCTTGTTCTGGCCGCCTGCGGCGGCTCGCAGACGGCCCAAGGACCCGGCGAGGACAGCGATGCCCAGGTACTGGTCGAACGCTCACCGGCCGACGAAGCCGCTGCCCGCAAACGCGATGAAGCGCGCCAGCGCGCCCGCGAAGCGGCCGAGACCGAGTTCTCCTATTTCCGCTACCGCATCGACACCTCGACGGAACAGCCGCTCGCCTGCCTCGTCTTCTCCGCCGCACTTGATCCGAAAACGGACTATTCTCCCTATGTCGAGTTCCGCCCGGCCTTCCGGGCTGCGCTGACGGTCGAGGGCCGCGAGCTTTGCGTCGGCGGCCTCACCTTTGGCACCACCCGCACCGCGACGATCCTCGCCGGTCTTCCCGCCGCCGATGGCCGCACGCTGAAACGCGCCGAAACCGTTCCGATCGACTTTGCCGACCGCCCGCCCTTTGTGGGCTTCAAGGGCACCGGCGTGATCCTGCCGCGCGAGAATGCCGACGGCCTCCCGATCGAGACCGTCAACGTCGACCAGGTCCGCGTCACTGTCAGCCGCATCAACGACCGCGCGCTGGTCTTCAAGAACATCAATGCCGGCACTACGACCGGGCAGGGCCAGTGGTCCTGGCTCTGGGGACCGGATTCGCCGGATGATGTCGGCGAAGAACTGTTCAGCGGTACCATGGACATCACCAACGCCGCCAATGCGCCGGTGGTCACCGTCTTCCCGCTGCAGGATGTCGTCGGGCCGATGAAGCCCGGCGCCTATTTCGTCAGTGTCACCGACGCCGCTGAACTGAACGATGCCGAAGGCCCCGCCGCCTCGTCCGGCCGCTGGATCCTGCTGACCGATCTCGCGCTCACCGCCTATCGCGGCGAGAACGGCCTCGATGTCACGCTGCGCTCGCTGAAGGATGGCAAGACTGTCCGCAACGCGACCGTCCAGCTGCTCGCCGCCAACAACGCCGTGCTCGCCGAAGCCAAGCCGAACGAGCAGGGCCGCGTCACGTTTGATGCGCCGCTGATGAACGGTCAGGGCAACATGGTGCCGCGCCTCGTGCTGGCGACTGCCGCGAACGGCGAACTCGCCGCGCTGGACCTCGCCCGCGCGCCGGTGGACCTTTCCGAACAGGAAGTCGGCGGACGGCGCACGCCCGGCCCCGTGGACGCCTTTGTCTATACTGATCGCGGCATCTACCGCCCCGGCGAAAGCGTCGAGTTGACCGCGATGCTGCGCGACCGCGCAGGCCGTCAGGTCACCGGCCGCAATGGCCATCTTGTGATCTACCGGCCGAACGGCCTGATCGCCTCGAAAGTCCGCTTCACGGATCCGAAGCCGGGCGCCGTCCTGTCGACCTTCGCGTTGCCGCGCGGCGCTTCGCGCGGCGAATGGCGCGCCAGCATCGAGATCGACGGCCTCACGGCATCCGCCGGTGAAGTGCGCTTTGCGGTCGAGGACTTCGTGCCCCAGCGCATCGCCGTCGATGTGAAGACCGACGAGAAGACCGCGCTCAAGGCGGGCGGCGTGCGGGATGTCGAGATCGACTCGCGCTTCCTATACGGCGCCCCCGGCGCCGGCCTGACGGTGAAAGCCGAAGCCCGGCTCGAAGCCGATCCGTCGCCGTTCAAGGCGTTCGAAGGCTTCTCCTATGGCCGCCACGACCAGACCTTCGAGGAACAGATCCTCGAGTTCGATGATACGACCACGGATGGTTCCGGCAAGGCGGTCGTCCGCCTCTCGCCCGGCACCGCGGGGTCGAATTCCGGCCTGCCGCTGCGCCTTAACACGGTGGTCAGCGTGCTCGAGCCCGGTGGCCGCGCCGTCGCCGAAAGCGTCCGCGTGCCCTACCGGCCCGAAGCCCTGTATGTCGGCGTGAAACCTTCCTTTGAATCGAGTGTCGAGGAAGGCGGCGAGGCCAAGTTCCAGGTCGTCGCCGTCAATGCCGAAGGCGCCGCCGTGGCCCAGCGCCTCAGCTGGAAAGTGCTCGCCATCGACTACCACTATGACTGGTACCGCGACGGCGAACAGTGGACCTGGCGCCGCTCGCGCACGGTTACCAAGGTCAATGAAGGCGTGCTGACCACGCCCGCCGGCGGTGTCGGCGAGATCAAGGCGCCGGGCCTCGAATGGGGCAGCCATGAACTGGTGATCGAAGGCCAGGGCGCGTTTGCCGCCTCGGGCGCGAGTTCCAGCTTCTATGTCGGCTGGGGCGGCTGGACGAGCGAGGACGGCACCGAAGCGCCGGACCGCGTGAAGGTCGTCGCCTCCGAGAAATCGCCCAAGGCCGGCCAGAGCGCCGAGCTGACCATCGTGCCGCCCTATGACGGGCAGGCCCAGGTTGTGGTCGCGACCGACCGTGTGCTGAGCGTCCAGAACGTCGGCGTCGTCGCCAAGGGTACCAAGATCACGCTGCCCGTCACGGCGGAGTGGGGCGAAGGCGCCTATGTCATGGTCACGGTCTATTCCGGCCGCGACCCCGTGCTGAATGCCAAGCCACGCCGCGCCGTCGGCATCGCCCACGTGCCGGTCGACATGGCCTCGCGCACCTTCAAGGTCACGCTGGATGCTCCTGATGTGGCCCGTCCGCGTACGGATCAGACGGTGGACGTCAAGATCGAGGGCGGACCGAAGGAGCAGGTCTACCTGACCCTCGCCGCTGTGGACGAAGGCATCCTGCAACTGACGAAGTTCAAGTCGCCGGATCCGGTCGCCCACTATTTCGGCCGCAAGGCGCTCGGCGTCGAACTGCACGATGATTATGGCCGCCTGCTGGACCCCAACATGGGTCTGCCGGCCGAAGTGCGCGTCGGCGGTGACCAGCTCGGCGGGGAAGGGCTGACGGTCGTGCCGACCAAGTCGGTCGTCATCTTCTCCGGCCTTGTCGAAGTCAAAGGCGGCCGCGCGAAAGTTCCGCTCGACTTGCCGGAATTCAACGGCGAACTCCGCCTGATGGCGGTGGCCTGGTCGAAGACCGGTCTCGGCTCCGCCGAAAAGAAGATGAAGGTGCGTGACCGCGCGCCGTCGGATCTCGTGATGCCGCGCTTCCTCGCCCCCGGCGATGAAGCGGTGATCACCGCCTCCATCGACAACGTCGAACTCGCCGCCGGCCAGTTCACGGCGAAAGTCTCGGGCGGCCAGCAGGTCAGCGTTCCGGCCACCGCGCTCACCCGCACGCTCGGCAAGAGCCAGCGCGTGGATCTGCCGGTGCGCGTCTCGGCGAAAGCTGAAGGCATCTCGCCGCTGCGCCTTGAAGTGTCGGGTCCGGACAAATACTCCGTCACCCGCAATTACGAGATCCAGACCCGGTCGCCCTACCTGCCGGAATCGCGCTCGACCTCGCAGCTGATGCGGCCGGGCGAATCCTTCAGCGTCACCAAGGACCTGCTGAAGGGCTATGTGCCGGGCTCGGCGGATGTCGCGGTCGGTTTCTCGCCGATACCGGTCGATCCGGCGACGCTCTACGCCTCGCTCGATCGCTACCCCTATGGCTGCACGGAGCAGATCTCCAGCCGCGCGCTGCC
>JBBSDJ010000163.1:0-5903 GCA_038249555.1 Caulobacterales bacterium
GCAGCGGTGCAAGGTGGCGCTCGACCCTTGCGAAATAGGCAGCGAAGGCTGCCCGGGCGGCGGGATCGGCAAGATCAGTCCAGGTCGTCATGACAGCAGCTTCCCAAGGTTGAGACTCATCTGGCTCCACTGCGCACTGGCCTCTGAGAGCACGGCGCGGCCCTCCGCTGTCAGGGCATAGGTCTTGCGGGCGGGTCCGCTCTCCGGGATCGTCCATTCGGCGACGGCAAGACCGTCACGTTCAAATCCGTTGAGTAGCGGATACAGCGTGCCCTCGGGCGTAGCGGCGCCGAGTACCTCGCGCAGGGCAACCGCCAGGCCATAACCGTGCGACGGCCCCTTCCCCAGCACGGCGAGAACGGCGAGCGGCAAGACACTCTTGCGCCAGCGTTTCTCGAGGTCCTTGAGCGTTTCATCCATCATGAAATTTACATACCTCTAAAATCGAGGTATGTAAATTCCTCTCTACCGAAATTCCGGCAGCGGTCAGACCGCAGCCCCGCGCGCCGGCATGAAACGGCTGTTGCGCAGGAGCAGGGCGGAGATCAGCGAGACAAGAATACCCACGGGCAGGATCTCGGTGAAGGTGATCGGCATTCGGAAGAGCGGGTTGGCGTACATTTTTGCAAAATCCTGCGCCTTGGTCAGCTCTGCGGCGATCTCGGCCTCGCTGGCGCCGCGGGCCTTGGCCGCTTCGACCAGGTGTTCAGCGTACATCGCGCCGAAATCCATGCCGCTGATCGCGAGGGAGACTTCCCAGGCGAGCACGTAGAGGACGCCCGCCACGGCGCTGATCCCGAGCCCCATCAGGAAGGCTGGCAGGAACTTGATGACGCCGCCATTCACGACGTCGCGCTGACGCTTGATGGCGAGGAAGATGATGCTGAGCGCCACCAGCATCGTGGTGTAGCCGATGGCCATGCCGAGGGCGCCGCTCGGGGCGGACTCGCCGAGGGTCAGCGTCAGGAGGATCATCGGGATGCCGACGATCAGGCCGGCGATGACGCCGTTGGTCAGGATGCGTTGCAACATGGGAAACTCCTTTGCGGGTTGCCCGGCAAACCTTCTGTCAGCGGCGCGTCGCCACAATCGCCCGAAAGGGTGATTTTCGCCAGATCACCCGCAATTTCAAGGCAAAAGGCCAAGTTCCCTTGCGCGGGCGAGCGCGGCGGTGCGGCGGCTGACCTCCAGTTTTTCGAGAACCCGGGCGACATGGGTTTTCACCGTGTTGGGCGATACGTTCAGGCGTGCGGCGATTTCCTTGTTGGAGAGGCCATCGGCAATCAGGGCCAGGACATCCATTTCACGGGCGCTGAGGCCGAGGGTGCGCTGGGCGTCCGGATTGCCATCGAAGGCCGGTGCCTCCCGCCTGCCGGCGAAAATCCGCGCGCCTGCCCAGACGCCGAGGCCCAGAAAACCTGTTGCAATCAGGAAGATCTGCAGCTCGCCGGGAAAGGTTCGGGCGAAGGTCAGATAGTCGAGCCAGGTCAGGGCGAGGGCGCCGGCTGCCAGCAGGGCGCCGTAGACCAGGTACGGCCGGGCGGCCGTGAACCATGTGGCGGGACGTTTTTTCGGCATTTTCCCTCTCGCCGGCTCTCGGGCGTACAACACCACAGTTCGTATTTTTATCAGGCGTGTACCAAAGATTCTCATTTTTTCTCACCGGCTCTCGCTTTCTCCGGAAAAGCAGAAAGCCCGCTCGGGGACGAGCGGGCTTTCGTTTGAGTGGTGAGACGGAAGCCTGGTTACTGCCCCTTGCGTTCCTTCACGCCTTCTTCGTCAGCGATGGCGCGGTCGGCCTCGTTGAACTCGACGGCGGGCGCAGCGCCCTTGCCATAGGCGCGGGCTTTCTGGGCGAGGTTGTCCATCGACTCCTGCATCCGGCCCTGGCCGACAGCCATGGTTTTCGACGAGGCCATGCCGACGGCTTCTGCATCGTTGAAGCTGGCGAACTCGGCGCCGAGGAAGACGACTTCCCAGCCGCGGGCGCGGGCCCGGTCGAGGGCTGCCTTGGCGCCCTGGTTGGTCAGTTCGCTGGACGAGTTTTCGAGGCCGTCGGTCATGATGACGATGACGGCTTTTTCCGGCGCGTCGGCTTCGGCGCGGTTCACGATGCGGCCGATGGCGTCGTAGAGGGGCGTCATGCCGCGCGGGTTGGCTTCGTCATTGGTGACGTCCGCCCATTTCGCAGGATCGACCTTGTCGCGCAGCACGTCGAACTGCAGGCCGTCCTGGTGATCGAACACGGCGAGCGTGACAGCGGTCTTGATATCGCCGCCGGCGATTTCGGCGCCCGGCGCATCGGCCGCGAAGCTGTCGGCATAGGCGTTCACCGAGGTCAGCGCCTCGTCCCAGATGTCGGACATCGAGCCCGTGCGGTCGAGCAGGATGTACGACTGGACCGTATCGGATTTCGGTGGTTTCGGCAGGATCTTGGCCTGCGAGGTGGCGGCGAGTGCAAAGCCTGCGGCCACGGCGATCATCGTTCTGGAGAATTTCATTGTGCGTCCCTTCTCTTGTTCGGTGAGGGAAAGCTGCGCCCCGATTGAGGCGCGTCTGTGTCGCGATTCCGCCGAAGCAAAGGAAAAGGGCCGCCTTTTGAGAGGCGGCCCTTCCTGAATTTGACCGTAAGCTGAACAGCCGTTCAGACTTCACCCGTCAGGGGACGGATTAACTGCCCTTGCGGCGTTTCACGTCCTCTTCGCCGGATTCCTTGCGATCCTCGGCATTGAAGTCCATCGCTTCGGCGGCCTCAAAATAGTTCCGGCTCTTGGAGGCCAGCTTGCGCATGGAGGCTTCCATGCTTCCCGCGCTGACCGCCATTGCCTTGGAGCGGATGACGCCGACGGATTCGGCGTCGGCAAACTTGCCGAACTCGGCGCCGAGGAACACGACCTCCCAGCCCTTGGCCCGGGCCCGGTCGAGCGCCGCCTTGGCGCCGTCCTTCGTCACTTCGCGCGACGAGTTTTCCTCGCCGTCGGTCATGATGACGATCACGGCGCGCTGCGGCGCGTCGCCTTCTGCCAACGCGACGATACGGGCAATCGAGTCGAACAGCGGGGTCATGCCGCGCGGGCTCGCCTCGTCATCGGTCACCTTGTTCCAGTTGGCCGCCGTGACACCCCGGCGGAGCAGGTCGAACTTCAGGCCGTCATGGTGGTCGAACACCGCGAGGGTGACCTTGTCATCGCCGGAGGGCTTGGCGCCGTCCGCAGGCGTGGTCAGGGCCTCTACATAGGCGTTCACCGAGCCAAGCGCTTCGGCCCAGATGTTCGACATCGAACCCGTCCGATCAAGGAGGATGTACGCGTGGGTATGCGCCGCCGGATGGGCGTTTGTGTCTGTGCTGGTCATGGGCAGTCCTCCGTGATGCGCCCCCACGCCCCGGACAACCCAAATGGGAAAGCGCCCACCCGGTTAAAGGGGGCGCTTCCCATAATTCGTTGCTGCAGGTGCGAAGAGGGGCCTAGGCGAACTGCGGCGCGATCTTCAGGTTTTTCACCCAGCCGATCTTCTCGAGGAAGAGCAGGACGGTGCCGTTATAGTCGACAATCCGGTTCCAGACGCCCTTGCGCGGACGGTGCAGGGCGCTTTGCGGCGCGTCGTGGTGATGGTCGTGAAAGGCCTCGCCGCCGGTCAGCAGCGCCATCATGTGATCCGCCCAGACCGGCGTTTTCAGGTGGCCGAGCACGTTGATGCCGTAGACGGTGGCATGGAACTGGATGGCGCGGCCGATGATGACGCTGGCATGCAGCAGCGCGGTGAGCACGAGCGAGCCGCCGGCGGCCCACACGATCAGGTAGATGAGCGCCGGCACCACGAAATGGATGATGATGCTGAACTGGATGTAGTGCTCGTCCATCCAGACAATGATGGGATGTTTCTTGAGCCAGAGCGGCCAGGGACGTTCGACGTCTTTCTGGTCCCGCCAGAGGATCCAGCCCACCCAGGCCCAGCGCTTAGACTCGAACGGATTGTGCGGATCGCCCGGCTGATCGGCGAAACGGTGATGCTGGGAGTGATAGTTCACCCAGTCGCGGACGCGGCCCTGCATCGCGAAGAACAGGTTGAGCATGGCGACGACCTGCGCCGGCGGGGCGAGCTCGCCCGCGCGGTGCTGCAGGATACGGTGCAGCGGGCCGATTCCCATGTTGCACCAGAAGACCGAGAAGGCGATGACGCCGACGGCGAGCGGCACATACCACCAGTGGAAGGTGAGCTGGCTGACAAAGATGCCGAGCAGAACCATCGTCACGAACAGCGCCACACCGAGAACGGGATAGGCAAAGGCAGAGAAGAAGCTTGGAATATCGAAGGTTTTCCACGTTTTCGGGATCGCGATGGAGCGCGGTGTCATCTGCAGGTCGGTCCTTTGCCTTCCGCCAGGATGGGTGGCGGTTTCCCGTTGCGGGTAAGTCTCACTCTCCACGCCTTAATACCTGATTAAGACCTGTTGCCTTGTCAATATAGGGTAAATATCCGGCCGTACTGCGCCGCTACTGCAAGTGTGATCCTGCCCGCGCAGGCGGGGTGACGGGCGCCGGTCACTTCGGCTAGATGGGGCCGCGAGGAGTTGGGGCCTGCGATGACGGATGAGCGCCGCCTGAAAGAAACGCAGCGCGTGGCAGAGCTGCTCCGCCTCAGCGACGACGCGAGCCAGGACCTGACGGATGTCCGGTATGCCTGCCCGCTGCACGACGATTGCGTCGCCTCGGACAACACGCTGTCGCTGAACTTTCAGGCGGGTACCTACACCTGCACGCAATACGGCGAGACCGGCACGCTGCGCGACCTGATCCGCAAGCTTGAGAGCCCGAGGAGCCATCTACCCGCCCTGTTGGACGATGCGGATGCACCGCCGCCGGCACCGATTGATGCAGAGTTTTCCGAGGTCACGCGCGCGGTCAATCCTGTGCTGAAGACTCCGCCACAGGTCTATGAACTTCACGAGCGCCTGCCCTCACCCGAAGAAATAAAGGCCGAGCGTGAAGTCCTCCTCGCCGAAATCCGGACCGAGCGCGCAGAGCGGCGCAAGGGACAGGGCGAAAAGACGATCGTTGCGCTGCTTGCCTTGATCTTCGTGATCGCAGGCCTGATGGCGGCGGGCCTGTCCGGCTTCGCGAACTACCAGGCCTTTGCCTCGACCGTCACCGATCCGCTGGAGTCGATGATCTGGGGCACCGCCGGCATCATTGCCGCCATCGTGTCGTTTGGCGGCTTTACTTTCGTCTACTGGCATGCGGCCAACAAGCGGATGTGGGAAAGCCTGCGCTCGCTGGTCTTCGCGCTGGTCGGCGCGGGCGCCTCGATCCTCGGTACACAGATCTATATCAGCTCCAACAACCTGACGGCGGCCGCCGAAGTCTCCAGCGCCGCGACGAACCGCGATGTGCTCGAAACGCAACTCGCCGACTGGCGCCGGCAGCTGGATGGCATTCCGCCGGAGACCCGCTCGGTGGAAGGCCTTGAAGCCTATATCGCCGAAGTCGAGCGCGTCGGCCGCACCGAGCAGAAACCCTACCGCGACGCGCAGAACGAGCTTGGCCTCGCGCGGCGCCGGGATGACCTGAACGCCAAGATCGAAGCCGCGAACGCGGAACTTCTCGGACAGGGCTCCGGCAATATCCTGCTGCAGGCCGAGCAGCGCGCCGCGCTTCCGAGCTGGCTGTTCGCCGTCCTGCTGGAACTCTTCTCGAGCCAGGCGACCTCCATCGGGCTCGTGGCGCTGCTGATCCTCACGGGACGGCGCAAGCCTGCGGGGCCGGACTGAACAAGCCAAGCGCCGTGCGGATGCCGGCCTGTTCTCTGCCGATCCGGCGCCGATAATCCCGCTTGCACGGCGCTTCGCACAAGGGAATATGAAGCGCCAACAGGGGGCGCGAGCCATGAATTCGACATCGACC
>JBBSDJ010000164.1:0-5873 GCA_038249555.1 Caulobacterales bacterium
CCTGCACCAGATCGTCCGCGGCCACTGCATCGTTGCACAGGCTGCGCGCGAAGGCGCGCAGGTGCGGCACCATTTCCAGCAGTGCTGCCTTGAACTCGCTGGCCGGGAGGGGTTGCGGCGTTGTCATGAGGTGCCGGTTTCAGGCTGACCGGACTCGCTGCGCTCGTTGGCCTCAGCTTCTTCCAGCAATTTCAGGAACTCGTCCGGAATGGACTCGTCCACGACGCCTTCGTACATCTGGCGCAAACGTTCACCGATCGCCCGATTGCCAAGGCGCCGCTGGCTCTTTGGACCATCGGACGGGCTCCCTTCGGGCTTTCTGGTATCGCTCATCGCACCACCTTAAATTTGGGTCACCTGGCGGAATAACCAGTTTTCAAGCCAATTTTGCCATATTCAGGCCAATAACGCACCAGCGCGAGTCGAGTTCCGTGCGTTGCTGCTCATTTCGAAAATAATTTCGGATCGTGTGAAACCAATCTCGATGAGGGGCGTTGTTACGCCTGTACACGCAGGAGGTTCCCTAGATGTCGATGATTGCACAATTCCGTCCCCATCTGCCGTTCTTGAGGCGATATGCGCGCGCGCTCACGGGCACGCAGCAAAGCGGTGACGCTTACATTCTCGCGAGTCTCGAAGCCATGAAAGAGGACCCCGGCCAGATCGTCGAGGCCTCTACGGCGCGCGTCACGCTATACCAGTTCTTTCATGCCATCTGGTCAACCACCGGCGCGCATCTCGAAACGGCAGCGAAAGCAGCAACGGCCTCGCCCGAGGCGCGTCTTCGCAAGCTGGCACCGATCGAACGGCAAGCTTTTCTCCTGACGACTCTTGAGGGCTTCACCCGCTCGGAAGCCTGCGAGATTCTCGGCAAAAGCAAAGGTGAACTGGAAGCGCTTCTTGATGCCGCGCACCGCGAGATCGAGAAACAGCTGACCACCTCGGTTCTGATCATCGAGGACGAACCGATCATTGCGGCAGATCTCGCGCACCTTGTGGAAGATCTTGGCCACCGGTTCGCGGGCGGCGCGGCGACGCGGCGGGCGGCCGTGGAAATGGCGAAGCGCCTGAAGCCGGGCCTTATCCTGTGCGATGTTCAGCTGGCGGACAATTCGTCCGGTATCGATGCAGTACAGGATATCCTCGAAGAGATGGACGTTCCGGTGATCTTCATCACCGCGTTTCCCGAGCGCCTGCTGACCGGCGAGCGGCCGGAGCCGACCTATCTGATCACGAAGCCATTCCAGGACGATACGGTGAAGGCCGCCATCAGCCAGGCCTTGTTCTTTGGAACAGAAGCGGCCGTCGAGGAGATCTGACGCGCAATTTGTTTGGAACGTTACCAAATGAGCGGCGTTGTACCTTCATCAGCTGCCTGAATGGTCGGGCACAGAAAATGGAGGCACACATGCTCGGTTGGGCACTGACATTTTTCGTACTGGCGATCATCGCTGCCTTGCTCGGTTTCGGCGGCATCGCTGGCGCAGCTGCAGGCATCGCACAATTCCTGTTCGTCGTATTCCTCGTCCTTCTCGTGGTCACCTTCATTGTCCGCGCACTCCGAGGACGGAGCATAACCTGAATTTCCCAGCGGCCCCTCCCCCTCCTGCAAACCGCTGAGGAACCGGCGCCGGCCAAGCTTCCCCCCCACGTACGTTTGGCCGCGCGTCGACCGCCATCCAGTTAACCTGGATGGCGGTTTCGCTTTGAGAGCATGTTTGGATATCAGTCGTGTGGTGGACGGTGCGGCACTGAAAAGGTCACGACGAGACGGCCGTTTTCGATCACGCGATCCATCGTTCCGCCTGCGGACAAGACGAGCCGGAGCATGACATGCAGGCCGGTATGCGTCGATGACGCCTGCTCGGTGTCATCAAGGTCGACACTGTCCACGCCTTCGGTCCAGACGAGCCTCAGCCAGCCGTCCTTGAGTTCGCCCTCGCAGTGGACCGCGTCGCCGGCGCGCAAGGCGCCGTACTTGAGCGAATTCGTGGTCAGCTCTCCAATCACGACAGCGATGATCCGCATGCCGGATTCATCGATGCGGCAATCCGGAAGGAGAGAGACATCGAAGGTCTCCGCACTGACGCCTGCTGCGCTGACGAGATCAGAGATGAGTTCGCGCAATGGAAAATCCTGCGCAACGTCGACCAGCTTTGCCTGGGCAACGGCGAGAGACGAAAAGCGATTGACGAGCGCCTCGGCAAAAGACTGGTGCTCGGGCGCCGTGCGCGCACTTATCTTGGTAATCGCACTGGAGATGGCGAACGCATTCTTGAGACGGTGACGCATTTCAAGGGCGATCGTTTCATACATCTTCCGGTTGGTGACGGTTTCGGTGACGTCCTTCGACACGACAAGGAGACGGATGACGTGCCCGGAAGCGTCGGTCACCGGCGAGACGCGTACATCCCACCATTTGGGCGTGCCCTGAGCGGTCGGGCAAAAGCCGCGGAAGTCCCAGAGCTTGCCCGCGGCGGCGCTGGTGTTCGCTTCACGTACGGCAGCTTCGGCCTCTGCGGGCCAGATGTCCCACCAATAGCGCCCCAAGACATCTTCAGCGCCGGCCATCTGCCGCACCAGCAAGCCTGCGCGGTTGATGTAAAGCACGCGCCCTTCGGGATCTAGCAGCTTTATGCAATCGCGGCTGTTGTCGAGCATCGCGGTCAGCACGGCGTCCATGACGTCGGGGCCGGATGGAAGCATGCCTTGGAATTCCGAGGACCGGAACATCTGTACATACCTTTCACTACCAGGATCGCCGGTCAGGGCGTGTCCCGGGACCACCACAGAACTACCAGAGTGTGACGCCCGGGCCAATGCCCGGTATGCGAGTGGTACCGCACCGGGCCGCAGATGCCGCTTTTTTGGCCTGACGGGCGGCACCTTCCCTTGCGCCATTGTTCCTTCGGTTTGTGTTGTGTGCAAGATCGGTCAAAACACAAACTTGCCGGGGAGAGACATGCACTACGAGGAACTTCAGAAGGCGCGCCAGGAACTGACCGGGCCGGGCGGTGCGTTCGAAATCGTGGAGGCCGACGTGCTCGGCAACCGGCTTCGTGTCTTCAAGAATGCCCCGGGAAGTATCCGCGAAGTCTGGATGGCGACAGCAGCGTTCGCGGACCGGCCCTATCTGATCTACGAGAACGAGCGCCTCTCCTATGGCGACTCCCATGCGCAGGTGAACGCCATCGCGGCCTGGTTGTTTTCTCAGGGCGTGAAGCCGGGTGACCGGGTCGCGGTCGCGATGCGGAACTATCCGGAATGGATGCTGATCTACTGGGCGTGTGTCTCCATTGGCGTCGCCGTCGTAGGCATGAACGCCTGGTGGACCGCCGAGGAAATGGCTTACGGCCTTGAGGATTCGGCGCCGAAAGTGCTGTTCCTGGATGCCGAGCGGCTTGAGCGCCTGCGCGAGCGTCCGGAACTTGCGGCACGGCAGAAACTCGTTGGTGTGCGGATGCCGTCCGCCGTGCCGGGTGTCACGCCGTGGTCTGACGTCATCGCCCACGGCGGCGCGATGCCGGATGTGGCAGTCGATCCGGATTCGGACGCCTGCATCTTCTACACGTCCGGCACGACGGGCTTTCCCAAGGGCGCCCAGCTGACGCATCGTGGCTGCGTCGCGAACCTGATGAACATGATGTATGCGGGCGCCTCTTCCGCGCTGGCGATGCAACGCGCGACGGGCCTTGAGCCACCCGCGACACCGCCGGTGCCGGTGACGCTGATCACGACGCCGCTGTTCCATGTCACGGCCAACAATTGCGGGGCATATGCTGCGACGGCTGCCGGCGGGGCGCTTGTTTTGATGTACCGCTGGGACGCCGGCGAAGCGCTGCGTCTGATTGCGCGCGAACGCGTCAGCGGCATGAGCGGCGTGCCGGTGATGGCCCGTGAGCTGATCAACCATCCGGACTTTGCGACCACCGATACCTCGAGCTTGCTCGCCCTGGCAGGCGGCGGCGCGCAGGTGCCGCCAGACCTAGTGCACAAGATCGAAGCCAAGGTCGCGACCGCGCGGCCGGGCACCGGCTATGGGATGACAGAGACGTGCGGGATCATCACGTCGATCTCCGGAGACTTCTTCGTCGACAGGCCCGACAGCGCGGGCCCGGCGATGCCGAACTTCGAAGTGAAATGTGTGGACGACGAGGGAAAGACGGTGCCGGCGGGCCAGGTCGGGGAGCTGTGGGTGAAGGGCTCGTCGGTGATCAAGGGCTATATCAACCGCCCGGATGCCACCTCGTCTTCGATCACGGATGGATGGCTGCATACGGGCGACATCGCGCGCCTCGACGAGCACGGCTTCATCTATATCGTGGACCGCAAGAAGGACATGGTCCTGCGCGGCGGCGAAAACGTCTACTGTGCGGAAGTCGAGGCGGTCATCTATCGCCATAGCGCGATTGCCGAATGCTGCGTGTTCGGTGTTCCGGATGAACGGCTCGGCGAGGAAGTCGGCGTGGCGATCGTGTTGAAGGCGGGCGAGAGCCTGACGGACGCCGCGCTGCGCGAGCATTGCGCGGCGATCATGGCGAAGCACAAGATCCCGCGTTACGTCTGGTTCCAGGAAGAAGCCCTGCCGCGCAATGCGAGCGGCAAGTTCCTCAAGCGTGAACTCCGCGAGCGCCTCAGCACGGACCTTCCGTCCGCCTGAGGCCTCAGGTCACTTCTTCTTGCGGCCGCTCGTGGGAATGTCCTTGAACGCAACATCCTTGTCGACGCGGATGTCGCCGGGGAGACCGAGCACGCGTTCGCCGATGATGTTGCGCAGGATTTCGTCCGAGCCGCCTTCGATGCGGGTGGCGGGCGAGCGCATCAGCATAGCCTGGAAGCGTCCCTGTTGCGGGCTGTCTTCATCCCAGACGACACCGGCCTCACCCTGAAGGTCGAGCGCGAACATCGAGAGATCCTGCATCGTTGCGCCGGCCACAAGCTTGCCGATGGAGTTTTCAGGGCCCGGGATTTCGCCTTTCGACAGGGCCGAGATGGCGCGCATGCCGGTATATTTCAGGCCGCTCTGTTTGACGGCGATCTGGGCGAGCCGTGAGCGGACCGCTGAATCTTCCACCGCCGGACGCCCGTCGATTTCGGCCTCCATGCAGAAGCGGAACAGTTCGGGAAAGCCGGTCGACATGCCGGAGCCGATAGAAAGGCGCTCGTTCATCAGCGTGGTGAGCGAGACTTCCCAGCCCTGCCCCACTTCGCCGAGACGCTGGTTGTCCGGAATCCGGACATCCGTGAAATAGACCTCGTTGAAGCTGGACTGGCCGTTGGCCTGCTTGATCGGGCGCACTTCGACGCCGGGGCTCTTCATGTCGAGGAAGAACATCGTCAGGCCCTTGTGCTTGGGCACATCGGGATTGGTGCGGGTGATCAACAGGCCCCAGTCGGAATACTGCGCGCCGCTGGTCCAGATCTTCTGGCCGTTGATGATCCAGTCGCCCGAGCCGTCGTCAGCCTTCACGGCCCGCGTGCGCAGGCCCGCGAGGTCAGACCCACTCGCCGGCTCGGAAAACAGCTGGCACCAGACGTGCTCGCCGCTCGCGAGGGGCGGCAGCAGCTTGCGTTTGTGCTCTTCGCTCGCCCAGCTCATGACGGTGGGGCCGCACATGCCGTGGCCGATGGTGAAGACCCCGGTCAGCGCGGCGTAAGGGCCTTCTTCCTGACCCCAGATGACGCGCTCGATGGGAGTGCGGGCGGCGCCGCCATATTCCCTGGGCCAGTGCAGGCAGGCCCAGCCGGCCTCCGCCTTCTTCTTCTGCCAGGCCTTGCCGGCCGCGATGGGGTCTTCACTGACCACGCCGTTCGAGCCGAAGCTGGCGCGCTTCAGTTCTTCTTCCAGATGCCTGGGCGCATTGGCATCGATC
>JBBSDJ010000165.1:0-5866 GCA_038249555.1 Caulobacterales bacterium
CAGCCCGATCCAGGCACCTTTTGACGGCATGAGCCTGACGGTGATGCAGCGGATGGAAGACGGCACGGTGAAGGTTCACAATCCGCCCAAGCCGGCAGCTGATGCTGAAAAGGTCGCCAAAGCCGAGACCGGCAACGGCGCTGAAGGAGCTGCCCAATGAAAGGGATCGTCGCCTGGTTTGCGCGTAACTCGGTTGCCGCAAACCTCCTGATGTTCATTTTCTTTGCCGGCGGCGTGTTCGGCTACTCGTCGATGGAACGGGAGATGTTCCCGGTCGTGAAGGTGTCCGGCGCGTCGGTGTCGGTGGCCTGGACCGGCGCAAGCCCGCGCGACATCGAAGACCAGATCGTGACCCGGATCGAGGAAGCGGTGGCCGACATCAACGGCCTCGACCGCGTCACCTCCATTTCGAGCGAAGGCTTCGGCGTGGTCAACATCCGCGGCCGCGACGATATCGACATGGACACCTTCCTCGACGAGGTGAAGCTGCGCGTCGACCAGATCAACAACCTGCCGCAGGCGTCGTTCGAGCCGCAGGTCGAGCGCTGGGAGCAGCGCAACTGGTTCATGGGTCTCGCGGTGCACGGCGACCTCGATGCGCGCACCCTGCGCAAGATCGGTGACAAGGTCCGTGACGAGATTGCGGCCCAGCCCGGCGGCGAGCTCGCGGTGCTGCAAGGCACGCTGGACGAACAGGTCAGCATCGAAGTGTCCGAGGAAGCGCTGCGCCGCTTCGGCCTCAGCCTGTCCGACGTGGCGAATGCCGTGCGGCAAACCTCGCTGAACTCCTCCGGCGGCCGGATTGAATCGCCCGTCGGCGACGTTCAGCTGACGGCGCGCAACCTCGCCGACACGGCGGAGCAGTTCGGCGACATCATCATCCGCCAGTCGAGCGAAGAAGGCACTGTCCGAGTCGCGGATGTGGCTACCGTGGTCGACGGCTTTGTCAGCGAGAAGCTGCAGGCGAGCTTCAACGGGCGCGCGACGACCTTCGTGATGATCCCTGAACCCGACAACATGGATATTACGCGGTATGCAGAGGGCTTCCGTAATTATATCGAACGCGCCAATGACCCGGCCAACGGCATCCTGCCGGAAGGCGTGAAGATCGACGTCCTGTGGGACGATTCCAAGACCTTCCAGGACCGTATGGACCTGATCAGTACGTCAGCGCTTTCCGGCGCCATCCTGGTGATGATCGTCCTGCTGCTGTTCCTTCGCCCGGTCGTCGCCATCTGGGTCACCGCCGGCATCTTCACGGCATTTGCCGGCAGCATCATGCTGTTCCCCGTCATGGGCGTGTCCTGGAACATCCTGTCGACCTTCGCCGTGCTTCTGGTGATCGGCGTGATCGTCGATGACGCCATCGTCGTCGGCGAGAACATCCACAAGGAAGTCGAAAGCGGCCGGCGCGACGGCATTGATGCCGCCGTCATCGGCACACAGCTGGTGATGAAGCCTATCATCTTCGGCGTTCTGACCACCATCATCGCCTTCCTGCCCTGGGCCTTCGTGACCGGGCCGACGCGCGTGTTCACGCAGCAGATCACCTTCGTGGTGGTCATCTCGCTGGCCATTTCCATTGTCGAGTGCCTGCTGATCCTTCCTGCCCACCTTGCGCACATGAAGAAGCAGAAGTTCGAAGGGCCGACCGGCGAACTGATGAAGTTCCAGCGCCGGATCGCCGACAGCCTGCTGTGGTTTGCAAGCAACCTTTACCGGCCGGTTCTCGAACTGGCGATCAAGTTCCGGTACGCGACGCTGGCCTTCTTCTTCTCGATCCTCGCGATTGCGATCTCGCTGCAGTCGAGCGGTATCGTGCCGTTCAAGTTCATGCCGGAGATCGAAGCGGACCTGATCCAGGTCAGCATCGAGATGCCGGACGGCACGCCGTTCGAGCGCGTCGTGCAGGTGCGCGACCAGCTACAGGCGGGCGTCATTGCGGCGACCGAGATCACCGACAAACAGCACCCCGAGATCGACGGCGGACTGATCCGGGACGCGTCCATCGTGGCCGGCGGCACCAGCGTGCAAGCGTGGATTGGTCTCGTTCCGCCGGAAGAGCGGCCGGACGGCGTCCGCTCTAAGGATATTGCCGACGAGCTGCGCAAGGCGACCGGCGACATCCAGGACGCGGAAGAGATCAGCTTCGAGTTCACCTTCAATCGCCCCGATACCGGCGTCACCTTTGCTCTGAGCCATCCGGACCTTGACCGGCTGCGCGCGTCGGCCGACCTCGTGAAAGCGCATCTGGCGACCTATTCGGAAGCCTATGACATCACCGACAACCTCTCCTCGGCGGCCGAGGAAATCCAGATCACGATGAAGCCCGGCGCGGAAACCCTGGGCATCACCCTCGCGGACGTGTCGAACCAGCTTCGCCAGGCTTATTTCGGAGAGCTGGCGGACCGCATGGCACGCGACGGCGAGGACGTAGAGGTACGCGTTCGCCTGCCCATGGAAGCGCGCAATGACCTCGACAGCCTCGCAGCGATCCGTATACGGACGCTCGACGGGCGCGAAATTCCCGTGACGGAAGTTGCGAATTTCGATTATGCACCGGGCATCAACCGGATCGTGCGGAGAAACCGCGTGCGCTCGGTGTCGGTCGGCGCCGAGGTCCTCGGCGAGGGCGGACGGGCCCGCATCATGGAGGCGATGGAGAAGGATTTCTGGCCGCAGTTCAAACAGGAATTCCCGGACGTCGTGCGCGGCGAAGCGGGCGGGTTTGAGCAGGAACAGGAGTTCTTTGCCGATATTCTCAAGCTGGTCCTGATGGCGATCGGCGCGATGTATATCCTGCTGGCGATCGGCTTCAGGTCCTACACGCAACCCATCCTGCTGATGATGGCCCTGCCCTTTGCCTATTGCGGCGCGATCCTGGGCCTGGCGATCACCGGCACGCCGATGGCGATGTTTGCCTTCTTCGGGATCGCGGCGGCAGCCGGCGTCGTGATCAACGACAACCTGGTGCTGATCGATTATGTCAACAAGCGCCGGGACGAAGGCGCGGGCGCCGTGCAGGCGCTGGTCGATGCGGGCGTCTCGCGCTTCCGTCCAATCCTGCTAACCTCGTTGACGACCTTTGTCGGCCTTGCGCCAATGCTGTTCGAAAAGTCCGTACAGGCACAATTCCTCCAGCCGATGGTCGTGTCGCTGGCCTACGCGGTGGCGTTTGCCCTTTTCGTGTCCCTGCTGATGGTGCCCGCCATGTATGCGATCGGCTCGGAAGTGGGCCGCGTGTTTGCCTGGACATGGGGCGGAAAGCCCTACCGGAATATTGGTGAAGGATACTCCGGCCATGCCACCATCGACGAAGACGAACTCATCGGCACGAGCGCAGGCCAAGGCCTTGGCCGGCCAGCGCCCGCCGAGTAAGTAGAGTTATCCAGTTCAGGTTTTACAGTCGCACCGCCCATTCAGGCGGGGCACCCAGGGAGTATGTATCATGAAGAAACTTTTGCTTGGCGCCGCATCACTCGCGCTCATCACGGCCTGCGCGCACCACAAGGATGTGGCCGCGCCGGACGCACTCGAAGCTGCGGCGCTTGCGCCCGCGAAACCTGCGCAGGAGCTGAAGCTTTCGGCGCCGGATGTCTGGGGCGACTGGGGCATCAACCTCGATACCAAGGACACGTCCGTCCGGCCGGGCGATGACTTCAATGCCTATGTCAACGGCGCCTGGATTTCATCCTTCGAGATTCCGGCAGACCAGTCCCGCTATGGCTCGTTCGACCTGCTGCGTGAAAAATCCGAGCAGCGTGTCCGCTTCATCATCGACGACCTTGCGGCTGCCTCCCCGGCAATCGACACGCCGGAAGGCAAGATCGGCGCCATCTACAACGCATACATGAATACCGATGCCATCAACGCTGCGGGCCTGTCGCCAGTGGCGCCATACTTCGCGAAGATCGACGCCGTCTCGAACCTCGAGGATCTGGCCAAGCTTACCGCGAGTGTCGGCTTTGCCTCGCCCATCGGCGGCTTTGTCTTCGTCGATGACAAGGACCCCGAAACCTACATCTTCCAGATGTCGCTCGGCGGCCTCGGGATGCCGGACCGCGACTATTATCTCAAGGATGACGAGAAGTCGGTCGAGCTGCGCGCCAAGTATCTGGAGCTGCTCACCTTCATGCTGGGCCAGGCGGGCTATGCGGACGCAGCGGCGAAAGCCGCTGACGTGATGGCTTTCGAAACCGAGATTGCAAAGCTTGACTGGGACCGGACGGTTTCACGCAACCCTGAAGTGACGTACAACAAGCTCAGCCGCGAAGAGTTCCTCGCCTTGTCCTCGGACTTCCCGGTCCAGACCGCGCTCGACACGCTCGGTGTCGGCGCACAGACACATTTTCTTGTTTCGGAAATTCCTCCGACAGCGGACGAACTGGCTTCCGCCGGTCTGACAGCTGAAGATGCCGCAAAACTCGGCGGCGGGTTCCCGGGCATTTTCGCGCTCAGCGCGCAGACGCCGCTGGACACCTGGAAAGCCTACCTGAAAGCGCACTTCCTGATCGACCACGCGGACGTGCTGCCCGAGGACATCGACAACGCCCAGTTCGCTTTCTACGGCAAGGCGCTGCGCGGCCAGCCGGAAAAGCGCGAGCGCTGGAAGCGCGCCGTGACGGCGACCGAGAACATTGTCGGCGAAGCCATCGGCAAGGTGTTTGTGGAGCGCTACTTCCCGGCCGAGAACAAGGCGGAGATGGACAAGCTGGTCACGAACCTGCGCAAGGCCATGGATGCGAACATCGCCGAACTGGCCTGGATGAGCGACGATACGAAAGTGAAGGCTGTCGAAAAGCTGAACACGTTCAATCCGAAGATCGGCTATCCGGAAAAGTTCGAGACCTACGAGACGCTCGTGGTGGGTTCCAACGCTCTCGACAATGCCATGGCCGCTGCCAAATGGGCGTTTGATGACAACATGTCCCTGCTCGGCACAACAGTCGACAAGACCGAGTGGTTCATGACGCCGCAGACGGTAAACGCCTATTACAATCCGAGCTTCAACGAGATCGTGTTCCCGGCCGCGATCCTGCAACCGCCCTTCTTCAACCTGTCGGCAGACCCTGCCGTTAACTACGGCGCCATCGGCGGCGTGATCGGTCACGAGATGGGTCACGGGTTTGATGACCAGGGCGCGAAATTTGACGCGGTGGGTGCACTCAACAATTGGTGGACCGATACCGACCAGGCCGCGTTCCGGATGCTGACGGACGCGCTGGTGGCCCAGTATGACGGGTTCTGCCCGCTCGACGACGGCACGACCTGCGTCAACGGCCGTCTCGGACTTGGCGAGAATATCGGCGACGTCGGCGGTCTTTCCATGGCCTACAAGGCCTACCAGCTGAGCCTCGATACCGACGGCGACGGCACGGTCAGCGCGGCCGAGCAGGCCCCGGTGATCGACGGGTTGAGCGGGGACCAGCGCTTCTTCCTCGGCTGGGCCCAGATCTGGCGTTCCAAGTACCGTGAAGAGGCCCTGCGCCAGCAACTGAAAACCGGGCCGCACTCGCCGCCGGAATACCGCATCAACGGCGTCGTCCGGAACTTCGACGAATGGTACGAAGCGTTTGATGTGGGTCCGGACGATGCGCTTTACCTGCCGCCGGAAGAGCGTATCCGCATCTGGTAAGGGTTAATCGCGAACTGAATGCGCGGTCGCTTGCCGAAATCCGGCAGGCGGCCGCAATTTCATTTTAACTGGCGCGGAATATGCATCTGCGGTGGTGGAGTTGTTCCATTCTGCCGCCGGAAGCCTGCCCACGATGTCCCTCCTGCCCCGCCTTTTCGGTTCCAAGAAGCCTGCGCTGGTCGAATCCGCGCGGGTGGACCACGTTGCAGCGGCTGTGCCGGACAGTGCACG
>JBBSDJ010000166.1:0-5810 GCA_038249555.1 Caulobacterales bacterium
AAGAGCTGATGTCCGAGGGCTGAGGCCGGTAGATCCCGCAACGGGGTCTAACTAAAATTCAGGCAATGTTTGCGGCGGGGGCCTAGCGCTTCCGCCGCAAATGCGTTTAATATCAACAGGATGCTGAAGTCTCAACTCATCGACAAGCTCGCGGCTGAGTACCCGCACCTGCGTCACGAAGACGTGGAGAAGGTGGTCAACGTGATCCTGGAAGAAATCGGCGATGCGCTTGCGCGCGGCGACCGGGTGGAACTGCGCGGCTTCGGCGCCTTCTCGGTGCGCAAGCGCGATGCCCGCAGAGGGCGCAACCCCCGCACCGGCGAGCCGGTGAAAGTGCCGGCCAAGGCTGTTCCCTTCTTCAAGGCGGGCAAGGAATTGCGCGCCCGCGTCAATGGCGGCGACGATCCCGAGGCGCGATAAGCTTCGAACCTTGCTCGCCTTTCATGTGTCGTCTGCTTGACGCTGCACCCGAACCCCGCAATCTGACTACCTAGTTTTCGGGTAGTGTGCCCGGGGCGAAAGGGGAAAATATGCTTAAGGAATTCAAAGAGTTTGCGATGAAGGGGAACCTCATCGACATGGCGGTCGGCTTTGTGATGGGCGGCGCCTTTGCAACTGTGGTAACCGCGTTCATCCAGGGTGTGTTCCTGCCGGTCCTGGCACCGATCATGGGGGGGATCGACCTGTCGTCCCTGAAGATCCAGATCACGCCCGCCGTTCTCGACGCGGCTGGTGAAGTGACCAAGCCCGCCGCGATCATGGAAATCGGCCTGTTCATCAGCGCCCTGATCTCATTCCTGATCGTCGCCTTCGTGATGTTCATGCTGATCAAGGCCATGAACAAGCTCAAGAAAGCCGAAGCTGCAGCCCCGCCGCCGGCCCCGCCGAGGCAGGAAGTGCTGCTCGAAGAAATTCGCAACCTGCTGGCCAAGCAAGGCTAGGGGTCGCGTCACGCCGTTCACGGAGCGTTAGGGATTACTCCCGCATTATCCGGAACAGTAGAGTACCGAGTAGAGTGGTGAGGGGCGGCCTAACGGTCGCCCTTCTTTTTTGATTCAGCAGGTTCCGTGTCGGCGCGATGCGCCTCACATGAACCAGGCTCAAGGCTGTTTGGAGCCCGCCATGTGCGTGTGCACGCCAAGCGCATCAGCCAGGGCCGCGTGCGAGCCCTCGGTGAAATGGAAGGCCTGCCAGCCCCGGCTGCGGGCGGCGAGGATGTTCTCGTGCATGTCGTCCACCAGCAGCAGTGCGGCCGGTTCCGTTTGCAGTTCATCCTCGATATGCGCGAAGTAGTTCGTGTGCGGCTTGGCGATCTTCATGCGGCCAGCGGCGAAGATGCGGTCGACATGCGCATGGAAGCCCATCTTGTGCTCGATGAAATCGGTGCGATGGATTTCGTTATTGGTGGCCATGACATTGCGCACGCCGCGCGCCTTCAGGGCGCCGACGATCGCCAGCGTGTCAGGATCCGGCAGCGCGTCCTGGGTGAACCAGTAATCGAGGATCTCGGACGTGCGCCCGTGGGCACCGTTCTTCTCGGTCCATTCTGTGACGATCTCGATCAGGCAGGCCTCGCCCTGCATCGCTTTCTGGAAGCGGCCGTCAAACAGATGCCGGCTGAAGGAATGCAGCGACAGGCCAAGGTCGCGCTCGAACGTACGTGACCAGGCGAACACGCCGTTCTGGACATTCCGGTTGAGGACGCCGTCAAAGTCCCAGGCGACAACCTGGACCGCCGAGGGATCGCGGATCGTCAGTAGGTGTATTCCTCGATGCTGGTCAGCTTGATCGTGTAGGCCGCGTCCGCAAGGTCACTTTCCTGCGTCTGGGTGTAGATGACGCCTTCGATCCAGACCGCCTGGGCGAGGTCGTTCATCTTGATCGGCTTGTCGGCCATGATGAAGATGGTCTGGTTCGGCGGGGGCGGCGGCGAGTGGATACAGGCGCCGAAATACGGGACCAGCAGGAATTCCTTGATCTGCGCATCGGCGCCGTATTCGAACGGGACGGTGTAGCCCGGAATGCGGATTTTCTTGCCGTTGAGTTCCTTGACCGTGTTGAACGTGCCGACCTGAACCATGGTGTCGGCGGCGGAGCCTTCGGCCACACCGGCGCCGGAATAGAGCATCGCCATCTGGGCCTGGTACATCTGGGCGAGGCGCTCCTCCTCCCCTTCCGGCATCAGGTCTTCCCAGCCGATACGCTTGATGCCCTTGGCGGCGAGTTCTGCGTCTTTCTTCTTGGTCTCGGCGGCGCGCTCGGCAGCTTTCTTCGCGCGCGCGGCGGCGCGGTCCGCGGCCGTCTCACCGATCTTGTCACCGACCTTGGGCCCGGAGGCGTCCGTGGTTTTCACGGCCGGCGCAGGGGTCGATTTGGCCGCCGGCTTCGCGGCAGGCGATTCGGCAGAGGCCGGCGAGTCCGCTGCGCCGCAAGCGGCCAAGCAGATTGCAAGCGCGACGAGGGCGGAGCGGGGAAACGTTTTCATCATGCCTTCCTAATTAAGCGGCGATGGCGCCGAGCGCCAGAGCCGAAAACCATGCCTTAGAGCCGCACGCTGAGCCCATCCGCGAGGGAGCGGCGCATGGCCGTGAGCGCGGGGATCGCTCCGATGACCAGCGACGCGGCGGTCACGGCGCCGAGCACCGCGAGATCGACCAGTCCCGGAGCCCCCATGGAGAAGGCCACACCGTACTGCGCCTGCAACAGCGGCGCGAGGACGGCGATCAGCCCATGAATGAGCACGATGCCGAGCACCGCGCCGAGAAAGCCGACAAGGCCGGCCTCGAAGACGAGGAGCAGGAAAATGTGATGCGGGCGCGCGCCCGTGGCCCTGAGGATCGACATCTCCCGGCGGCGCTCGTTGAGGCTCGTCAGGATGGACGTGAGGATCGAGACGAGACCGACCGCGATGACGAAGGCGGATACCGCGAGCAGCGCGCGTTCCGCGACCGAGGTGACGTTCCAGAGTTCGGCCAGCGCTTCGCCGGGAATGATGGCCATCAGCGGCTCGCCGCGATTGGTGTTGATCGCCCGGCGCGTCGTCAGGATCGTGCCCTTGCGCTCGAGGCCGACGAAGATGGCCGTGACCGTCTTGGGCGTCAGATCGAACGAGCGGATCATCTCTTCCGGGATCGTATCGGCGAGCGGGTTCTTGGCTCCGGTTTCCCAGCCGACATGGATGGCGGTGATTGCTTCCAGCGAGACATGCACCGTGCGGTCGACCGGCGTGCCGGTGGGCTTCAGGATGCCGGCGATGCGGAACGGCCGGTTTTCGTGGCCGGAGCCGAGATCGGCGGCGCCGAGGCCGTGCGAGAGAGTGACCTGGGTATCGAGCGTGTATCCGAGTTCGCGGGCGACCTCTGAGCCGATGACGGCGTCGAAAAGATCGTCGAAGGGCTTGCCTTGCGCAAAGCCGAGCTGCTGGCCGCCGCCGAACTTGTAGTGTTCGAAATAGTCGAGATTGGTGCCCATCACGCGGTAGCCGCGATGGCTGTCGCCGAGCGCGATGGGAACGGTCCAGGCCACATCCTCGCGCGCGGCGATTTTCTGGTAGGTCGGCCAGGAGACTTCGGCGGTCGCGCCGCCCATGCGGAAGACCGAATAGAGCAGCAGGTTCACCGAGCCGGTGGGCGCGCCGACGATCAGGTCCGTTCCGGAGATGGTGTTGCCAAAGCCTTCGCGCGCGCCGCTGCGGGCTTTTTCGACGCCGAGGAAAAGCGCAACCGAGAGCGCGACCGCGACGATGGTGAGGATCACCGAGCCCTTGCGGTTGAGCAGACTGGCCCAGGCGAGAGAGAGGAGCGCGCTCATGCTGCGGCCCCTGCCCGGCTCATGGCCCGGTTTATCGCGGCGAGATCGACTGCGCGGGTGAACAGGGGCGCGAGGCTGGCATCATGGCTGACAAAAAGAAGGCTGGCACCGGTGCGCGTCACTTCCTCGGAGAGGAGCGCAATGAACCGGTCGCGTGCATCGGCGTCGAGGGCGGAGGTCGGCTCGTCGGCGATGATCAGCTTTGGCGCGCCGATCAGCGCGCGGGCAGCGGCAACGCGCTGCTGCTGGCCGACCGAAAGGTCCGACACGCGGCGCTTCAGGAGTTGCTCATCCTCCAGACCGAGGCGCGCGAGCAGACGACGGGCTTCACCTTCCGCGTCATTTCCCGCCGCCTTGCGACGCGCGGGCGAGAAGCGCAGCGGAAGCAGCACGTTTCCGGTGACCGAGAGGTAGGGAACGAGATTGAACATCTGGAAGATCACCCCGACATGATCCGCCCGCAGACGGTCGCGCTTCGATGGCGACAGCGCACTCATGTCTTCGCCGAGCACGTGGATCGATCCCGATTGCGGGGCGAGGACGCCGGCGATCAGGCCAAGCAGGGTCGACTTGCCGGAGCCCGACGGCCCGCGCAGGAACACACGCTCTCCGGCGTCCACACGGAACGCTGGAATGTCGAGGACCTGCGGCCCTTGCTTCCAGGCAAAGGCAATGTTGCGGATGTCGATGACGGGCTGGCTCATGCAGTCCTTATTTCAGGGAAAGCTCTGGCGCGGAAGGCGTCAGTTCGCCCGCTTTCTGATCGGTGTCCGTGAGATAGATCGCATTCACGGTCTCGAAGCTCGGGAACGCGGTGAAGCCGGCGAAACGCACCGCCGTAACGGCATCCGGATTTGCACACGTCCAAGTCGCGTGGACATGTCCATCGGTGTGGCCGCTGGAGGTGTCGACCTCGGCCTTGGGCACGCTGGCGGTGCAATCGCCGCCTGCAAGTTCAATCAGACCGGAAAGCTCCGCTTGCACGGTATCCGTAATGACGCCGTCGGCTTCGGAGAGACCAAAATTCGCGAGCGGGGAAACAAGTTCTGCCTCGAAACGATTGCCCTCTCGCGTGATGGCGAGGTCCGCGAGGCCGTGAACGTGCGCCGTGCCGCCGGCGGTTGAGTCTTCATCCTCGTGGTGATGCTCGCCTTCCGCGTGCTCGTCGTGCGCCTCGGCTTCAGGCTCAACCGTTTCCGCAACAACGGTCTCCGGCGGCGCGACAGGCGGAACGGGTTCCGAGCGGCCGCACGCTGCAAGCACGCCGGCGATCAGCAGGATCATCGGCAACCGGACAGGAAGAAGGGTCATGGGGTCAGCTCCGGGGGAAGAAAGTTTGCCATCGGCCAAGGGCGGAAGATTCCGCTCGCCAAGCACATATTGAAACATTATAACACTTCTCGCAAGCACCTTCCGGACCTGCCCGGGCGTGGCGCTGCGTTGCCAGCAGGACTGTTTACCCCGATGCCCCTCTCCTTACAGGCCGCCGTATCCTTTGGCCTGCTCGCCGCTGTCGTGACATCGCTGGGGCTCGCCGCCGTGGCGCTGCGCAGCGAATGGTCGGCGCGCCAGTCCGGCCTGTTTGCACTTGCCGCCGGCGGCATGCTGATCACGATGAGCCTGTTGCACATTGTGCCCGAAGCGCTGGGCGCGGGACATGGCGCGGCGAAGTTCGTGCTGGGCGGATTCTTTGCCGGCCTGCTGCTCAGCTTTGCGATGCGCACCTTCTTTCCGGAGCGCGCTGGGCAAGCCCGGGCGGAGGCCTTCACGCCCCTGCTCGCGGTTGGCGTGCATTCCTTCTTTGACGGCGTGATCTATTCGGTCTCGTTCGCGGCGAGCTTCCAGTCCGGTGTGTATGCGTCTCTGGGTCTGATCCTGCACGAGTTTGCCGAAGGCATCATCGCGTTCGCGATCCTGTCGCGGCACGGCTTCAAGGTGAAGGAGGCCCTCGTCTGGGCTTT
Organism: Caulobacterales bacterium; assembly: GCA_038249555.1. Taxonomy (GTDB): domain Bacteria; phylum Pseudomonadota; class Alphaproteobacteria; order Caulobacterales; family Hyphomonadaceae; genus Hyphomonas. The sequence continues at coordinate 5,772 of JBBSDJ010000166.1, forward strand.
CATTGCCGCCGCCGCGACCACGCCGCTGGGCGCGCTGGT
>JBBSDJ010000167.1:0-5805 GCA_038249555.1 Caulobacterales bacterium
GCGAAATCTCCCGCCGAAGCGCCGGGGGCGCCGAAGGCTTACGTCCTCGAGATGTTCCCCTACCCTTCCGGCCGGCTGCACATGGGGCATGTGCGCAACTATGCGATGGGCGATGTCGTCGCCCGCCACCGGCGCGCCAAGGGATATAATGTCCTCCACCCGATGGGCTGGGACGCGTTTGGCCTGCCGGCAGAGAACGCTGCGATGGAGCGCGGCATCGATCCCGGCAAATGGACCTATGCCAACATCGACGCCATGAAGGCGCAGTTCAAGAAGCTCGGCCTGTCGCTGGACTGGAGCCGCGAGTTCGCGACCTGCGATCCGGAATACTACGGCGCGCAGCAGGCGTTGTTCCTGAAATTCCTCGAGAAGGGCCTTGTCTATCGCAAGGCCTCGAAGGTGAACTGGGACCCGGTCGATAATACCGTACTCGCCAACGAGCAGGTGATCGACGGACGCGGCTGGCGGTCGGGCGCGCTGGTCGAACAACGCGACCTGACGCAGTGGTTCTTCAAGATCACGGCGTATGCGGATGATCTGCTGACCGAGGTGCAGAAGCTGGAGCGCTGGCCCGAGAAGGTCCGCACGATGCAGGCGAACTGGATCGGCAAGTCCGAAGGCGCCCTGGTCTGGTGGGACATCGCGGAGGTGCCGGCATTCCTGGCTGACGCCAAGAGCGAGAGCGGGCCGAACCATGCGACGGACCCGGTCGAAGTCTACACGACACGGCCGGATACTCTGTTCGGCGCCAGCTTCATCGCGCTCGCGCCGGACCATCCGTTGACCCGCACGATTGCGGCGCAGAATCCGGCGGTCGCGGCCTTCATCGCGGAAGCCTCACGCATCGGCACGTCCGAAGAAGCGATCGAGAAAGCGCCGAAACTGGGCGTCGACCTGGGCGTGCGCGTGCGCCATCCGTTCGATCCTTCGTGCACGCTGCCCGTATGGTCAGCCAACTTCGTGCTGTCCAGCTATGGCAGCGGCGCGATCTTCGGCTGCCCGGCCCACGACCAGCGCGATCTTGATTTTGCGCGCAAGTTCGCCCTGCCCGTCACTCCGGTTGTCCTGCCGCCGGACACCGCTGCGGAAGACTTCCGTATCGATGACAAGGCGTACACCGGCCCGGGGCGCATCTTCAATTCCGGTTTCCTCGACGGCCTCACCGTGGACGAAGCCAAGCGGCTGGCGATCTCGAAACTCGAGGCCGCGGAGCATGGTCAGGGTACGGTCAATTACCGCCTGCGAGACTGGGGCTTCTCGCGCCAGCGCTATTGGGGTTGCCCGATTCCGATCATCTATTGCGAGGTTTGCGGCGTCGTGCCCGTGCCTGCGAAGATGTTGCCCGTGCGCCTTCCGGACGATGTCACCTTCGACAAGCCCGGCAATCCGCTGGATCACCACCCGACCTGGAAACACGTCGATTGCCCGACATGCGGAAAGCCGGCGCGCCGCGAGACGGACACCCTGGACACGTTCGTGGACAGTTCCTGGTATTATGCCCGCTTCGCCTCGATCAGCGATCCGAAAGAGCGCGCCTACTGGCTGCCGGTGGACCAGTATATCGGCGGCGTCGAACATGCCGTGCTGCACCTTCTCTATTCCCGCGCCTTTGCCCGCGCGATGCGGGATGTCGGCGAACTGGACCTCCCAGCGGGCGAGCCGTTCGCGGGCCTGTTTACGCAAGGCATGGTGACGCACGAGACTTACCGCGCAGCGGATGGCCGCTGGCTTGAGCCGGGCGCGGTCGAGAAGCGGGACGATCACTGGGTCGAGGCGGCCACCGGCGCGCAGGTCGAGTCGGGCGCGATCGAGAAGATGTCGAAGTCCAAGAAGAACACGGTCGATCCTGACGGGATCGTGGCGGCCTACGGCGCGGATGTTGCGCGCTGGTTCATGCTGTCGGACTCTCCGCCCGAGCGGGATGTTGAATGGACTCAGTCCGGCGTCGAAGGTGCGGGCCGGTTTGCGCAGCGGATCTGGAGTCTGGCCGATACTCTTCCCGCCGCCCCCTTCCCGGCCCCGGGTGAGGATTCTGCGTCCGTGGACCTGCGCCGGGTGAGCCACCGCGCGGCGAAAGCCATCGACAAGGCCATCGACGAATTCCGGTTCAATTCCGCGATTGCAGCCATTTATGAATGGGTGAACGCGCTGAAGAAGGCAGAAACTTCGGTCGAGCTGCTTGGCGCCCGCGCCGAGGCCCTCTCTATGTTGGCGCGCTGCCTCACACCGTTCATGCCGCACCTCGCCGAAAGCGTCTGGGAGCGGATCGCCGGCGAAGGGCTCGTGTCGGCCGCCGCCTGGCCGGAGGCTGACGCCGCCCTGATCACCGAGGATACCGTAACACTGGCGGTGCAGGTAAACGGCAAGCGCCGCGGTGAAATCACGGTCGCAAAAGACCTGGGCAACGACGCGGTCGAGGCTGCAGCCAAAGCGCTCCCGGAAGTGGCGGGCTTCATCGCTGGCAAGGACGTGAAGAAAACCATTGTCGTGCCCGGACGCATCGTGAATATCGTGGTGGCATGAAACGTCTCCTCGCTGCCTTGCTCGTCGCCGCCTCCAGTGCTTCCCTCAGCGCTTGCGGATTCCAGCCGGTCTATGCGCCGGTGGACGGCAAATTTGCCGATGCCGGGCTAATCGAGGTTTCGGACATTCGCGGGCGGCCAGGCCACATGTTGCGCCAGGCGCTGCTGCAGGAACTCGCCCTCGGTGTGCCAGGCCTGACGGAGCAGGTGACCTTGAAGGTCAATCTGGATGACCAGCTGTCGCGCTTGGCCTTCCAGCCGGACGGGGCCGCGTCTCGCTCGAGCGTGCTGGCGACCGGCATCTACGCCATGACCGGAGAGACCGTTTCGGTAACCGGCAGTGTCGAAGTAGAAACCGGCTTCCTCGTGCCCGACTCGCCCTTTGGCGACATCGCCGCCCAGACCAGCGCATCCGACCGCGCCATGCGGATGCTGGCCAAGCGTATTGCAGACGATATCCGCCTCAAGTTTGCGTCTCAATAGTGCTGCTCAAGGGCAAGCAGGCGGAAACTTTCGCCCGGCGCCCGGGGGACGACATCTGGGCCGTGCTCGCGTTTTCCGAGGATGAGGGTCTCGCCTCCGACGCCGCTCAGGGCGTGCTGGCTGCCTGGGGCGGCAAGGCCGGACTTGAAGTCACCATTCTCGATGACGACGCGATCCGCAAGGATCCTTCCCTTCTGTTTGACGCGCTTGAGGCGGTTTCACTGCTCGGTGACAAGCGGGGCGTGCGAGTGCGCACGAGCGGCGACAAGATTGCGGCCCTGCTGATCGAGGCCATCGAAGCGGGTGATGCATCGCCGGGCCGCTATGCCGCGAAGCTCGTAGTCGAGACCGGCAGCCTCGCCTCCAAATCCAAACTGCGCGGCGCAGCGGAGAAGGCACAGCGCACGGCCTGTCTCCAACTCTTTGCCGAGGAGGCGGGAGATATCGGCGACCGGGTACGAGCCGCCTTGATGGCAGAAGGCGCCGTCATGGACGACGACGCTTTGGAGTCGTTCTGCGCCGATCTCCCCGGGCACCGCGCGATTGCCAATTCCGAGATCGAGAAGCTGGCACTCTATGCGCGCGGCCTGGGGCGGCGCGTTTCGGCCGAGGACGTCCGCGCCCTGACGGCCACGACCCTGCGCCAGGATATGAGCGGCGTTCTGATTGCCGCGCTCGAAGGCCGCCCTGCAGATGCCCACACTGCGCTTGACCGTCTGAACGAAGCGGGCACCAGCCCGATCTCGATCCTGCGCTCACTACAGATGGAAACTCTCCGGATGTTGAGCGCGCACGAGAAAGCGGCGGCGGGCGATGCCAATGCTGGCCGCAGCCTGCGCCCGCCTGTCTGGCCGAATGAATGGCCAGCCTTCCGCAAACGGATGAACACCTGGACGCCGCGGCGCCTGATGCGGATCATGGAGCGGATCCACGACGCCGAGCGGCAGGCGAAGACAGCGGGCGCAACCGCCGAGCCGATTGTCCGTCTACTGATTAATGATCTGGCAAGGGTTGCCGAAGGCGCACGCTAGCGCCTTCGATCACCGCTTAGAGCTTGCGCTTTGCCGTCAACCGTTTGCAGACATCATCGAGTTGTTCGAGATCGCGGTACTTGATCCGGATCTCGCCCCCCTCACGGCCGTGGCGGATATCGACAACGAGGCCAAGCTCGCGGCTGATGTCGGCTTCCAGCGCTTCGGTATCGACATCTTTCTCGGCGGCCGGGCGAAGCGGCATCGACTTGGTCTCAAGCGGCGCATCGCGCGACTCGCGGGCCTTGGCTTCGACTTCGCGTACACTGAGACCGCGTTCGATGGCGAGTTCGATCAGGGCTTCAGGGCTGGTGCTACCAAGCGCGGCGCGGGCATGGCCGGCGCTGATCCGGCCTTCGCGAATATGCCGGCGCGCGCCCTCTGGCAGCTGGAGCAGGCGAAGCGTGTTGGTGATGTGGGCCCGGCTTTTGCCCACACTTGTGGCGAGGCCTTCCTGCGTCCGGCCGAAGCGCTTGATCAGCGCGTCGTAAGCTTCGGCCTCGTCTACCGGGTTCAGGTCGGCGCGCTGGACGTTTTCGATGATGCCGATCTCGAGGAGAGCAAGTTCGTCGACGTCTTTGACCACTGCCGGAATGTGCGTCAGGCCGGCCATGCGCGCGGCGCGCCAACGGCGCTCACCGGCGATGATCTGGAATTTGCCGGCCTCTTTCGGATCGGGGCGCACGAGGATCGCCTGAAGGACACCCTTGGTCTTCAGAGATTCCGAAAGCTCGCGGAGTTCTGCATCGTCAAAGCTGCGGCGCGGCTGGGCCGGGTTGCGGCGGATGAGATCCAGCGCGATCTCGTTGGGTCGCTCCGTAGGCGGAACATCCGGGGCCGGAACAGGTGCGCTGGGCGAGCGGACGCCCATCGCTTCGACTTCGCCGATCAGGGCCGAAAGCCCGCGCCCGAGCCGCGAGGCGCGGCGGCCGTCATCCTGGGGTTCGCCGCTCATGCCACCCTCGCCTTCTCGCGCTGCAGGACCTCCGACGCGAGGCGGATATACGCCTCGCTGCCCGGGCAGCGATAATCATAAAGGAGCGCCGGCTTGCCGAAGGACGGCGCCTCCGACAGGCGAACGTTGCGCGGGATGACCGTGTTGTAGACCTTCGAGCCGAAGAAAGAGCGCACTTCGTTGGCCACCTGGTCGGACAGCGAGTTGCGCCGGTCATACATGGTCAGCACCACGCCCTGGATTTCGAGCGTCGGGTTGAGACCCGAACGGACGACCTCGACGGTACGCAAAAGCTGGGACAGGCCCTCAAGGGCAAGGAACTCGCATTGCAACGGAACGAGCAATGCGTCGGCGGCCGTCATTGCGTTCATGGTCAGGGCCGACAACGACGGCGGGCAATCGATCAGGACATAGTCATACTTCACGAGGTCGCCGGTTTCGGCGCGCGCGATATAGGTCTGCAGCGCTTCCTTCAGGCGGTAAGACCGGTGGGCATCGCCCGCGAGTTCAGTCTCGACGCCGGACAGGTTCTCGTCGCCAGGAATGATGTCGAGGCGCGGCACGATGGTGGAGAGGACGGCTTCCTCAAGCGGAATCCGGTCGACCACGAGGTCGTAGGACGTCTGGAGACGCTCTGCTCGGGAGATGCCCAGGCCGGTGGAAGCGTTCCCCTGGGCGTCGAAATCGACGATCAGTACCCGCCGGCCGACGGCGGCGAGCGCTGTGCCAAGGTTAATCGACGTCGTCGTTTTACCGACTCCGCCCTTCTGGTTCACAATTGCAAATATCCTAGGCTTAGCCATGACGACGTGCC
>JBBSDJ010000168.1:0-5739 GCA_038249555.1 Caulobacterales bacterium
CCGAGCGGGAGGTCCGCCAGGATGATCGTCTGCGTGGCGGTATAGTCCCAGTTGTCGCCGGGCGTCGTCTGGAAGTGCCACTTGTAGGTGCCCGTATCGACGTCCACCGCGACAATGGAAGAGAGGAAAAGGTTGTCACCGCCGGAGGGGTCGCGGAACGTGCGGTTCCAGGGCGAGCCGTTGCCGACACCGAAGATGATCTGATTGTTCACTTCGTCATAGACGATCGAATCCCAGACCGTGCCGCCGCCGCCATCGGTGGTCCAGGCGCCGGTGTCACCCCAAGTGACGTTGCCGATCTTCACGAAGGCATCGTCGGAGGCTGCGCCATCGGGCTGCTTCAAGGGGTTCGGGACTGTGTAGAAGCGCCAGACGAGATCGCCGGAGCTCGTATCATAGGCCGAAAGGTAGCCGCGCACGCCGAGTTCGGCGCCGCCGTTGCCGATCAGCACCTTGCCGTTCACGACGCGCGGGGCGCCGGTGATGGTGTAAGGCAGCGACTGGTCGACGGTGACCTTGCTCCAGATCACTTCACCGGTTTCGGCATTGAGCGCTTCGAGGCGGCCGTCGATGACGCCGACATAAACCTTGCCGTCATAGACGGCGACGCCGCGGTTGACGACGTCGCAGCAGGCCTTGACGCCGACCGCGCGGTCGGCGGCGGGGTCGTAGACCCATTTCTCGGCGCCGGTCTTGGCATCGAGAGCGTAGACAACCGACCAGGCGGAGGTGACGTACATGACGCCGTCAACGACGATGGGGGTCGATTCGACGCCGCGATTGGTGGCGAGGTCATAGGTCCAGGCCACGCCGAGCTGGCTGACGTTTTCCTTGTTGATCTGGTTCAGCTTCGAGTGGCGCTGCTCGTCATAGGTGCCGCCATAGGTGAGCCATTCATCGGCCGCGCTGGCCGTGGAAATCCGCGCCGTATCAACGGCGGCGAAGCCTTCGGGTTCTGCGACCCGGGCCTGGCGATCGCCGCAGGCGGCGAGCAGAAGCGCCGTTCCGGCCAGAAGCGCCGGGCCTGCCCAGCTGCGCAAGTTCCTGATGTTCATGAATGCCTCCCAAGCGGCGCCCCGTCCGGATTTGCGGCGGGGTCTGTTGGCGCGCAGACTAGCGGTTCATGGAGCAATGTCGAGGTGTGACGCGGCGGGAGCAGGGTCAGGCGTGGGCAGCGACGCGAAGCTCGTCCCGGGCAGTCAGGATGGCGGCTTCGACGGCGGCCTGCCAGGCGTCGATGGTCTGCGCGCCCTCGGCGGCCTTGGGGAAATTTACGAGGCGAGAGGCGCTGACGACGCCGCCCTCCCCGCCGATCAGGCCGGCGCAGGCCTCGGCGGCGGCGGCGCCCTGCGCGCCATAGCCGGGCACCAGGAACAGGGCCTTCGGCGCGGCGGCGCGGACCCGGCGGGCCTCCTCGGGGGCGGTCGCGCCGACAACCATCATCAGGTTCGACCAGCCGCACGGGCTCATCAGCCGGGCGGTCAGCGGGCGGAGCGCTTCGGCGACGCGCATGTAGAGGGGCTGGCCGGCGGTCTCGAGCATCTGGAAATCGGCGGCGCCGGGATTCGAGGTGCGCACCAGTACGACGATGCCCTTGCCGTTCGCTTCGGCGCGTTTGGCAAATGGTTCGAGCGTGTCGAGACCCATGTAGGGGTTCAGGGTGACGGCGTCGGATTCGAAGAAGCCGCCCCTGGACAGGTAGGCTTCGGCGTAACCTTCCGCCGTCGAGCCGATGTCGCCGCGCTTGGCGTCCATCAGCACGAGGAGGCCGGCCTCGCGCGCGGCGCGGCTGACCGACGCAAGCGCAGCCATGCCGCCGGGCCCCAGACGTTCGAAGAACCCGGCCTGCGGCTTGACGACAGCAACCTTTCCGGCGGCGGCCTCGACCAGCGCGCGGCCCCAGTATTCCAGGCCTCGCGCGGTATCGCCGCCGAACAGGGCGGGCACCATGCCGGGATGCGGATCAATGCCGACGCACAGCGGGCCATGCTGGCGCACACCGTCTGTCAGCCGCGATGCGAAATCGCTCATGGGACTACCTCACAGGTGACTTTGACGACCTGTAACCTGCGCCGCGCATTGTCGGAAGGTGTGCCGTAACCGGAGAGTTCGAACGTGTCGGCAGGCCCGGGCTGAAGCTCGACGCCGAGTTTCGTCAGGAAGTCCTGCACCGACTGGGGCGCCGTCGTGTAGATGCGGCCGCGCCGGGGGCTTTCGGCGATGACCACGCCGCGCACGGCGCCGCTGGCATCGAACATCGGCCCGCCGGAGATGCCGCCGAGTGTGCCATCCAGGCCTTCCGTGCGGCCGATCTCGTTCCAGGCAAGGATCGGCGCGTCCCCCTCCCGGCGCCCCCGCGTGACGAGGCGCGAGCGACCGGCGAGTTCGGTAGCGAGTTCACCAGGCTGGCCTTGCGGGAAGCCGACCGCGAAACCCTTTGTGCCGATGTTGAGGGGAGAGGCAAGTTCAAGGGTCACGGGGTACGGGCTGCGGCCGGTGGAGAGAAGCGCGAGGTCGTGGCCGTCATCCACTGCGATTGCGGCGACCGGCACATAGTTTCCGGGAGCGACTTCGAGCGTGACCTTGGCGCAGCCTTCAACGACATGGCGCGCGGTGAGCCAGTCGCCCTTTTCGTTGAGGGCGAAGGCGGTGCCGATGCCGTTCTGCGGCTCGCCGACCTGCACGAGCACCATTTCATCCAGCGGGGAGGGATCCGGCAACAGCGGGCCCATCTGTTCGGCAAACTCTTCGGCAAACTCCGATTCCGGCGCAGGCGCGGGCGCATCCGCTTCCGGCGACAGCGCGAAGATCACCGCGAGCATCAGCCCCAGCGCGCCAACATAGATAAGCCAATCGAAGGATCGCATCGGGCCTTTATAACCTCTGCAGCACAGGGTCCCAGAGGCCAGCTGCAAGGATCAGTGCGGCGGAGAGTTTGGCGGCGGCCAGCACGGTGGCGGCGCCAATCTCGTCATTGGCAATGCGGCCGGGAATATCACGCAGGATAAGGTCCACGACGCGGTAGGCGATCAGCTGCATCAGCAGCGCGATGGCGCCCCAGATCAGGAGGCCCGGAAGTGACATCGAAGACGCAAGCGTCGAGGAAATTGGAATGGCAAGGCCGATGATGGCGCCGCCGAGGGCAACGCCCGCCGCCGTGTTGCCGGAGCGCACGAGGGAGAGTTCCTTCCAGGGCGTCAGCAGCACGTAGACCGCCGACGCCATGAGAAGCATCAGCCCCGCCGCGCCGGTGGACATCAGAAAACGCGGAAACGCCGCATCGAAGGCGCTGATTTCTCCACCGAACAACATCGCTCGCCCGTCCTCTCTATGTTACCGCAGGATAATCAGATCAGGGTTGCCAGAGCGCCCCGCCGTCCCTACCCCATCGCCTGCCCACTGGCCAACCGCGCCTCAAGGAGACACATCACATGCTCAAAGGAAAAACCGCCCTCGTAACCGGCTCGACCAGCGGGATCGGCAAGGCGATTGCTACCCGGCTTGCCGCCGAAGGCGCCAATGTGATCCTCAACGGTTTCGGTGACGCAAAGGAAATCGAAGCGCTTCGGGCGGGTCTCGAAAGGGATCATAAAGTAAGAGCCGGATTCTCGGGCGCTGACCTGACGAAGGCAGAGGCCATTGAAGGCATGATGGCGGAGGCCGCGAAGGAGTTCGGCGGCGTGGATATCCTGGTCAACAATGCGGGCACGCAGTTTGTTTCCCCCATCGAGGACTTCCCGGTCGCCAAATGGGACCTGATCATCGCCCTCAATCTCTCGTCGGCCTTCCATACGACGCGGCTCGCCTTGCCTCACATGAAATCGAAGAAATGGGGCCGCATCCTCAACATGGGCTCGGCGCATGCGAAGGTCGCCTCGCCGTTCAAGTCTGCCTACGTGGCGGCCAAGCATGGCCTGTCGGGGCTGACCAAGACGACAGCGCTGGAAGGGGCGACCTCCGGCGTCCGGGCAAACCTGATCTGCCCAGGCTATGTCTTCACGCCGTTGGTGGAAGGCCAGATTGCCGATACGGCGAAAGCGCGCGGCATGACCGAAGAGCAGGTGAAGAATGACGTGCTGCTGGCGGCCCAGCCGACGAAGGAATTCGTGACGGTGGAGCAGGTCGCCGGGTTTGCCGCGTTCCTGTGCTCGCCGGCGGCGGATTCGATCAACGGCGCCGAGCTGTCCATTGATGGCGGCTGGACGGCGCAGTAAGCGCCGCATTGACCGGAAGCAGCTGAAGGGTCATTTTCACGGCAGATGCTGAAACGCGCCCTCCTCCTCTGTCTTGGCCTCTGGCTGATCGCGGCCAGCGGCCTCGCGGCGCATGCCGGGCCTTGCGGGATGGAACGCCAGGCGGCCGAAGTTGCTACCCACGCCGAAGCCCACGCGCATTGCGACATGATGGCAGCGCCTGAACCCGCGGCGCCGGACCATCCGGATACGGACGCCAACTGCTGCTGCCCGGCGGTGCTGACCGCCCTGCCGTCGCCTGCCCTGCCGGACACCGGTGTGTTCGTGTTTGCGCAGGCGCCTGACTTCCCGCTTGAGGCACGCGCTGCCTCGCGCACCCTCGTTCCGGAGCCCCGTCCACCGAAAGCCTGATCCTCCGTAGACGTTGGATCAACTTCGGACAAAGGACCGGCATCATGCCCCCTCGATACCTTGCTGCAGGGCTTGCCCTCGCAGCGCTTGCCGCGCCTGCCGGCGCCCGGCCCGTCTCCTATGAAGGCGGCTGGACCCTGATGCAGGACAATAACGGGATGTATTCGTCCCTGCACGCCCACTATTCGCCGACCGCGACCGATTCCATCGGCCTGTATGTCGAACAGAACTGGGACATGGACCAGACTTTCACCGGCCTCCAGTACAACCGGCTTGTCCGGCGCTGGAACGCACCGGACAGTCAGGGCAATCTCTACCTCAAGCTGGGCGCCGGCGCCGTCGACCCCTTCGAGGACGGGGAGACGGAACTCGCCAGTTTTGCGGGCGTTGCCGCTGACTGGGAAACCCGGCGCGTGTTCGTCTCCTATGACGTGCGCGCGCGCGACTTTGGCTCGGATGAAAGCCTTTCACACGCCGCCCGGCTGGGCGTAGCCCCCTATGTGGCGGAGTTCGGCGAACTTCACACCTGGGCCATGGTGCAGGTGGAAAACCATCCGGAGGCGGACGAGCCGGTGACGGTGACGCCGCTGCTGCGCTTCTTCAAAGGCCCCCTGCTTGTCGAAGCCGGGTACACGCTTGAGGAGGAAGAATTCCTGCTCAACTGGACCTGGCGCTTCTGATACACTCATTCTCAAAGGACCAAACTGATGAAACTCCTGAAAACTCTTGTTCTCTCCGCGGCGCTTTCGATGGCGCCGTTAGCCGCTCTTGCCTCGCCGGAGACTTCCACCATGGCCGAACCCGCTCCCGGCGAAATCCTGATGGCCAATGTGAACGGCCTCGTCTGCGATTTCTGCGCCCAGTCGATTCGCAAGATCGTCGGCAAGGATGATGCCGTGCAGAAAGTCCATGTGGACCTCTCCAAAGGTCAGGTTCGCGTGGATCTGAAGCCCGGCAAGTCATTGGATGATGCCGCGCTTGAGAAACTGATCCGCAAGGCCGGATATTCTCTGGTATCGGTTGACCGGAACATCGCGAAATGACGGACACGGATGAAATCCGCCCGCCGAGCACGCTGCCCGCGTTTCTCTCGCTGTTCACGTCTACCGGCACGCTGATCTGCTGCGCCCTTCCG
>JBBSDJ010000169.1:0-5715 GCA_038249555.1 Caulobacterales bacterium
ATTCGGCAAAATCGAGGGGATATGGCTGACTGCAGTCAATCGGACCAGAAGTAACCGGCGGCTTGGCAGCGGCCGGGCGAGGAGGTTCGATCGCGGCGGATTCGGCGGCCTCGCGTGCGGCCGCTTCTCTGTCCCTGGCTGTTCCAACAGGATCGAGCAGCCCTTTGTCCAAAGCCTGGCGGACGAATGCTCCGAGCTCATCCGAAACCTCCGAACGCTGTGCGTCTGGTTCCGGCGGGGCCGGGGCCGGCGTCAGCGCAAGGCCCGGCTGGACCAGGAGCAAACCGCTGAGCAGTATCCCGACAAAACGCTTCATGCGGCCTGCTTGAGCTCCCGGAGCCGCTGTTCCACTTCGTCGAAGGAAGGGCGTACACGTGACGGGGCATGGCGCCGGGCAACCTCAACGCACATGTTGATCGGGTTATTGTGCAGGCTGGAGACCAGCACTTCACCGATCATCGAATAGAACATGTGTTCTTCCATGCGCGTGTGTTTCACGCGCGAGGCGAATGGGCCGACAACGCCATAAGCGAGGAAGACTCCGAGGAAGGTACCGACAAGCGCGCCGCCAATCATGCCGCCGAGCACTTCGGGCGGCTTGTCGATCGACGCCATCGTCTTGATAACGCCCAGAACGGCGGCCACGATACCCAGCGCCGGAAGGGCGTCTGCCATGTTCTGCAGCGCGTGGGATCCATGCAGCTTGTCTTCCTGGAGACTTTCGAGATGTTTCTCGAGAAGGATCTCGACCTGGTGGACGTTGTCATAGTTCATGATCATGGAGCGGATCGTGTCGCAGATCATTTCGATGGCATCATGATCTTTCAGGATCCGGGGGTACTTGGTGAAGATCGACGATTCCTGCGGCGCCTCAATATGGGCTTCGATGTCGACCGGATTCTTCTTCATGACGTTCAGCAGCTCGTGCATTAGGCAGAGGAGATCCTGATAGTCAGACTTCTTCCATTTCGCGCCTTTGAACGCAGCGCCCAAGTCGCCTGCAGTGTGCTTGATGGTCGTAAAGTCGTTCGCCGCGACAAACGCGCCGATGGCGGCGCCGCCGATCATCATCATCTCGAATGGCAGCGAATGCAGGATGATATCCATCTTGCCCCCAGCTAGGAGGTAACCACCAAAAACCATCACGACCGTAATAGTCAATCCAATTGCAGCATTCACTGGCGGTCTCCGTACCCCGGGCCCATTGCCCGGATGGCGTCGTTAAAGTTTGGTCAATTCCCGGGTAAAGGGCTCGAGAATAGGTGTTTTAAGTTTCAAGGCGCGCTGTTGTTTCCAGACACCCATTTCGCAAATTCCAATGTCTACCGAGCCGTTCACAGTTTCCGCCTGGAGCGTCACATTGGCAGTATCGACGTCCTGCAATGAAATGAGCTGTCCCAATTCAAGGCGCGAACACTCCCCGATGGTCATGGTGATCCGGTCTAGTACACCCTCGATCCTTATCATTGATGACTTAACACTTTCACGCAGCGCGCCCCTGCTCTGCAACGAGCCCGACTGTCGCTGCTGGTCGGCATGTTCGGCGAAATCAGCGGCGAGATGCTGAATGTAATCTAGGTTGAAGATGGCCCAAACGCGCGCCTGCCGTCCGTCCTGCTCGGCGCTGAAGCCTACCATCAGGTAACGCTGCGCCGGTTCAAATCCGCCGGCCGCTTGTGCCGGCTCAGAGACCGGCGCATGCGTTCCCAGCACAGTATGACCAGCCAGGTCTGATGCGATGAGACGCCACAGTGAAAACGCGGGCGTCTCAAAAAGAAGTTTCTGAAACAGCGCCGAGACGCCTTCGAGACTATCAGCGCCCTGCTGCAGCCGCTGTGTCGCGTTCATTGCAGCGCCCGGCTCATCGATCGCAATGGCGCAAAGTCCGGGCGAAAATTTCGAACTGAAAACAAAGCTTAGCAACCCATCTATGTGGTTGCGAGCGATCGCACCGGGAACCACCCTGCGGGTCTCGGGCACAGCTTTCGTCTCGATGCCGAACGTCTCGAGAATCCAGCTGGCGACTTTCAACTGAAGCGGTTCCCAAAAGTCATGGAACTGCAGGATCGTCGGGGGCATACCCGCCCCGGCCTCGATTTTCTTGCGCAACACAGAGGACATTTGTAACTTTCCAGGGTCGCGCTGTTAACTCTCTCGTTAATTGTCGTGAATTAGTTGAAGAATGGTTATCGCGAACATCGCAACCACACATGATCTGTACGCGGTAAATTGAGCCTGTTCTGATAATCGGAGGACCTGAACCAATCAGGTGCCCGCATGAATTCGCCGCCATCAGCTGTCCCGCAGCCGATCATCATCAGACGCAAGAAAGTCATCAAAGGCGGTGGTCACCATGGCGGCGCCTGGAAAGTCGCCTATGCCGACTTCGTGACCGCCATGATGGCGTTCTTCCTGCTTATGTGGCTTCTGAACGCGACAACCGAAGAGCAACGCAAGGGCCTGGCGGACTACTTCAACCCGACCATCCCGATCAGCCGGATCTCCGGCGGCGGCTCGGATGGCCTCAACGGTTCATCCATCTTCACGGAAGAGACGCTCGCCCGGATGGGCACCGGCGCCTCGCAGGACCGCAGCGTCGAGTCCCCCGCAACTGCGAAATCCCCGGAAGAGACCGCAGCCGAGGAAGCCAAGCAGCAAGCTATCGCGCAGGATCTGCAATCACTCAAGCAATCGCTGGGAGAGGAAGGGCGCGCGCTTTCCGAGCACATCCTGATCAAGATGTCGCCGGAAGGCATCGTCATCGAACTCGTCGATTCCGAGAGCACACCTCTCTTCCCTGTTGGGCGTAGCGAGCCCTCCGACGTCTTGATCGAACTACTTGGAATGGTTTCTGATACATTCGAGACCTTCGAGAACGACATCAAAATCGTCGGCCACACCGACAACCGCCGCTATCGCAACGATGCAATCTACGACAACTGGAACCTTTCCGCAGACCGGGCCAATACGGCGCGAAGGATGCTCCAGCGGAGCGGTATAGACCGCTCCAGGATCCGCGAAGTGGCCGGCAAGGCCGATACCGACCCCCTGCTGAAGGAAAATCCATCCGCTGCGCAGAACCGTCGCATCTCGATCACCATCCTGACCAACTAGGTCTCAACCGGACGGACTATTACCGCATACTGATCCTTTAAAATGAACCAGTATGAACGCCGGTTATCGGCTTGTTTACGAGTTGACTCCAATTTGCGTTACTATCTGACGCAGGAGCAACCAGATATGAGCATTTCATCGTCCCTGAACGCAGGGGTAATGGGGCTGAGTGTGAATGGTACACGCCTCGCCACCATCTCTGACAACATCGCAAACTCCGGTACCTACGGCTACAAGCGCAGCCTGGTGGACTTCTCCAGCATGGTGCTGCAGCAGCGATCCTCAGCCTACGCGGCCGGCGGTGTCCGGGTTGATACGTTCAAGGACATTTCGGCGACCGGCTCGTTGATCTCCACGGGCAGCGCAACCGACATCGCTGTCTCCGGCAGAGGCCTCTTTCCGGTTACGGACAATTCCGGCGTTACCGCCCTACCTTCCGCACGTAGCCTCATGCTCACGCCAACCGGCTCGTTCTACCCAGACCAGAATGGCAACCTGCGCACTCAGAGCGGCCTCTTCCTGCTCGGCTGGCCGGCCGATTCGTCCGGCACCATCGGCAACGTCAGCCGCAACAGCGGTATCAATCTCGAAGCCGTCAACATTGCCACCTCGCAGTTCACCGCGACGCCGACCTCGCGCATCGATCTCGGCATCAACCTTCCGGCCGATGCCACGCGCGCTGCAAGCAACGGCGATCCCTACACCTTGCCAGTCGAATACTTCGACAACCTAGGCCGCGCCCAGACGCTGACTTTCCAATTCTCACCGGTGGTCCCGGCGACCGGCGCTAGCAATCAATGGTCTGTCGAGATACTCGACAGCGCCGGCAACCCGGCGACGTCGATCGGCGATCTTGCAATCGAGTTCACCGACAACGCGACCTCCGGCGGACGGATCTCGACCGTGGCAGCCACCAACGGCGCCGCATTTGACGCGGCGACCGGCGTTGTCTCCCTTAACCTGCCACATGGTCCGGTCAGTGTCTTCATCGGCCGGCCGAATGACAGCGCGGGCATCACCCAGCTTGCCGCTCCCTTTGCGCCGACTTCGGTGACCAAGGATGGCGCGCCGATCGGTGACCTCCAGTCGATCGAAATCGACGAACAGGGCTATCTGCAGGCGATCTACGATTCCGGCTTCCGGCGGACACTTTACCAGATCCCGGTGGGCGACGTGCCAAACATGAACGGGCTCCGCGCACTCGATTCCCAATCGTATTCGGTCTCGGCAACCAGCGGCAACCTGTACCTTTGGGATGCCAATACCGGACCTGTCGGCGGCATTTCGGGGTATGCCCTTATGGAATCCACAACCGATATCGCCGCCGAGCTCACAGACCTCATTGAAACGCAACGGGCATATTCGTCGAACGCGAAGATCGTCCAGACCGTCGATGAAATGCTCCAGGAAACGACGAACCTGAAGCGATAGTCGCTGACAAGGTAAGGCAGGCTTCGACGTGAGTGTCTCCAGCGCCATAAACGCCGCCAGGTCCGGCCTTCAGGTAAGCAGCCTGAGGGCCGAGATCGTGGCGACGAACGTCGCTAACGCGACGACGCCGGGTTACGTGCGCCGGTCGGTAACGCTGAGCGAGACGATCCTCGGTGGCAAGACCGTTGGTGTGCGGACGGATGGCATCGCGCGCATCAACGACACAGCGATCAAGGCCCAGCGCCGTGAACTGACCAGCGATCTGGCGCAGGCTAGCGTACTCTCATCGACCTGGAAATCGCTTTCCGCCCGGATCGGTGATACTGCAGCCGGGACGGGCCTATTCAAGAATTACTCGGATTTCGAAACGGCGCTTGCGCGCTCGGTTTCAACGCCGGAATCCCTTCCGGCCGCAGCCGGGCTGCTTGAAGCCGCCCGCGGGATAACCCGCGAACTCAACGGTCTCTCCGAGATGGTCGAGCTCCAGCGCGCCGAGGCGGACCGGGAGATTTCGGACGGCGTCAAGATCGTCAACGCCGCCCTGAAGGAAGTACAGGAACTGAACACGCGGCTGGCCGGGATCAACCGGACCTCAGGCGAAGCTGCAGCGCTGATCGACGAACGCCAGCGGGTGCTTGATACAATCGCGGAATACCTCCCGATCCAGACCGTCGACCGTGACAGCGGCACCATTGATGTGCTGACGGTCGAGGGCGTCTTCCTCCTCGCCGGCCGGGCCCGCGAAATCGAATTCACACCCTCGTCGGCCTTCGGCCCGGAGGTCTCGCTCGCGGATGGCGATCTCTCGGGCCTGTCGGTGGACGGCCTGAACCTGACCCCTGGCGCGCCCGCTTTCGGCGCCGTCTCGGGCGGCCTTTTCGGCGCGCTGTTCACACTGCGCGATACGGACTTGCCGAACTTCAGCGCTCAGCTCGATGCGATAGCGGGCAATCTCGTGGGCCGCCTGTCGGATGACGCAATCGATCCCACCAAGACACCGGGCGATCCGGGCCTGTTTGTGGACCCGGACGCGGCCGCAGGCCCCGGACTGGCGGGGCGGATATCCTTGAACGCGGCGGTCGATCCGGCGCAAGGCGGAGTTGTTACGCGCCTGCGCGACGGGCTTGGCGCTGTCACCGCCGGGCCGCCGGGCAACAGCACGATCCTGCG
>JBBSDJ010000170.1:0-5704 GCA_038249555.1 Caulobacterales bacterium
GGCTGCAGGAAAAGCGTGACCGGCTCGTCGCCGCACATCAGGTCCGAAAGCCGGAAATCAGACGTCGACGTCTTCTCCGCCACCAGCGGATCGGCGAACAGGCCGAAGAAGCTTTCAGCAGTGGCTTTCAGGCTCGCCTGGAGCCGCTCTTCCCCGGCCTTGAAACTTGTCGCCCCGTGGAGGACTTCCGGGTGCACCTCCGGCTCGCCGGTGATAGGGTTCACACGGTGCAGCGTTGTGCGCATCTCCTCGGCGGTTGCCCTTAGATCAGCGAGTTTCTCGCGCACCACGCTCAGCGACTTGCGGGCGAGCGGCTCGGCGTAGATCACATGCAGGATGACGCCCTCCATCACCTGGCGCGCTGCCTTGTCCCAGAAATCCGAATGGCGGCCATCACCGGCCGGGTCGGCGATGATCGCCACGATATTCTGGACATCGCGCACTTCGTTGACGCCGCGGCGCACTTCGAGGAGCGGATTGAACGCTGCAGAGAGCGGTGATGTCGGCGCAAAGCGAATCACCGGCCCAAGCGTTTCGCGGAAGCTCCCTGTGCCCGGGAACCCATGGCCCGGATCGCCGTCTGCAAGCTCACCCTTCACATCGAGGACGACCGCCGAGCCGCCCCAGGCGAGCAGCGTCGGCACGATATGTCCCCTGCCCTTGCCCGAACGCGAGGCGCCGATCAGCAGCTGGTGGCCTGGCCCGTCATGGCAGAGGATCTCGCCGTCCAGCTTGCCGAGCACAGTACCACTTTGCGCGAGGAGGCCCGCCGCGCTCGCATCAGCGAACGTGCCCCACGCCGCCGCGCCGAAGGGCTTCGGCTTGTTCTGGCGCCGCGCAAGGAAAGCGGCCGGTGCGAACGCCGCCAACAGTCCGGCAAAGAGGATGGCGTGAGCAAGCTCGAAGGGGCGCGGGAAGTCTTCGGCGAAGGATGATGACCAGCCAAGCACCGCCCACGGAGGATAGAGGACAAGCGTCTCAGAAAAGGCGACCCGGCTGCCGAGCGCGGCGTGATGATCAAAGACGCCGGCAACAAACTGCGTCGCCGCGCTCATGCCAGCCATGAAGATCAGGATGCAAGCTGTCGCAGCAATGGCGAAACGCATGACCAGCCCCGGTTCAAGCCGCCAGGAAGAGCTCCAGGCGACGGGGTCATCACCGCCGAGGAAACGGTTTGAAACCAGTCGTAACGCTTGGCGCGCGAGCGCTGCCTTCCGTGGGATTTGAGGCGATGTTCGCGAAATTCGCCAGATCGGGAATTGAGAATCGCGAATCTCTTCATCCGATGACGGACTTTTTGAAGAATTCGCGGGACCTGCGCCGTCTGGTCTCAGGCCGGAAAGCGCCCGCGTTAACCGTGACGTATTCGCGCGGTTGTGGAATTAAGCGCGCTGGGCCTGTTTCGCAAGCGGGGATTGCGCCCGGCTAGACCTGGCCGGTTTCGAGCTGGGGATGAGGGACAGCCCGCTTGACTATCCGGGCAACGGGCCGAAGCTGGGCGCGGTCAATGAACTCGGCACCCGGATCAATTGACGCCTTGAGAGCCGGCCAGTGTGCGGCGTTTTTGAGTGCGGCTTTCAGGATCAGGTCGAACTCGCCGATGAACTCAATCGCTTCCATGACTTCAGGTGCGTCCGCGACCGCCTTCTCAAATCTGCCGCGCGCCTCTGCACGGTGCCGGGTGAAGGCAATATCGATCCAGAATATCGGCCAGGCCTCAAAGATGGTCTCGTCGAGTTCGGCCATATAGCGCAGAACCGCGCCGGACTCTTCCAGGCGGCGAAGGCGGTGGAGCGTGCCGCTGTGCGACAGCTGGATACGTTCTGCGATCGCCTGGATCGATTCGCGCGCGCCGGTCTGCAGCAAGCGGAGGATCTTGAGATCGGTCGCGTCGAGGCGCGCGCCGGAGGGGGCGTAAAGGGCTGGCACCTGCTGCGCCGGCAATTGTTTGCGTTTGTCGGCGGTCATTCGGTCGTCGGGACTTTAGTTGGTTAAGACCCGGCCATCTACCATAAGGTGCTTAACGTTCACCTAAACTGGAACTTTGAATTGTATTCTGTGCGGAGTACTCCATGTCGACCAGGCGTCCGCTTCTTGCCAGAACGCTGGCAGTCGAAGAGCGCAACTCGCCCAGCAATTATGTTTAGTCAGACAGTGGCGACCGGGCTGGCTGCACCGCAGAGCATAACAGAGAAGACCAGCATGGAGGCGATCCCTGACCGTCTTGGCATACCGCATCCTCCCACCGAACGTTGCCCCAAACTTAACCATCGCAGGCGTCCTGCTGCAATCGGGGTCGTTCGGCCTCGTTAGAGCCCATTCGCAGTTTCAGGCGTAGTGACCGGCGACCACCCAGGATTTGCTGCTAACCGCATCACGGCTTTCAACGCCTCTGCGGACGATGCTCATGTTCTCTATTGATCGCCTTCGGGTAGCCATGGACCGCCGACCAGTGGCTCCAATCGTTCAAGCGACGCATCAAGGACAGGCAGATCGTCCTGGATCGTCCGCCACACGTCGGGATGCGAGACACCTTCCTCATACTGATGGGCCAGGAAGTCGCGAAACCGCGCCGGCTCACGCCAAGGGCCGGTCGGATCGATCGCCATAAGATCCTTTGCACGCGCCAAATCTTTGATCGCTTCGCCGATCGCGATGAAGTTCCGCTCGACCGCCGCCTGGCGCTCTTCGTTCGCGAGATAGGATTCTTCGGTATCGTCTTTGGTCCACGCATAGATCGACGCGATACGTCGGCGCGCGTGATGGACCATTTCAGCGGGCGAGATCTTGCTGCGCCGCTCAGAAGACATTGACGAGTTCGGCGTTCACGCGCCGCTTCAAGTTCTTCGTGTTGTCGAGCCCTCGCCGTGAGATCACATCGACGGGGCGACCGAGGATCGCTTCGAGTTGGTCCTGGATCTGCGCCAGCTTGAAGAGACCGGGCGCGCGTCCATCCGCCGTGTCGACGACAACATCCACATCGCTCAGCTCATCCGCTTGATTGCGCGCCACCGAACCAAACAAGGCGACATGCGCAATGCCGAGCTTGGCGAGCGTCTCGCGTGCTTGGCGGATCCGGTCGATGGCGTCGTTGCGTTTCATGATGGCAGGGTACCCCGTTTCCGCCTTTCCGTCAGGGGGAAGATGATCGCCCTCCCCTTTCTGGCAAAGCCGATGGTACTCTTCGACCGACATGACAATGAGCGTCGGTTCACCGTTTGAGGTGATCGTAAGCGGCGCCTGCAGTGCCTGCCGCTGAAAAGCGGCTGGCCGCCGCTGCATCTCAAAAGCGGTCATGACGCGGTCAGGGAGAGGATTGTTTCTGCTACGCATGCTACGTAGTATACGTATTTAGCCGCCGAATTGCCAGCAGATTCAACGGGGCCTCGCCCACTCCACAGATAATTCAGTCGCTGCAACAACTTGGGCTATTCCCTCTTGCTCGATGTTCTTGTTATGTTCCTTTTAAGGAGCATTGATGGGCGAGTACAAGGGCGATGAGACAACCGGCTTTCAGTCACCGGCACAGGACTACATCGAGGGCGTAGTGGATCTCGCCGCCATTCTCGATCTGCGCCGCCCTGGGCGTTACCCGGTGCGCGTCAAAGGCCATGCCCTCGCTGGCCGCGGCATTCGGGACGGCGATATCCTTGTCGCCGATGCCGCAGCTGAACCCAGGGCCGGCAAGGTCTGCGTCGCGATGGTCGGCGGGGACGTCATCCTCGCCACGCTGACCCAGCGCGACGCGCAGTGGGTTCTGGCGCCGAGCTCCGGCCCCCTCGTCACCATCGCGGACGATGTCGAGATCTGGGCGATTGTCGAAGCACTCGTGCGTACACGGATTTAGGATGTTCGCACTCATCGACGGCAACAGCTTCTATTGTTCGTGCGAGCGGGCGTTCGATCCGACGCTGCGCGGAAAACCGCTAGCCGTCCTCTCCAACAATGACGGCTGCGCGATTGCCCGTACGCATGAGGCCAAAGATCTCGGCCTCAAGATGGGCGAGCCCTGGCACCTGGCGAACAAGCGGCCTGAACTGAGGCCGATGATCTGGATGTCATCGAACTATGCGCTCTACGGCGATATGAGCCGGCGCATGTACGATGTACTGGTCGAGAACGTCCCGCGCGTTGATCCCTACTCCATCGATGAGATGTTCCTGGATTTCTCAGGCCTCACGATCGACCACGAAGCCTTCGCCGCCAGCATCCGTGACAAGGTGCGCCGCATTGCCAAGATCCCGACCTGTGTCGGCATCGGCCCCACCAAGACAATCGCCAAACTCGCGAACAAGGTTGCCAAGCAGAACCGCAACGGATCCGGCGTATGTGACCTCTCCGACGAGAGCACGCGCCTCAGAGCCTACCGCGACCTTGACCTCGGCGACGTCTGGGGGCTTGGCCGCGCGTCGGTCGCGAAGTTGAACAAGCGCGGCGTCGCGACCGTCGCGGAATTCATCGCCCTGCCTCAGGAAGAAGTCCGTGAACTGCTGACCGTGGTCGGCACACGCACCCACGCCGAACTCCTCGGTGCGCCGTGCTTCCCTTTTGCGGTCGCGCCCCAGACCCGCAAAAGCCTGGCCGTCACCCGTAGCTTCGGGCGTCCTGTGATGACCTGGCAGGAGATGCAGCAGGCTATCGCCTCGTACGCCACACGGGCAGCGGAGAAACTGCGCCGCCATGGCCTCGTCGCCAATGCGATGCAGGTGTTCCTGCGCACCAATGCGTTCAACAACGACCCGAAGTACGCCAACCAGGCGACGTTCGAGATCGAACCCTCGGCCGACACGATGAGCCTGATCGGTGACGCCCTACGCGCCGGGCAGCGCCTTTGGCGTGATGGCTACAAGTACGCCAAGGCCGGCGTCGTGCTGCTCGATCTGAAGCCCGCCACCGCATTGCCGGACACCCTTTTCCCGACCCGCGATCCAGAGCGCTCCGCGCGTCTCATGGCTGCACTCGACGCCGTCAACGCCCGCTACGGCCGCCATACCCTCAACCCCGCCGTCGCCGGCCTAACGCGCGCCTGGGGCATGCGGCGGCAGAAGCTTTCACCGCGGTACACAACGCATGTGGATGAGTTGCTAGCGGCGCGCGCCTAAAGCAATTCTCAGCGTGTGTTCACTAGATCAATGAGTTGATCGACGGACAGTTCACGCCCCAATCCCAAGGATGGCCGCATGATTTCAAACTTGCAATACATTGAGCGGTGGCGTTCCAGACTTGGACAATGAGAGTTCAGAGAGCGTCCCTTGAATGCCTGAAAGCGACCGAGCTTCTCGATGAGAAAACGCGCAATCGAGAGATGCTCGGTCTCGTTGTTTCCATCAAATCCATGAAACTCGATAGGAGCACCCAGTGGCGCAAACTCCGTCTTGATGCGCTTCTTCGCGGCGGCGTTGCACTTTTCGTAGCCGCTTTCCATGAAGCTCCACATATCGAGAATATCGACAACTTCGGAGACTGTTTGCCGGTTGTCGACGTGGTCGTGGAGAAGGCCTGTAAGCTCCCACTTCAGCGCCCACAAGTGGCCACCGTAAATACTGTCCATGACGAGACCGATGTCCGTTTCACCCTTAACCTTCAGGCCTTTGCTGAGGTCTGCGAGCACGGAAAGGATGAGCTTCTCGCCATCGGAAAGTCGCGCATTGCTTTGATCGGCACGAACAAGACCAATCTCAATCAGAGAACGAGCGGCCTCGGA
>JBBSDJ010000171.1:0-5684 GCA_038249555.1 Caulobacterales bacterium
AGACGGATCAATCTCGACCGCCCAGACATTGGTTTTCGAGACCGGGATGCCTTCCTTGTCGAACAGGTCCTTCGTCGCCTGATCGGCCGGAAACTCCTGCCGCAGCGCATCAGCCTCCGTCGAGGCAAAGCCGCCATACTGCGTCAGCACATCCTCGCTGCCATCCTCG
Source organism: Caulobacterales bacterium (assembly GCA_038249555.1). Classification (GTDB taxonomy): domain Bacteria; phylum Pseudomonadota; class Alphaproteobacteria; order Caulobacterales; family Hyphomonadaceae; genus Hyphomonas. The sequence continues at coordinate 170 of JBBSDJ010000171.1, forward strand.
TGCCGGTGGTCATGGCGCAGTTCCCACTGGTCGCCGACCTGCATCAGCACCCAGGTGCGCGAATGGTCCTCGCCGACATGCAAAGGGATCGTGATGTAACGGGGATCGCAGCTGCGCACATGCATGACGACCCTTTGCGCGCGCCAGTCATCGTCGGCGGCATCTGTGGTGACGATCCGCCCCTCAAACGCCTTCCCGCACAGCGGCGCGATGGCGGCTTCGAAAGCCGAGGGCGTCTCCACCGGCACGTTGGCGCAAGCGGTGAAAAGGAGGGCGAAAGCGGTCGGAAAAGCGGTTCTGAAAAGCATGAAGCCCAGCCTAATCAGGCCGGGCTTCAATTGGAAGGCTTATCGGAAAGGCCTCAGGCCGGGTTCGGCGAAGGATCGATGCCGGGGCGCTTGCGCTTGCCGATCACCGGCACCGAAGAGGACGGTCCGGCATCGTCTTCAGACGAATCCGGACGGCTCGGCGGGGTGCCCTTGATGAGGTTGGCGATCTCTTCGCCCGACAGCGTTTCATACTCGAGCAGGCCGAGCGCGACGGCTTCCCAGTCGGCGCGGCTCTCGGTCATGATGCGGCGCGCATCGACCTTGCCCTGTTCGATCAGCTTGCGGACTTCTTCCTCGATCTTGCGCGAGGTCTCTTCCGAGATGTGCGAAGACTGCATCAGCTGCTGGCCGAGGAACACGTCGCCCTGGTCCGAGCCATAGTCGACCGGGCCGATGATGTCGGAATAGCCCCAGCGGGTGACCATCGCGCGGGCAAGGCGCGTGGCTTGCTGGATGTCGGAGGCGGCGCCGGCGGTGACGTTGTCGAGGCCAAACTTCAGTTCTTCGGCAACACGGCCGCCCATGATGATGGCGAGGCGCGAGGTCATCTCGACCTTCGACATCGAGAGCTTGTCGTCTTCCGGAAGCTGCATGACCATGCCGAGGGCGCGGCCGCGCGGAATGATCGTCGCCTTGTGGACCGGATCGGCCGAAGGGACTTTCATCGCGACGATCGCGTGGCCGGCTTCGTGCCAGGCGGTGAGTTCCTTTTCCTTCTCGGACATCACCATCGAGCGCCGCTCGGGACCCATCAGGACCTTGTCCTTCGCGTCTTCAAACTCGGCCATCGCGACGACGCGCTTGCCGCGGCGGGCCGCAAGGAGGGCCGCTTCGTTGACGAGGTTCGCAAGGTCGGCGCCGGAGAAGCCGGGCGTGCCGCGGGCGATGGTCTTGGTCTCGACGTCCTTGGCGAGCGGAACGTTGCGCATGTGGACGCGCAGGATTTTCTCGCGGCCGATGATGTCCGGATTGCCGACGGTGACCTGACGGTCGAAACGGCCGGGACGCAGCAGGGCGGGGTCAAGCACGTCCGGACGGTTGGTCGCGGCCATGATGATGATGCCTTCGTTGGCTTCGAAGCCATCCATCTCGACGAGGAGCTGGTTCAGCGTCTGCTCGCGTTCGTCATTGCCGCCGCCGAGGCCGGCGCCGCGCGAGCGGCCGACGGCATCGATCTCGTCGATGAAGATGATGCAGGGCGCGGAACGCTTCGCCTGTTCGAACATGTCGCGCACGCGGCTTGCGCCGACGCCGACGAACATCTCGACGAAGTCTGAACCGGAGATGGTGAAGAAGGGCACGCCGGCCTCCCCCGCGACGGCGCGGGCGAGAAGGGTTTTACCGGTGCCCGGCGGGCCGACGAGCAGCGCGCCTTTCGGGATCTTGCCGCCGAGGCGCTGGAACTTGGACGGGTCCTGCAGGAACTCGACGATTTCCTGCAGCTCTTCTTTCGCTTCATCGACGCCGGCGACATCGTCAAAGGTGACGCGGCCATGCTTCTCGGTGAGGAGGCGGGCGCGGGATTTGCCGAAGCTCATGGCGCCGCGCGTGCCTCCGCCCTGCATCTGGCGCATCATGAAGAAGACGAAGGCCACGATCAGCACGATCGGCAGCAGCGAGAGCAGCACCGAGGCGACGTTGTTGCGGCCGACATCGGCTTCGACGTTGAAGGGCACGTTGTTGTCGCGCAGGATCGTCTCGGTGGTCATGTCGAGCTGGCGGATTTCGCTGATCAGCTTCTGGTTATCGGTGGTGGTGACCATCAGCTTGGTATCGCCGAGGGTGGCGTCCGCGAGCTTGCCCTGTTCGGCCATCGTGTAGATTTCCGATAGCCGGACGTTCTTGGCGCGGGCGACTTCGGGGTTGCCCCCCATCATCACGGCCATCCCGATCACCAGAAGGGCGAGCGCGCCCCAGACGGCAAGGTTACGAACATTCATGGCAAGTCTCGCACAATGGAAACGGTGTTGGGTTAGAAGATAGGCGCCAACCCCTGCAAAAACGACTCCTTTCCTGCGTCTGCGACGAAATCGTGCGCAGAATTGATAAAAAGGCGCCGGAAAGCGTTAATCCGGGCGGTCAGGACCTCCGGAGAGGGCGGAGTCTGGCGGGCGCCGGGCTCGGGCGCGAGCTTCAGGCCGGCCCGGGAAGGCCGGAGGCGGACGCCGCCGAGCGTGGCGCCGCGGAAGGCCGGCGCGGCAAGGCTGCGGGCGGCCAGGTCCAGCAGCGCTTCGGACCGGGGCGGGGTTTCGCGGCCCGCGACGCATTGCAGCAGGACGCCAAGCCCGCGCGCGGCGCGCTCAGGTGGAAGGTCCGCGAGGTGGGCGATGACGGTGCCATCCGCGCCGACATGGACGTAGCGCCCAAGCCAATTGGCGAGGAGAGCGTCTTCGAGACGGCGCAGGTCCGCAAAGTGCTGCTGGCAGGTGAGTGTCTGGCGCGCCAGCGATGGACTTTCGGAAAGGCACGCGCGGATGCGGACGCGTTCGAAGGCCGGGTTGGTGTTGGACGGATCCTCGATCCAGCCGCTCCCCTGCCCGGCGAGCCAGGTGCGCAGATCCGCCCGCGTCTCAGCAAGTAGCGGGCGGGCGATCCAGACGCCGGCGCCTTCCGGCCAGACCGGCGAGAGCGACAGCGCGCGCATGCCGGCGAGGCCGTACCAACCGGAGCCCTGACGGGCGCGCATCAGGACGGTTTCGGCCTGGTCGTCGGCCGTGTGGCCGGTCAGCAGCAGATGCCCGCCAGCGGCCTTGAGCGCACCGGCCAGAAAGGCGTGGCGGGCGCGGCGGGCGGCGGACTGGCGGGCCACGGGAGCGTCCCAGGCGAGCGTCTGGTGCGCGAGACCGAGTTCATTGGCGAGGGCTGCAACACGCGCGGCTTCAGCGGACGAGGCGGCCCGCAAGCGGTGGTCGACCGTCAGGACAAGGAGTTTTGCCCCGCTCGGTCGGGCCCATAGATGGGCGAGGTGCAGGAGGGCGAGGGAATCGCTGCCGCCGGAGACGGCGAGGCCAATGGGGCCGCCGCGCAGGTCTTCCGGCACGGCGCCGAGCGCCGCGTCAAAACGGGTCGTCAGGTCTAGTTCGCGCACCCGGACCGGGTCCGCTCGACGGCGGCGAGGTCGCGCACCACTTTGGTGGCGTTCGGATAGCGCTTCGGCAGCGTATCGAGCGCCGTGCAGGCCTTCGTGCTTTCGCCCAGGAAGCGCATGGCGCGGGCGAGGCGGACGAGGGCGTCCGGCGCACGCACGTCATCCGGATAGGACCGGATCATCGTGGTGTAGGCGGCGCCGCTTTCGGCATAGGCCTGCTGCTGGTGCAGGGCTTCGCCGAGCCAGAAATGGGCTTCGCCGGCCTGCGGGTCCTTGCCGAACTGGTCGATGAAGAACTGGAAGGCTTCCTCCGCGCCGGCATAGTCGAGCCGGATCAGGCGGGCCTTGGCTTCGGCGAAAAGGGCGCCGGCTTCGCCGGGCAACTGGCTGGCGGACAGGGTGCCGAGCGAGCCTTCGGGCAGGCCGCTGCTGCTCGGGGTGAGCTGGGCCGGGCCTGAACTGTCGACACCGCGGCCGTTCGAGGCAGGCGCGGTCATAGCGTAGGACTGGCCTGCCGGATCGACATCAGAATAGGTGTCGGTGACCGGTTCGGGCTCGATGCCGAGGATGACCTGCATGCCGGCGATGGCGCGGGCCTGGCGGTCGAGCGTCTGGCGCATCGCCTGCGCGTCGCGGGCGAGCGTCTCGTTGTCGGTCAGCAGTTCTTCGTTGGCTTCCGTCGCGCGGCCGAGCTGGAATTCCAGGGACTCGACGCGGCCGCTGAGGGTGCTGATCTGGTCCTGCTGGCGGTTCACCTGCACGAGCAGGTCCGCGGCGCTCTGGCGGGCCTGATCGACCTGAACCGAGAGATCGCCGGTCGTCACGCCCTTGGTGATCGGCGCGCCGCGCGCGGGCATCGTCACGGTCTGCGACGTGGCGGGCACGACGAGGAGGCCGGCAACGGCGAGACTGGTCAGGGCAGCTTTCAACATGGCGGGGGGATCCTACGTCGATACGCAAACAGGCAGTGAGCACAGCAGTAAAAGGAACAGCCGGGGCCAAATTATGGCGCCCGGCTGTTTTGGACCACCTGCTTTCGCAGTTAGGAGTGGCTTAGCTCGTCGCGACGTTTTTCCGAAAACCGGTTTCCACTTTTCGGAACGGCGCTCTTAGCTGGTGGCGCCGGAAACGATCTGCGTCCAGCCGTTGCGGTTCAGAGCCCAGGACTGATCGTCCGAGCCGGCCACGACCGGGCGCTCTTTGCCGTAGGACACGGTGTCGACGCGCGAAGCGGCCACGCCGAGGCTGACGAGGTACTCTTTCACCGCGTTGGCGCGGCGCTCGCCGAGGGCGAGGTTGTACTCGCGCGTGCCGCGCTCATCGGCGTTGCCGGCGATGAGGATGCGGATGGTCGGGTAGGACGCGAGCCAGGCAGCCTGACGCTTGAGGATGTCCTGGTCTTCGGTGTCGAGGCGGTACTGGTCGAGGTCGAAATAGACGCGCTCGCCGACGTTGACGCGGAAGTCTTCCAGCGAACCCGGGGCGATCGAGGAGGTGACGACCGGGTCGGTCTTCACAACTTCGGTTTTCTCTTCGACAGGGGTGGTATTCTCGACCACCGGGGTGGTGTTTTCCACGGGCTTTGGTTGCGAGGCGCAGGCGCCCGTGGCCAGAAGCGCGGCGGCAGCAGTGACTTTGAGGAATGTGTGCATGGTGTCGGGGCTCCTAAGGAATGGACGATGCGCTGTCTTGTTAGGGCCGAATAATTTCCGCCCCCTGAACAAAATCAACTGTTACTCCATAATCCGGCGGAATTGGGACGACAACCATACGCCATGCCAAATCCGGCCGAATCGAGAGTTCGGCGCCGAATTAGCAGGCTGCACGGGGGGGGCCTGCTTAAATCGGCGTAATGTGCGGCTATTGCAGCAGCGGAGACCAGGCGGGATCCGACGCATCGGTCTGCGTGACAAGCCGGCGCTCGTTGCGGCCGGACAGGTCCACCGAGAAGAGTTGCGGGCTGGCGCCGGGACGGGCCTCGCGGAAGTAGACGATGACGCGCCCGTTGGGTGACCAGTCCGGACCTTCGTCCAGATAGGCCTCGGTCAACAGGCGCTCGCCTTTGCCGTCGATGCCGATGACGCCGACATAGAACTTG
>JBBSDJ010000172.1:0-5525 GCA_038249555.1 Caulobacterales bacterium
GCCTTCAACGAGGCGCAGATCGGCAAGACGCTCCCCGTTCTCGTCACCGGGAAGGGCCGTAATCCCGGCCAGATGCACGGCCGCTCGCCCTACCTCCAGGCGCTCCACTTCGATGGAACCGATGCGCTCCTGAACACGTTGGTGGACGTGAAGATCACTTCAGCCAGTCTGAATTCCGTCACCGGTGAACACGTGCGTGCCCACGAGCCCACTGCGTGAGCGCGAAACGTCCCCCCGCCAGCGCGCAGAATTCCGAGACCGTGAGCCGTGTATACCCGGTCCAGCAGGCCGAACGCCTGCGTGACCTCTGCGGTCCGCACCACCGTAATCTTGCGCTGCTCGAAGCCCGCCTGAAGCCCTTCGGCCTGCGCGCTGAAAGCATGGGCGGCGGTATCCGCCTCGACGGCGCGGAGGAAGGGGTCTCCCTCGCCGAAGCGGCGCTTGCCGAGTTCGAGCGCCGCCTGCGTAACGGCGCCGAGCCGACGGAAATGGAACTCGAAGGCGCGCTGCAGGCCGCGCAGTCTCCGTCGCAATCCTTCTCCGGTCTCAAGGGCCTGCGCAAACCCGTGACCGCGATGACGCGGGGCCAGGCAAAGTATATCGAACTGCTTTCCCAGCCTGAAAATGCGCTGATCTTCGGCGTCGGACCGGCCGGTACCGGCAAGACCTTCCTTGCCGTCGCCACAGGTGTCGCCGAGCTGCAGGCCGGCCTGCGCCAGCGCCTGATCGTGACCCGCCCTGCGGTGGAGGCCGGGGAGAAGCTCGGCTTCCTGCCGGGTACGCTCGAAGAGAAAGTCGATCCCTACATGCTGCCCATCTGGGACGCGTTGCGCGAACTGATGGGTCAGGAGCAGATGGAGCGCCGCATGCTGCGCGGCGAGATCGAAGTCGCGCCGATCGCCTTCATGCGCGGACGTACACTGAAGAACGCTTTCGTCATCGTTGACGAGGCGCAGAATACCACCGTGCCGCAGATGAAGATGGTGCTGACCCGTCTCGGCCGGGACAGCCGCATGGTCGTCACCGGTGACCCCGACCAGGTCGACCTGCCGGGCAGCCAGCCCTCGGGGCTGAAACATGCGCTGCGGATCCTCGAAAATGTTGAGGGCATCGCCGCGCACTGGCTGACCGCCGCCGATGTCGTGCGCCATGGTCTCGTCAGCCGCATCATCGACGCCTATGCGGCGGCAGGCGAAAGCTGAGCGCCGCCATGATCGATGTCGCCTTGATCGTCGAAGGGGAGGTCTGGTCCGCCCTCGGGGATCTTGATGCCCTGAGCCGCCGCGCTTTTGCCGCCGCCGCGAAGCAGGCGCCCGCCGAGGGCCTCGTCTCGCTGCTGCTGACTGATGACGGCGAATTGCAGCAGCTGAACCGCGACTTCCGCGGCAAGGACAAGCCGACCGACGTGCTCTCCTTCCCGGCCCTGCCGATGGACCGGCCGCTGCTGGGCGACATCGCGGTCGCCCACGGCGTCGCCGCGCGCGACGCCGCCGCGCAAGGCAAGGCGATGCCGGATCATCTGACCCATCTGCTGATCCACGGCTACCTGCACCTGCTCGGCCATGACCACGAAATACCGCAAGAGACCGAGCTGATGGAGTCGCTGGAGATCAGCGCGCTTGCTTCACTGGGTATAGCCAATCCATATCTGCTCTGTGATACGGGGTCCCCATGAGTGATTCTGATCCTTCAGACGCCGCGCCCGGTCGAAGACGGGGGCTATTCGGTTTCAAGCGCAAACCTGCGCCGCCGCCAGAGACCGGCGCCCCCGAAACCGTCGCCGGCAGCGCGCCGCAGGTCATGCGCCTGCGGGTCGCCGAGTTCGAGCAGCTGCGCGTCTATGATGTCATGGTGCCGCGCGCCGAAATCCAGGCCGTCGAAGCCGGCACCGATTTCCCGGACCTTCTGCGTTTCTTTGCCGAAGTGACCCATTCGCGCCTGCCCGTCTTCCGCGAGACCCTCGACGATCCGATCGGCTTCGTGCACATCAAGGATGTGGTTAGCGAACTGGCCAAGGACGAGACGCTGCCGAAGCGCCCACTGGAGCGCCTGCACCGCGAAGTCCTGTACGTGCCGCCCTCGATGAAGCTGACCGACCTGCTGGTGAAGATGCAGGCGACCCGCATTCATCTCGCCCTCGTCGTCGACGAGTATGGCGGCACCGACGGTCTCCTGACGCTGGAGGACCTCGTCGAGGTGATCGTCGGCGACATCGAAGACGAACACGACGATGACGAGCCCTTGTTCATCCGCCGCAATGCCCGCCTCTGGGAAGCGGATGCGCGCATGGAGATCGACGAGTTTACCGAAGAATCCGGCGTCGATCTCGGCCTGGCCGACAGTGACGCCGAGATCGACACGCTGGGCGGCCTCGCCATGGCCCTCGCCGGCAAAGTCCCCCTGCGCGGCGAGATCCTGCGTCACCCCGGCGGGGCCGAACTGGAAATCATGGAAGCCGATTCCCGGCGCATCCGGCGGCTGAAGCTTCGCCTTCCAGAACCGCCCGCATCCCCGCCTCCCGAGGAGTAGAGTTCGCATGTCGGAACCTGTCCGCAGCCACGGCTTCACGGCTTTGGGGCCCCTTCATGAGTCGCTGGCCCGCCTGACCGGATGGAAGGCTGCGCTCGCTGCGGCCGTCTTCGGCGCGCTGGCCGCCTTCGCGTTTGCGCCGTTCCATTTCAGCGCCGTGCTCGCCATTTCCTTTACCGCGCTCGTCTGGATGATCGACGGGGCCCGCGGCCACCGCCGCTGGGGCCGGCAGGTTGCGCTGCGCGGCTGGGCCTTCGGGGCTGGCTTCTTCCTCGTCAGCATGCACTGGACGGCGATGCCGTTCCTGGTGAACCCTGAACAGCACCTCGTCTTCATCTGGCTGCCGCTGATCGTGTTGCCCGCCGGCATGGGTCTGATCTGGGGCGCCTTCGCCGCGATGGCCGGCGCGTTCTGGTCAGCCTCGCCGTCGCGCATCTTTGTCTTCGCGGCCTTTTTCGCGCTCGCCGAATGGGTGCGCGGGCACCTCTTTGGCGGCTTTCCCTGGAACCTGCCGGGCACGACCTGGATCCCCGGCGGCGCCCTTTCGCAGGCGGCCTCGCTCGGCGGCGTCTACTGGCTGACCCTGCTCACCGTGTTCGTGATGGCGGCCCCGGCCGCGCTCGTGGATACGCGTGATGCCCGCGGCCTGGGGCTGCGTATGGCTCCGTCCTTTGCGGCGGTTCTCGCGCTCGCCCTCGGCTGGGCCTGGGGGGCAGAGCGCACGGCGGCGCCCTCGCCGATGACCGACCAGCAGGTCGTAATCATGGACGCCGGCGTGCCACAAGCCGACTGGGACCGGATGGAGCCCGGCGCCGTGCTCGTCGAATACGTCCGCATGCTGACCTATCCGGACAGCCGTCCGGGCGACATCGTGATCTGGCCGGAAGGCGCCGTGCCCGGTTTCCTGCTGCAGGAATCGGATTCGCTCGATGCCATCTCGTCCTATATCGGCGAGCGCAAGCTGATCGTCGGCGCCACGCGCTATGAATGGTTCTCCGAGGACACGCCGGTCTATTACAACAGCCTCGCCGTCCTCGACGCCTCGGCCAACAATACGGGTCCGATCGCGCTCTATGACAAACACCGCCTCGTTCCGTTCGGCGAACTGGCTGCTGTCGATTTCATTCCGTTCGGCCGCGAGTTTGCCGCGTTGCTGCCGCCGACCACGCAGCGTCTTGCGGCGTCCGGTTTCCGCCCCGGGGGAGGGGCCACGGCAATCGACACTGCGCAGATCCCGCCTTTCGTCGCCCTGATCTGCTATGAAGGCCTGTTCCCGGAAATCACCCGCAAGGCGAACGAGACCGACCGCGCGCAATGGATCGTGCTGATCTCGAACGATGCCTGGTTCGGCGCCGGCATGGGCCCTGCGCAGCACTATGCGCAGAACCGCTACCGCACGATCGAGACCGGCCTGCCGATGGTGCGCGCCGCCAACCGGGGCGCCTCCGGCATCGTGGACGGGTATGGCCGCGAGACGATGCGCACCCTTCCGGCAGAAACAGCACCGGAAGGCTGGGATACCACCTATGGCCGAGACCGCATTCCGGAACCTGCGCCCGTTACCGTCTTCCAGACCCGACTCGGCGCGGGACTGTTCTGGTTCAGCCTGTGCCTTTTCGCGCTACTGGCCTTCCTTGGCTGGAGGCGTTAAGTCCCTAGATCGCGAAGCGGCGGGGCCGGAACGGGATGGAAGATGACGGACAGCAAACTTCCGAGCGGCATCGACCGGGTTGTCGGCCAGCGTATCCGGTGGCGCCGCCGCGAACTCAAGCTGACGCAGGAACGCCTTGGCGAACTGCTTGAGCTGACGTTCCAGCAGGTCCAGAAATACGAGAAGGGCGTCAACCGCGTCTCGGCGGGCCGGTTGTACGAAATCGCCGGTGTGCTCGGTGTGCCGATCAGTTATTTCTTTGACGGCGCGGAAGAATTCCTTGGCGCGGAGCAAGCAGAATTCGCCGAAGACGAAGATGAGCCGCACGCGCCGGTTATGACACCGGAGATGCTGGAACTCATTTCCGCTTTCCAGAAGATCGAGGACCTCTCGCTGCGCAAGTCGCTGCTGAACACCGTACGCGCCGCGGCCTCGGCCTTCGACAACCGTTCCGGCCAGGATTGATCCGGTTTCGTCATGAGCGCGCCTGAGCAGGATGGTTTGAGGGATCGCCCGATCCGCACGTTTGGCCGCACCGGCGGGCGCCCTCTGTCGCCGCGCCAGCAGCAGCTGATCGAAACCCGGCTCGACCACTGGCGCCTGCTGCAACCGGCTGCGCCGGACTTTCAGCCCCTCAGCGTTTTCCCTGCCGCTCGAGCCGTCTGGCTGGAAATCGGTTTCGGCGGCGGCGAACATCTCGTAGCGCAGGCTGCGGCGAACCCGGAAACCGGTTTCATCGGGTGCGAACCGTTTGTTGAAGGCGTCGCCAAGGCGATCGCCGGCATCGAGGACAACGGCCTCGCCAATGTCCGTCTGTGGCCGGATGATGCGCGCCTGCTTCTGGAAGCCTTCGCGCCTGCCTCCATCGCGCGTGTTTTCATCCTCTTCCCGGATCCCTGGCCGAAGCGGCGCCAGCAGAAACGCCGCCTCGTGCAGCCGGACGTCGTGGCAGGCCTGGCCCGTATCCTTGCCCCGGGCGGGCGCCTGCGCTTTGCCACCGATGTCGCCAGCTATGCCGACGAGGCCCTGCTCGCCTTTCTGGGGAACGACGCCCTCCATTGGACCGCCACACGCGCCGATGACTGGCGCTGTCCGCCCGCGGATCATGTGACCACCCGCTACGAGGCCAAGAAACTCGGCGATTGTGCCCCGATCTGGTACGATTTCCTGCGCATCTGAGCCTGTGGAGAATATTGACATTTCGCCTGATTTGTGGCCTATTCTGTCGCATCGAAACCGGTCGGTCTGAATATCAAGACCCCGTCAGACCGACGGCAATGACTTTCCCTCCCCCGCTTTCGATGGGCACCGGCATGGCGCATCCCGCGCTTGTCGCGGCCCGGAA
>JBBSDJ010000173.1:0-5521 GCA_038249555.1 Caulobacterales bacterium
CCACGGCCAGTTTTGTGTTTGGGGGCGGCGAGACCACCCTCGCCGGCGGCGAAGGCAAGGAACTCGCCAAGTATGAGCGCTGGGTCCAGGACCTGCGCGCCCGCGAATCGCTCCAGCGCACCCTTCTGGAAGAGCGCTCCAAGGAGACCGCAGACCTCGAGAAGAAACAGAAAGCGCTCGAAGAACTCCTGAACGACATGCGCGAGGATGATGGGCAGAAACTGTCCGCCCTCGAAGGTGACGGCGCCTCCCTCCTGGTCGAGGCCTCCATCGAAGAAGCCGACCGCCGCCAGTCCCGTGACGAATACCTGATGACCGCCGGGCTGAGCGTTCCCGCCGCCCGCGGAACCCCCAAAGCCATCGAGCAGGACATCTACCGGCTGTTCGACCTGATGGAAGACCATGCCGCCGAGCGGGCCGAACGCGCCCGCGGCGTCCTGATGCTGACCGCCGTCGGCACTGACAACATCCTCGCCAGCAGCAATGTCGGCGGCCCGGAAATCTCGATGGGGTCGCTGACCTCTTCGGCCTCGGACTGGTCGATCGGGGACCAGGACTTCATGACCCGTATCTTCCAGGCCCGCGCCCGGATCGCCGAAATGAAGTATTACGAGAAGGTCGTCGACAGCCTGCCGCTCGGCGAGCCGGTATCCGTTCCGTTCCGCTATACCAGCCCCTATGGCATCCGCGTCGACCCCTTCACCAAGCGTCCGTCCCCGCACATGGGCGTTGACCTTGCCGCCTACCGCGACGCCCCGATTGTTACGACCGGCCCCGGCACCGTCAGCTATGCCGGCGCCCGCTCAGGCTACGGACTGCTTGTCGAAGTCGATCATGGTCATGGTTTCAAGTCGCGTTACGGACACTTGAGGTCGATCACCGTGTCCAAAGGTGATACAATCAAGATTGGCGACCTTGTCGGGCGTATGGGCTCGACCGGACGCAGTACCGGCGATCACCTTCACTATGAAGTGTGGTACAATGGTAAACCGTATGACCCCAGTAAATTCCTGAAAGCAGGCCGACATGTTCACAAAGAATAGCAAAACCCCGGATCACACCCAGGTTGAAGCGCCGAAAGTGGCGCCGGCCCAGGATGCCATCCGTGGCGCAGCGACGAAAACCGCTGCCCGTGCCGCTTCCATTATCTGCGCCGACATGAAGATCAACGGCTCCGTCATCTCCGAGGGCTCTCTCCAGATTGACGGCATCGTCGATGGCGACGTTTCCGCTACCGACATCACGATCGGCGCGTCCGGCCAGATCACCGGCGAAGTCAAAGCCGAAGTCGTTAAGGTCAAGGGCAAGATCCGCGGCTCCATCCGGGCCCGCAAGGTCGAGCTGGAAACCGGCGCACATGTTAAGGGCGACATCGTCCATTCCTCGCTGCAGATCCAGCCCAACGCCGTGTTCGAAGGCCAGGTGAAGCATGCGGACGATCCGCTGCGCGAAACCGGCCCGGTCGCCGCCACCGAAGCCAAGACGATGACCGCCTCATCGCCGAGCCCGGCCGCTTTCGGCATCTCCTCGCAGCCGAGCTGATCCGGCGCCAGAGCCCGAACATTCAGAACGCCGGCCTCATCCGCCGGCGTTTTTGTTTGCGCCGTTCCGCACAACTGGGCGGATCACACCGTCTGGGCCGTCTAGCCCCATCCCCGGAATCAGAAAGCCCCGGACCATCGGTCCGGGGCTTTGTCTTTTGAGTTTGGGTCGCCGATCAGACCGGCTGGGCGTTCCGGCACTGCGGCGTGGCTTCAAACTTGGCGCGGCCCGCCTTCAGGCGTTCGCCGACCGTCTTGCAGCCTTCCGGGATGTTCTCGCCGAGCCCCTGCAGCTTCTTGCAGATCTTGTCCTCGTTGACGACGTTCAGCACGGCGGCCTGGACTTCGAAACAGACAAGCGCGTCCTTCGTGTCCTCTTCCGACTGCATGAAATCGAGCCAACCGCGGCCACCTGCATTGCCTGCCTGGCGGAACGCCTCCTTGGCGCCCGCCCGGTCGCCGCGCTCGAAGCGTGCCTGACCGATGCGAACCCAAACGGTGCCCCTGTCCTTGAGGCCGCCAATGCTGAGCGCCTTCTGCAGCGCGTCTTCCGTCTCTTTCCACTTCTGCAGCTCGCTGTACGACGCGCCAAGACGTTCGTACATGGCACCTGCGCCGCCCATTTCGGCAGCCTGGCGGATCACCGGGATCGCTTTTTCATGCTCGCGCGCGACCTGGTAGAAGTCAGCGAGGAGCGACACCTTCTCGGTCGTCTTCTTGATGCGGCCGGCGTTCATTTCCTTCTCGAGGACGCGGGCAGCGTGATAAGGCGCGTTGAGCTGGTTGTAGAAGTTCACGATCCGCATCAGTTCGTCTTCGGTCTTCAGAAGGCCAGCGAGATACATGGCCTTCTGGACTTCAAACGCCTTGTGCAGCTCGTTGTCGGCAAAGTAGTTGCCGGCAATGGCGTCCCAGTACTTGCGCTCTTCGGGCTTGCGTTCGACGAGCACTTCCAGGACTTCCGCGAGTTTCGTCTTCTCGCCGGCATCATTGTAGAGGAAGACGAGCAGGTCATAGAGCTGCTGGTCGAACTTCGCGCCATCTTCACGGCGCACTTCTTCGGCGTAGCGAATGGCTTCCTTGAAGTTGTCGACGCGCTGATAAAGCACCGCCAGTTGCCATTTCTGGCCGCGATCCGGCTTTCCGCCAGCGGCCTGCCATTTCTTCATATAGTCGAGGGCCGACTTGGTGTCCTCGAGCTGCAGGTAGATCTGCGCAATGTTGTAATAGGTCTGGGCGGCATCTGCCGGCGGGACATAACCCTTGTTGATCGCATCCAGCAGATCCTTGATGGCGCCCTGACGGTCGCCCTTCTCGATCTTGATGTACGCCGAAATGCGGATGATCGCGCTTTCTTCGTAGCAGTTCAGCGGCATACCGCGCAGCTGGTTCAGCTTCGCGAGCGCGGTATCGAAATCCTTGTTGGTGATGGCTGCCTGCTCGGCTTCAAGATACAGCTGGCCCGTTTTCGAGCTGAACTGGGTCTCTGTGCAGCTGCCCTGGGCAAGCGCGGCGCCCGCACCCATGAACCCGAGCACGCCTGCCGTAATTGCGCCTTTGAGGAAAACTTTCAGTCGCATAATTGTCTCTCCTGACCGCCTCGCAGCGGCAATCTCTCACTAGCCATGCTGGCCCGACGGTCTGGCGCCGTTCTGGGCGGAAGTGGAAGGCGGGCAGCAGATCGGAAAAGCTGCTGCCCGGCCTCCGAGTATAATCCTACTCGATGTTGAATTCCAGCGGGTAGACGACATTCCGGCGTTCGACGGCCTTGCCGCGCACAATCTTCGGCGCAAACTCAACCCGTGACACGGCCCGCTCGGCTTCAGACTTGAACACTGAATCTGAGCAGGTTGCCGCAATGTTGTAGGGCTTGCCGCGGGTATCCACGTCAAAGCGCACATCGCAGCTGCCCGACAGGCCGCGTTCCTGAGCGCGCTGAGGATAGGACGGCGTCGGCGGGCGGATCGGTTGAGCATCCCGGTCCGAGACGGCCACCGGATCGATCGCGAGCGATTTCATCCGGCCGAGGTCGAGGTCCTGAGGAACGCCGCCTTCGATTTTCGGAGTCGGCAGGTTGATGCTGGACTTGGTGGCCGACTGTTTCGGCGGCGGAGGCGGCTTGGCAGCAGCGTCTATCCGCTGCGGCTTGGCCCGCTGACGGGTGCGTACATCGGAATCGTTCGCCTGGGGCGTGATCGCCGAGAGGACCCGGGTTTCTTTGGCTTCCAGAGAGATTTCGTTCACCGCGATCAGCATGCTCATGAACAGGAAGATCAAGATCGCGATCGGCGCCGCAATCGCGAAACTGATCAGAAAACGCCCGAGGGGACTGTTGAACATGGAACCTCTCCCTAGTTGGTTTTCGCCGAGATGTTGATGACCGTAGACCCGTCAACCTTGTTGATGGCTTCCATGACTTCAACCATGGTTTCAGCCGACGAGTTCACGTCTGCTTGAACCACAACCTCTCCGCGGGGGTTGTCGAGGCGAAGTTCCTTCAACGTGAAGCCTACCTCGACCATCGGAACTTCCTTTTTGGCGATGAAGACCTCGTCATTCTCAGTGATCGCGATCAGGATCGCGAGCGGCTTGGCCTGGGCCTGGTTATCGACATCCGGACGGATGACGGGAACACCGGGTTCCTTGATGAACTGGGCTGTCACGATGAAGAAGATCAGCAGGATGAAAACCACATCCAGCATCGGGGTGAGGTTGATCTCGTCCCCGCCGCTGGCCACCGTTGCGCGTTGTTTGCGTGCCATGTGTACTCCTGCCTACGACGTTTGCGAGATGACGATGTTCACGCGTTCGCGGAACCCGGCATTGTATGCCTCGTCCCGGATTTTCACGATCACGCCGCTCTTCGCCTTGGGATGCGCCTGGATGATGACAGAACTATTAGGCGTTTCTGCGATGACACGCTCAATATTCGCACGCACCGAGCTGATATCGGCCAGACGGCCGTTGACGGTGATCAGGTTGCTCTCGTCCACGTAGATCAGGATCGCCGGAACCTGGGGCTGGTCAAGCTGGTCCGGTGCCGGAGGGGGCGGCGGCTCAAGGCCGATCGCCTCTTCGCGGGCAAAGGTCGATGTCACGATGAAGAAGATGAGCAGGATGAACACCACGTCGAGCATCGGCGTGAGGTCGATTTCAGCTGACTCAGCTTGTCTGGTACTACGGCCGCGCATCAGCTGATCTCCATCTGGTCTTCGACCTGCTGCACCGAGCGGTTCACCTTGCGGTCCATGCCCGACGTGATCAGAACGCCGGAAAGGGAAGCCACCATGCCCGCCATCGTGGGAATCGTGGCCCGGGATACGCCGGCCGACATGGCCTTCGCATCTGCGCCCGCTGTGATGGCCATGATGTCGAACACCGACACCATGCCCGTCACGGTACCGAGCAGGCCGAGAAGCGGGGCCAGCGCGACCATGGCTTTGGTCAGCTGGACGTTTTCTTCGGCCTTCTGGCGAACTTCCGACACGAGCTTCTCACGCACCCAGTGGGCGAGCTTGGACTTCTTGTCGGAACGCGCACGCCACTCGGCAACAGCTTCTGCAGCAATCTGGTTATGGGCAAAACGGAAGTAGAAAAACCGTTCCAGAATCAGGGCCCACATGAAGAATGTGGCTGCCATGATGATCAGCAACACAGGGCCGCCGCGATCCAGAAAGGCCTGTAGAGCATCAAGACCCAGCATGGGGTAATCCTCCAGGGCTGTTAAGGGGCGGGCTTATGCCCGGCCCCCGTGCAGCGACTCCATTTTTTCGGCGATGATGCCAGCGGCTTGTTCGTCGAGGATCTGCTGGTTTCCGCGAGCCATCGAAGCGACGACAGCGTGGATGAGAACCAGCGGGATAGCCGCGATGAGGCCTTGCACCGTCGTCACGAGAGCGGTCGAGATACCGTCAGCCATGAGTTTCGGATCGCCTGCACCGTAGATCGTGATCGCGGTGAAGGTGATGATCATGCCGACC
>JBBSDJ010000174.1:0-5476 GCA_038249555.1 Caulobacterales bacterium
CGCAATCATCGCGTTCGCGCTGGTCTACGCGGGCAACCAACACTTCATCCTGGCATCCGTATTCGCGGTCCTGACGGGTGTGGTCTTCCGGCTCGTGCAAGGCATCCTGCGCGGCCTCGGCATCGCCTCAGGCGCCAGCGCACTCAATCGCGGCCTCGGCGGCTTTCCGCTGTGGATGATCGGCGGCGCGCTGATCGGCGCCCTCATCGGCGCCAGTTTCATGGTCTGGCTCGACGGCATGGCGACAAACATTTTTGCCCCCGCCATGGTCACCGGTCCAGCAGGCGCCGCCGCCGGATTCGTGATCCGGGGGCTGGCGCTGTTGTTTGGCGCAGGCCGGAAAGCCTAGCCGTCCGTCCTTGTAATCACGCCGCACGCCACCCGCGCACCGGCGCCGCCAATCGGCTGCGAGCGGTGATCATCCTCGGCGGCATGGATGAGGATCGACAGGCCATCCCCGCCCAGCGCAGGGACCAGTTCCGTGAGAACCGTGAACGCCTCATAGCCCGCCGAGCCATCCGCCGCCGCCCAGGCGTTCGGCAGGTCGCCGGCTTCCGGGCCGAGATCCGGGTTCATGAGCCCGTGCGCCCCGGCTTCCTTGCCATGGTGGCCGCCGGACAGCTGGTAGGCGCCGACATCCGAGCAGTCGCCTGTCTCATGCAGGTGCAGGCCGTGCCAGCCGGGCGTCAGGCCGCCGGGCGCAATTTCCATCCGGATCAGCAGGCCGGTCCGGCCCTGCTCGAACCGCGCCTGGCCGATTTCCTTGCCGTCTGCGCCAAGAATTGACGCGCTCGCCTTGGCCAGTTCCTTGACCATCGGGGACGCGCCGGCTTCGGGCGTGTGCATCATGTGCTCGCCATGGTCCTCGCTGCGCACCTCGTGGCCATGATGCCCGCCATGTCCGCAAGCGGCGAGGGCCAGTGCGGGGGCGGCGATGAGAAACTGCTTCAGCATGTCGATACTCCTGTCGATTCTGGTTCCAGTATAGGGCAGAGAACCGGAATGTCAGACCCTCAACCGCCTCAAACCGAACGCGCCGACAAGATGTTGGTTGCGCTCGGCCATTTCGGCAGCCGCGCCGCGGCGCAGGCCGCCATCGCCGCCGGCCTCGTCATCGCGGACGGCAAGACTATCGCCAAACCCTCCGAAAGCCTGTCACGGGACGCTGTCATCCAGTCCGAAGCGGCCCACCCTTATGTCTCGCGCGGCGGCCTGAAACTGGCACGCGCGCTGGATGTGTTCGGCGTCGATCCGGCCGGTTTGCAATGCCTTGATCTCGGCGCCTCCACCGGCGGCTTCACGGATGTGCTGCTGCGCGCCGGAGCTGCGCACGTCACCTGCGTCGATGTCGGCCATGGCCAGCTGCACGCGAAGATCGCGGGCGACGCCCGCGTCACCTCGCACGAGCGCCTCAACGCGCGCGACCTGACGGCCGCGCACCTTGCCGGAGCGCCGCAGCTGATCGTCTGTGATCTGAGCTTTGTCTCACTCGCCAAGGTGCTGTACGTGCCGATGGCGCTCGCCGCAAAACCGGCCACGCTGATCGCGCTGTTCAAGCCGCAATTCGAAGTCGGCCCGGCAAATGTCGGAAAAGGCGGCCTCGTCACCGATGACGCCGCGACAGAAACCGCGCTCGGCGAGTTCCTCACCTACCTGATGTCAGCGGGTTGGCGCGTCGAGGCGCCCCAGCCCAGCCCCATTCCCGGCGGCGATGGCAACAGGGAATGGCTGGTCTGTGCTAGACGTCAATAACCGTAAGGATCGTCCGTATACCCATCCTGGATGCGCCACTCGCGCGTGCGGTCATCATAGCAGGCGGTCACAGGATCACGCTGCACGTCGCCGTCGGGCAGGCGCGTCTCGCGCTGGATGACGCGGCAATCGCGCGCGGGCGCTTCATAGCGCGGCTCGTCGCGGTAATCCGGGTAGGACGGTGCAGAGGGATAGGCTGCCGGATAGCTGTCGCTGTAGCCGCCGCGCCCCATCACTTCAGGCCCGCCATACAGGCCCTGCGTCGTGCGGGGGATCGAGCCCGTGGGTGCTGACGAATAGTTGTAAGGCGCATAGGCCACCTGGCAGTCCGGCCCGGTGTCCTTGGCAATCGAGTTGCCCGCCGCGCCGCCGACCAGCGCGCCGAGCACGGCGCCAACGGCCACGTTGCCGGATTCGCTGCGTCCTTCGCGGTAGGTTTCAACCGGGCGCCCGCGCCGGTTGTACCGGGTGTACTCGCGGTCATTCTCGATATTGTTGCCAATCGCGCCGCCGATCAGCGCGCCGGCGAGGGCGCCGACAATCGTTCCGGCCGCCGAATCGTCCGAGCGCTCGCGTTCGCATTGCACGTTGCGCACGCCGGGGTCGCTGTAGGGATAGCTATACTGTGCTTGCGCCTGCATCGGCAGGGCAAGGGCCATCAGGCCAAGGCTGCCAGCAGCGATCGAGAGCTTCAACATCACCAGTCTCCTTCGGCGTCACGGGGCAGGGTGCGCCAGTTTCGGGGCCCAAACTGCCCCCGCCAACCTGAACAGAGCCTGAAGGCTGGACTAGGGCGGATCCGCTCTACATATTCCCCTCATGGGACTTCTGGACCGCGCCGCCAAGACTGCCAGCCGGGCACGCTACGCCGCCGGGCAGGGCATTCGCACCGCCTGGTACGCCGCGCAGATGCAGGCGGCCCGCAGCCAGTCCGGCGGGTTTGACCGTCCCGGCGAGCCCGAGTTCCGCCCGACGCGCGGCCGTCCGGACCTGTCGGAACTGCGCAAGGCGTACTTGCGCCTTTTCATGCAGGACCGCGCCAATGTCGAAGCGGGCCTCTATCCGCCGCCGCTGGACCTGCGCGCCGCAGACCTGCCCAAGGCGCTGAAATCCGCCCAGGCCTTCCTGCGCGACGCCTCCGAAGTGAACCGCCGCCGCCTCGCCCGCGACGGCACGGAAATCCGCGCACAGGTACCCGAAGGCACCAACCGTTACCCCGCCTATTACCTGCAGAATTTCCACTACCAGTCCGGCGGCTGGTTCACCGAGGAAAGCGCCGAGCTTTACGACACGCAGGTCGAGGCACTGTTCTCCGGCACCGCGGACGCCATGCGCCGCGCCGCGCTCGCCGAAATCAGCCGCGAACTGAAGGGCCGCGACCAGCGCACGCAGCGTCTGCTGGACGTCGCCTGCGGCAATGGCCGCTTCCTCGAGAAGGTGCTGGAGGTCTATCCGAAACTGCGCGCCACCGGGCTTGACCTGTCACCCTCCTACACCGACGCGGCCCGCGCGCGCCTCGCGCCCTGGCGCCAGGTGGAGGTGATACAGGACGCCGCCGAAGCGATGCCGCTGGAGCCTGCGTCTCAGGATATCGTGGTCTCTATTTTCCTGTTCCACGAACTGCCGCCGAAAATCCGGCCAAAGGTCCTTGCAGAGATATTCCGTGTACTGAAGCCGGGCGGCCTGTTGGTCCTCGCCGACAGTGTCCAGTTCGGGGACTATCCTGCGATGGACGGATTGCTCGAGTATTTCCCTCATGGTTTCCACGAGCCCTATTACAAGGGCTATCTCGGCTGGAATCTTGTGGAAACCGTTGAAACGCAAGGGTTTGTAAAGGAACGCGAGACGCTCGCCTTCCTCACGAAAGTCACCACATGGCGCCGCCCGCCGCATGGTAATCCGCGCGCCATCTGACAAGATTACAATGGCTTCATAATCTGTGCTCTGCCGGCCACAGGCCTCTGCCCAAAGCTCCACATTACTGCATCGCAAGCTGGCGGCGGCGATTTCCGTTGCTACTTCAGCGGCGCGCAGTTGCGCACAAGTACAGAGTACGGAGAATAAAAAATGAAACTTGCACTCGTATCCCTCGCCGCCATTCTCGCTGCACCGATCGCTGTTGCCCAGGGCAACCTCGAGCTCAGCGGCGGCTATTCCCAGTTCGACGAAGATGGCGCCGAACTTGGCGCTTTGACCGGCCGTGGCACCTACTTCTTCAACCGCTACCTCGGCGCTGAAGGTGAAGTGTCGATCGGCATCGACGACGCAGACGTCGGACCGGCCACCGTTGAACTCGAGCAGTCTTTCGGCGCCTTCGGCGTCCTGCGCGCGCCGGTCACGGAGCGTTTTGAACTGTTCGGCCGCGCCGGTTACGCCACCTCCGAGTTCTCGGCTGAAGTGCCGGGCCTCGCCAGCGCATCCGCCGACGTGGACGGCCTCGCCTACGGCGTTGGCGGCAAACTCTTCCTGACCGAGCGCCTCGGCGTTCGTCTGGATGCCTCGCGTTACGAAGGTGACGACGGCGAAGCCGACGTGTTCACCATCGGCGGTGTCGTGAAGTTCTAGGCATCCGTTCACGGATGACCAACGAGGGCCCCTGTGCAGAACGCACGGGGGCTCTTTCGTTTCAGCGTCCGGTCTGGCCCCGGTGGCGCAGTTTCGCGTCCGCCAGCACGCAGGCCATCATCGCCTCGGCCACCGGCACCGCGCGGATGCCGACGCACGGATCATGCCGCCCGATCGTGCGCACATCCACCTCCTCGCCGTCGCGGGTCACCGAACGCACTTCGTTCAGGATCGACGAGGTCGGCTTGATCGCAATCCGCACGACCACATCCTGACCGGTTGAGATGCCGCCCGCCACGCCGCCATTGTTGTTGGCGAGGAAAGAGGGGCCGTCATTGCCGGCGCGCATCTCGTCGGCATTCTCTTCGCCGCTCATCCAGGCCGCCGCAAAGCCCGCGCCGATCTCGACGCCCTTGGCCGCATTGATGCCCATCATCGCGCCCGCAAGTTCCGCGTCGAGCTTGCCGTAAACTGGCGCGCCCCAGCCGGCCGGCACGCCGCTCGCCTCGACCTGCACGATGGCGCCCGCAGAGGAGCCCGCCTTGCGCGTCTCGTCGAGAAACGCTTCCCACACCGCGACCATCTCCTTCTCGGGACACCAGAACGGATTGTTCTGCGTCTCGTCCCAGTCCCAGGCCTCGGGATTGATCATGTGCGGTCCGATCTGCACCACCGCGCCCCGGATCACGACCGCGTCACCCAGCACCCGCCGCGCCACCGCGCCTGCCGCCACCCTTGCGGCCGTCTCGCGCGCTGAACTGCGCCCGCCGCCGCGATAATCCCGCACGCCATACTTTGCGTCATACGCATAGTCGGCATGGCCGGGGCGATACCGGTCGCGGATCTCGCGGTAATCCTTGCTGCGCTGGTCGGTATTCTCGATCATCAGCGAAATCGGCGTACCCGTCGTCACCGGCCCGCCCGTGCGGTCGTCTTCGAACACGCCGGACAATATCTTTACCAGATCGGCTTCCTGCCGCTGCGTCACGAAGCGCGAGGTGCCTGGCCGGCGTTTGTCGAGAAAGTCCTGGATGAACGCCGCGTCCAGAGCGAGCCCCGGCGGGCAGCCGTCCACCACACAGCCCAGCGCGGGCCCATGGCTCTCACCCCAGGTGGTGACACGAAAAAGATGGCCAAACGTGTTATACGACATGTGACA
>JBBSDJ010000175.1:0-5403 GCA_038249555.1 Caulobacterales bacterium
GCGCGGTTGGCATCGCCCGGTTTCGGGCGCAGCGGGCTGCCGGGCTGGCCGTCCAGGATATAGTCGATGATCGCGTTGGTCTCGGCCAGCGTCACCGCCCCGTCGGTGATCACCGGCGCCGTCCCGAGCGGCGAGATCGCTTTGTAGGCCGGCGGCGCCAGCCGCGTGTTCGGATCACGGTCATACAGCTTGATCTCGTAGGGCACCCCCAGCTCCTCGAGCAGCCAGAGGATACGGATGGACTGGGATTTCTCCAAATGATGCAGTGTGATCAAGGCAAGGTCTCCCACAGCGCTGTGCTGCGCGAGTAGCTAGGCCGGAAGCGTTCGCGGAGCCAGTGGTACCGCTAGGTCAGGCCGACTGCCGCCGTTCGCTGCCTCTTTCCTAATCGATCCCCAGCACGCCCTGCAGGAACAGCGTCTCCGCCTCGCGCTGGGCTTCGCGGTTGGATTTCTTGCGGAAGCCGTGGCCCTCGTCCATCGCCATCATGAACCAGGCCCTCACGCCGTTGGCCTTCACCGCCGACAGGATCTGCTCGGCCTCGGTATAGGGCACGCGCGGATCATTGAAGCCCTGAATGATGAACAGCGGCTTGGTGATCTTCGAGGCATTCTTCAGCGGCGAAATCTCGTCGAAGAAGGCCGCGACCGCCGGGTCGCGTTCGTCGCCATATTCCACGCGGCGCAGGTCCACGCGGTAGCCTTCGGTATTCTCGAGGAAGGTCTTGAAGTCCGAGATGCCGACGATATTCACGCCAGCTGCCAGCCGGTCGCCGTAGTCGATCATCGAGGCGAGCACCATGTAGCCGCCATACGATCCGCCATGCACAACCACCTTGGACGCGTCCAGCTGCGGCTGCGTGGCAATCCAGTCCAGCAGCGCGCCGATGTCTTCGACGGATTTCTTGCGGTTGAGGCCATTGTCCAGCGACACATAGGTCTTTCCGTACCCGGAGGATCCGCGCACGTTCGGCACGATCACCGCAATGCCCAGCTCCTTGGCCCAGTACTGGTAGGTGGAGGTGAAGGTCGGCCGCGCCTGGCTTTCCGGGCCGCCATGGATGGAGATGATCACCGGGTGCGGCCCCGGGCCGTCCGGCGTATAGATGAAGGCCGGAATGTCCATGCCGTCTGCATTCGTGTAGGTCATCATCTCGGGCGAGAGGAACGATTTCGGGTCAAGCCCGCCGGTCTCCGCCTCGGTCCAGCGCGTAAGGTTCAAGGTCGCGATGTCGAACGACCAGGCATCCGCGGGGCTCGTCGCGCCGTTGAAGGTGAAACCGATCTGTGCGCCGCTCGGCGAGAAGACCAGCCCGCTGGCAATGCCTACCGGCAGCGTCGGGCCGGGGCGCACGTGCCCGCTCGCCACGTCCAGCAGGCGGATCGTGCCGAGGCCGTTTTCGTTCAGCGTGAAGGCCACCGTCTTCTCGTCCGGCGACAGCGCCCAGTCGGACACATCCCAGCCGATATCGGCGGTATAGTTCGTCATCGTCCCGTCCGGTGCGATGCGCACCAGGTTCTGGAACTCGCTGTCCTTGTCGGTCACCGTCAGTACCGATCCGTCCGCAAGGATGGACGCGCCGGAATAGGCGACCTCGTCGCCGGCATTGATCTCGGTCAGCGTGCCGGTCGCGACGTCCAGGCTGAAGATATGGCTCTTGGCCACCGACACATAGCGTTGCAGCACCAGCGTCTTGCCATCCGCCGACCAGTCGACCGGGCCAATCGCGCCTTCGCCTTCCAGCACAACGCGGCGGCTCGCGGGGTCTGCCGGGTTGGCGATAAGGATGTCGTTGTTGGGATCGCCCGCCGAGGTGCGGGCCCAGGCGACCACGCTGCCATCATCGGCCCATAACGCGCTGCCATTGCGCGATCCGGGCTCGGAGTATTGCGTGATCTCGCCGCTGCCGAGATCGAACCGGTAGGACTGGTAATACTCGTCGCCGCCGCGATCCTTGGCGAACAGGAAGGCGCCGCCTTCGGGGCTGACATCTGCCGAGCCGACGGTTTCGGTATAGAATGTCAGCTGCCGGCGCGCGCCGCCGGGGAAGCGCACTTCATGGATCTGGCTGACATCGGCAAACCGGGTCGAGATCAGGATGCCGCCTTCACCGGTCCAGTCCTGGAAGCCGTGCCCGCGCACGTTTTCGTAGCGGGTCAGGCGCTCCTTCAATTCGGCAGAGGCTTCCGGCACGCCTTCGATCACGAGATTGCCTTTGGTGATGCGGGCAGACGCAGCTTCAGGCGCTGCTTCAGTGACGGCGGCGTCCGGCGCGGTGCCCGTCTGCGCGCAGGCGGCAAGGGCGAGGGCCGACAGGCCGAACAGGAACGGGCGGAATTTCTGCGTGCGCAACATGGGCATCTCCCCGGGTGTTTTCTGAACGTGATCGTTTTTTAGAGCGTTTGCCGCCTGCGTCACGCATTTTTCAGCGCGCGCCTTCACAAGCCTGTGTCAAACGGGGGCTAACTCGCCCGGACCCTCGATTCGCATCCCGCAAGGAACCCGTCATGAACTGGCAACGCGCAACGCTCGCCGCCGCCTTCGGCCTCCTCGTCCTCGCCGGCTGCACCCACGCACCGGCCGCTGTGCAGGTCGAGGCCGCTGCGCCTGTCGTCGCCGACGCCGCGCCGACACAGCGCGTGCTCCTCATCGGCCTCGACGGCTTTCGCCCCGAAATGCTCGGCTGGGATGCGCCGAATCTCGCCGCTCTTGCTGCCAGGGGCGTAAAGGCTGAAGCGATGATCCCGGTGATGCCAAGCGTCACCTTCGTCAACTTCTATTCCCTCGCCACTGGCCTCTATCCCGAAAACCATGGAATGGTCGCCAATAATCCATATGACGCCGAAGCAAAGGAGTTCTTCCAGCCCACCACTGGCCCGCAGGAAGAACGCTGGTGGCAGGGCGAGCCGATCTGGGTGACTGCAGAGAAGCAGGGCCTGAAAACCGCGATCATGTTCTGGCTAGGCTCGGAAGTGCCTCATGAAGGCATCCGCCCGTCCATCTGGACACCCTACCAGCACGAGAAGCCTTATCAGGAACGCATCGACGAAGTGCTCGCCTGGTATGATGTGCCCGACGCCGACCGCCCCCGCTTCGCCGCCGTCTATTTCGACCGCATCGACACCGTCACCCACTATACCGGTCCCAATTCGGGCGAAGCAAAAGCCGCCGTTACCGAAGTCGATGACTTCGTGGGCCAGCTCATTGCCGGCCTCGAGGCGCGCGGCCTGACAGACTCGACCACGATCATCGTCGTGTCGGATCACGGCATGGCCTACACGCCGCCCGAACAGGTGCTCGATGTCGGCGAGTATATCGATCTCGACCAGCTCGTCGTCACTCAGTTCGTAGGCCCCTATGCCGGCTCGGGCCATCCGTCCTTGCAGATTTACGGCCAAGGCCCGGCGCTCGAGGCCGCCTACAACGGCCTCTCCGCCGCCTCCGAAAAAATCCGCGTCTACCGGCGCGGCGCGATGCCCGCCCACTACCATCTCGACCACCCCACGCGCGGGCCGGACCTGTTCGCCGTTGCCGATCCCGGCTGGCTGTTGCGCAGCACGAATGTCGGCGGCTGGCGCGCTCCGATCCCCGGCAACCACGGCTATGACAATCTCGATCCCTCGATGGCGGCCACGTTCGTGGCTGCCGGTCCGATCTTCCCGCAAGGCGAAACCGCCGCCCCCTTCGAAAACGTCAATGTCTACGGGATGATCGCGTGCGCGCTCGGCATCACGCCGGCCCAGACGGATGGCGATCCGTCCGTGGTCGAACAGGTCACCGGCGGGCGGTGCGCGGCGGACTAGCCGGCTCCGGTGCCTATTGCCGCTGGGCCATCGGTCGCGCCCGCGTACGCACATCAGCTCGCGGATTTGGCGTCGCATAGGCCCTAAGATCCCGCCGTGTCGTATCGGCTGAGCAAAGCTGCACCGGTACCACTTCGGAGCCCCAGCGGGTCTGCAGCAGGCCATCGCTCTGATTGTCGCCGACCTGCTGAACCGATCCGTTGAGATTGCGTCCCGCCTGGATGAGGCACGCCGTATTGTTTGAGCCGTCCTGCGTAATCACGCCGGTATTGCCTTGGCCGAACTGAAGGATGCCGGCGGTGTTCGCGGTGCCTGTCTGCAGCACGCCGGCGCCGTTGCCGCTGCCTTGCTGCGCGACCGAGACCCGGTTTGGCGCAGGCGCCGGCGATGCCACGCTCTGCTCGCGCAGCCGGTCGCCCAGGAACTGCCTCGGGTATCCGCGCCCCTGATCGGCGTGGGCGGCAAGCGGCATCGCGCAGACCGCGAGCGCCAGGCTGGCGAGCATCATCTTGCGGGAACGGATCATCGTGGTCTCCTAGGAAAGCTGTTCAGTGGAGCAAAGTTCGCCGCCCGCATCGCGCAGTGTCAGCACGGCGCGGTAGCGCCCGCCGGAGAACTCCGCCGAGCCGACGGTGGCGCTCTCGCCGTCCGCCAGGTCGACCTCGCCGCCTTGCGTCACGTCAGAAGAGCCGCCGGGGCCCTGCGCCGTCACGGTGAAGTCGTATGATCCGCGTACCGCGTAGTTCGCCTGCACGATCGCTTCGAGGCGCACGCCATTCGCCGTTCGCGTCTCTCGAATCTTGCAGTCCGCTGACGAGTCAGGGATGGCCCGCTCGCCTTTGACGAATTCAGCCGCCACGGAAGATGTTTCCGGCAGCGTTACCGTGTGCACTTCGGCAGGGGTCTGCACCGCGCAGGCCGTGACCAGCGCGAGCGCAGCCGCAATCAATGAGGTTTTCATCCGCGTGTCTCCTTGGGAGGGCGTTGCGGGGAGGCGCAGCGGCCTCCCCGCGCGAGGCGTCAGTTGTAGCCGCTCTGCACGACCACGGAGATGTTGCCTTCGCCGCGCTGGCGCACTGTCACATCCTGGCCATTGCCGACCTGGATGATGCCGGACGTGTTGTTATAGCCGTCCTGGTCCGCCACGGCCCTGTTGTTGGTGCCGATCTGGGCGATGCCGGAAACGTTGCCATAGCCGGTCTGCAGGGTGTCGGCGCGCAGGTTGCGGCCTTCTTGCCCGGTGACGGCAAAGTTGTTCTCGCCGATCTGGCCCGTCGTGACGCTGTTGCGCGTGCCGTACTGGTCCATGCGCAGGAAGTTGTTGTAGCCGGACTGGACGCCGCGCGCGTACTGGCCGCGGCCACCCTGCACGATGACGGTGCCGTTGCGGTCGCCTTGCTGGGCGGCGGCGGCGCCATTGTTCCAGCCCGACTGGTCGACGCGCACCCGGTTGCGGGGGTCCGCATGCGCGGCGCCGAGGCTGAAGACCATCAGGGCCGCGGCGGCAGTGGTGATAAGACGTTTCATGTTTCAGACTCCTGGTTTCATCTCGAGCCCGGTTGAAGTGTCGCTCGATCCCGCACAGGAATGACGGCCCCGC
>JBBSDJ010000176.1:0-5398 GCA_038249555.1 Caulobacterales bacterium
AGCGCAAAGCTGAATTGCAGGAACGTCGCGCCAAGGATGATCTTCCACGGCAGCGCCTTGCGATTGGACGACAGCGCCCAGCAGAGGGCGTAGATCACGAGGATGCCGATCAGCGCGCGGCCATTGTCCCAACCCCATTCGTACCCTGCCGGCATGGTCAAACG
This sequence comes from Caulobacterales bacterium, assembly GCA_038249555.1. Lineage (GTDB taxonomy): Bacteria > Pseudomonadota > Alphaproteobacteria > Caulobacterales > Hyphomonadaceae > Hyphomonas. The sequence continues at coordinate 165 of JBBSDJ010000176.1, forward strand.
CGCCTCCCTCAAGACTAGCACCCTTCAGCAGGCTTAGCGGCCACCTTGCCGGTTGGAAAGAAGGCAATGGCAACCGGCTCGCCGCGTCATTCGCTTCGCGGCTGCATTGGGCAGCCATCGCCTAGCCCACCGGGCGAGTTGCGTTGACGCGGCAGGGGGATTGCCGGACGCAACCTGTAACCGTCGGCAGAAGGACCTCCCCACGCATGCCCAGACGCACGGCTATCCTGATGGCGCTCTGGCTTGCTGCGTGCTCCGCGCAGACGCCGGAGCTGCGCGTCATGCTGGCGAGCGACATCCCCGCCACTGCGCCGGACCGCGACTGGCATGTGGACGCCGATCTTGCCGGCGAAGCACGGGCGTTCTTCTTTGGCCAGGCAGACCTTTACCTTGCAGGCGCAAGTCCGTCCTCGGATGGCAAGCTGGCAGACGTGCTGCGCGCGATGGGCCGCGATGACCTGGTCGATACCGTGCCTGACGCCGAAATGGTCAACGGGTGCCCGCAGCAATGGGTCGAACCGATCGAGATGATCGCGCGCGCCGCCGCCGGCAGCCAGATCGTGATTGTCGAAAGCGACCGGTACGCGGCCTCGCAAACCGCTTTCCTGAAAGACCTCGTCACCCGCCTCGCCTCGGACGGCTTCACGGCCTATGCCGATGACGGCCTGACGCTGGGCCCCGGCGGCGCGGCGCATCCGGATGTGCTGCTGGTGTCGGAAGGGCTCGTCACACGCGATCCCGGACACGGGCGCCTGATCCGCGAAGTGAAGCGCGGCGGCCTGCAGCTCGTGGATGCCGGTGTCTGGTGGACGAGTTCGCGCGAGCTGTCCTCGCTCAGTCCCGCCGAGCAATCCGTTCGCCGCCAGGCCGCGCTCGCCGAACAGGTCAGCCGCCGCGTCTTCGCGAACGCGCCGCAGGCCCGCGTCATCATTCATGTCGAGCGATCAGCGGATCCGTCCGCGATGATTTCGCTGAAGGACACTGTCGCCGCGCAGACAGGCCGGGCACCGCTCGTCGTTTCGCTGTCCGCCTGCGCGCCGGCAGATTCTGAACCAGCCTTTGTGCCTTCGCATGGCGATGGCGCCGCGCAAGGCGCGCCGGCCGACATGGTGTTTGCCATCCCGCGCGCCGCGATCAAGGAAGGCCGGCTGACTTCGGGCCGCAGCGAAGGCGAAAACGTCGTCAGCGTACCGCCTGCACTGCTGGCATCTGACCTTCCCGTCCTCATCGAGGCGCGCCGCGTGGGCGATCCGGATCTCGCCGTGCCGGAAGACCGTTTGATGTTGCTGCCGGGCGACCGGCTGCCGCTGATCCTGCCGCCGGGCAACTACCGGATCGAAGCCTGGACGCGTATCGGACCGGTCAGCGCGCCGGTGGCCGTCAGCGTCAGTTGAGCCAAGGTGGGTGTTTGACGCGCGCCGGAAGCGGGCCTAGGTTTTGCCTTTGATATCAAACGTCTGGCGAGCCATGTTGAGAGGCCCGCGCGACCAAAACTGAAGGGCTGAACGCCAACATGAAACTCCAGGCCTTGATCTTTGCGCTGTTGGTCGCTTCGTCCGGCCCGGCCTTCGCCGAACCAGCCTCCGGCAAGGCCGCTGACGAAAAAGCCGAAGCGGAGAAACTCGCAAAGCCGGTTCCGGAACCGGTGATGTTCAAGTCCACCCATACCGGCACATTCGGCGGACAGAAGATCACCTACCGCGTGGAAGCGGGCGAAACCCATATCCGGAATGACGAGGGCGAGCCTGGCGCGAGCCTGTTCACCATCTCCTACATCCGCGAAAACGTCAGCGGGCCGCGCCCGGTCTCATTCGTCTTCAATGGCGGGCCGGGCTCGGCCTCGGTCTGGCTGCATATGGGCCTGCTCGGCCCGAAGCGCGTGCAGGTGGCGAGCGATGCAGACGCCGATGACGGCGCAGCGCCTTATGTCCTGCGCGACAATCCGCTGTCGATCCTCGACGTGACCGACCTCGTGTTCATTGACCCGGTCGGCACCGGCTACAGCCGCGCCGTCGGCAAGGGTGAGGACAAGGATTACTGGAGCGAAAAAGGCGATGGCAGCTCGATTGCGGAATTCATCCGTGTCTGGATCACCGACCACAAGCGCTGGAACGCGCCCAAATACCTGATCGGCGAAAGCTTCGGCACGACGCGCGCGGCCTATCTCGCCAACCGGATGCTGACCGGCGATGTCGACATTGCGCTCAACGGGCTGGTGCTGATCTCGCAGGCGCTGGACTATGAAGGCTCCACGTCCGTCCACGACAACGTCTATTCCTACATCACCTACCTGCCGAGCATGGCCGCAGCGGCGCAGTATCACGGCCGCGCAGGAGCGGGCGTGCCTCAGGACCAGTTCCTCGCCGAAGCGCGCGCCTTCGCACGCGACGAGTACGGGCCCGCGCTGTGGAGAGGCGCGACGCTCGCACCCGACGAGCGCGTCCGGATCCGCGAGCGCCTGGCCTATTTCACAGGGCTCTCGCCCGCGTACATCGAGTCTTCCGATCTCAAGATCCTGATGCCGCGCTTCCAGAAGGAGCTGCTGCGCGACAAGGGCGTGGCCCTCGGGCGCCTTGACGGGCGCTATCTCGGCGACGAGGCCGACGATGTGGCGGAAACTCCGGAGGCGGACGTTTCAGGTTACGCTATCGGTTCGGCCTATTCGGCGCTCTTGAACCAGTATCTCTCCGCGGATCTGGGCGTGAAGATGGACAGGCCCTACATGATTTCCAGCGAGGCGGCGTCGACGAACTGGAACTACCGCGATGTGCCGGAGGGCGAATATTGGGAGCCGCACTACCTGAACGTCTCGGCCCAGCTGACCACGGCGATGCGCCAGAACACGGCGATGAAGGTCTGGGTTGCCAACGGCTATTTCGACATGATCACGCCCTTCTTCGACGCCGAGATCACCTTTGCCCGCTACGGCATTCCTCAGGAGCGCGTGGCGATGACCTACTATCAGGCGGGCCACATGATGTACCTCAATGAGCCCGCCCTCGACGCCCTAGCCGCGGACCTGCGCACCTTCTATGCGGGCAAGCTGGAAGACGACCGGCCGGAGTAACCCGCCAAAGAAAAACCCTCCGGCGGTAGCCGGAGGGTTTTGCCGAAGGCTCGTTTACCTGGCTTAGCCAAGCTTGCAGACGCAGATCTTGTTGCCGTCCGGATCGCGGAAATAGGCGCCATAGAAGGTCGGCATCCGGTTGCCGGGTGCGCCTTCATCGGTGGCACCCATCGAGATCGCCTTGGCATAGACCTTGTCCACGACTTCCTTGCTGGCGCAGGCGAGCGCCGGCATGACGCCGTTGCCGGCCGTGGCAGCTTTCTGATCATAGGCGTCGCCGATACCGAGCATCGGCTGGCCAGGGCCGACGCCATAGAATTGCAGGCGTTCGTTCGCGAAAAAGCGCTTCGCGCCCATTTCGCCGAGCACGGCGTCATAGAAAGCGAGCGCCTTGTCCTTGTTGTTCGTTCCCAGAGTCACGTAGGCCAGCATGGTTTCCTCCCGAGTGCTGTTTCAGAACTGAGAAAATCATGCCGGATTAACCGTGGCAAGATTGACCGAGGGATATGTCACGCCTCTTTGATCGCGCTTCGGGCGAGGTGACGCAGCGGACGTGCTTGACGTTGACGTGAACGTCTGGTGTGACACCGCCCAAATCATACAACCGTTTCAGGAGCCCCCCATGTCCGAGATCCGTTTTGACGGCCGCGTTGCCATCGTCACCGGTGCTGGTGGCGGCCTTGGCCGTTGCCACGCGCTTGAACTCGCCCGCCGCGGCGCCAAAGTGGTCGTCAACGACCTGGGCGGCTCGCGCGACGGCTCCGGCGGCGGTTCGGATGCGGCGAGGGCCGTCGTCCAGGAAATCGAGGCCTTCGGCGGCGAAGCGATCGCCAACGGCTCGTCGGTGTCGGATGTCGACGGCGTAAAGAAAATGATCGACGACACGATGGCCAAGTGGGGCCGGATCGACATCATCATCGCGAACGCCGGCATCCTGCGCGACCGGTCGTTCTCCAAGATGTCGGTCGACGACATCGACCTCGTCCTAGCCGTCCACCTGCGCGGCAGCTTCCTGCCGATCCACGCCGCCTGGGACATCATGAAGGCCCAGAACTATGGCCGGATCGTCGTCACCACCTCGTCGACGGGTCTCTACGGTAACTTCGGCCAGGCCAACTACGGCGCCGCCAAACTCGGCGTGATCGGCATCATGAACACGCTGAAGATCGAAGGCGCGAAAAACGACATCAAGATCAACGCTGTCTGCCCGATTGCTGCAACCCGCATGACCGAAGACATCATGTCCGAGCAGATGCTGACGGCGCTGAAGCCGGACTACGTGACCCCCGGTGTCATCAACCTCGTCAAGGAAGATGCCCCGACCGGCATGATCCTGTCGGCCGGCGCCGGCGCCTTCTCGATGGCCCGTATTGTCGAAACCGCCGGCGTGTTCGTCGGCGCAGGTGAGGCCCTCACCGCCGAAGCGGTCGCCGCCAAGTGGGGCCAGATCACCGACGTCAGCACCACCCGCCCGGCCTTCAAGTCCGGCGGCGAGCATGGCCAGAACATCTTCGCCTCGGTCGCGGCCGGCGCGAAGTAAGCGGCAGGACTTGCCAAGAAACGGCGCGAGTCGCAGGCTCTCCTGAAATCAGGAGACCGGCCCATGCGACTCGCCCTTCTTGCCCTTTCCTTGACCCTCCTGGCCGGTTGCGGCCACTTCAAGAAAGTGACCGAAGAGGCCCCTGCGGCTGAAGCGAGCCGTCCGGTCGCGTCGGTTGGCGAGATGTGCAGCGGCATCGCGGGCATCCAGTGCGCGGAAGGCCTCGCCTGCATCTTCGATGTGGGCGTTTGCAGCAGCATGGCCGACGCGTCCGGCACCTGCGTCAAGACACCTACCATCTGCACGCGCGAATACATGCCGGTCTGCGGATGCGACGGCGAGACCTACGGCAACAAATGCGAAGCCCTCGCGGCCGGCGCCAGCGTGGCTTACGTGGGCGAGTGCCCCGCGAGCGGCAGCTGAAATCCTGTTTGAATTCCAGGCGTCGGCCGGGGACCTTCAGACGTCAGGCATAGGCAAGGGGACGCTAGAGCGTTTTGATCGCAACGAGAGTCGATTTGGGATTCCCATATCGGGCGAAGTCTGATTCGATTCCTTCTGTCGGAGTTACAGGAGGAGGGTATGGGCAAGCCTTTGGATACAGATCTCCGCCGCCGCGTGGTTGCG